>OMIY01000271.1 GCA_900299215.1 bacterium | reverse complement strand
GCTACGCATCCAAGTCTCGTTGCACTGTCCCCATGCTTTTTTGTCGGCGCAGGTGTCACGGTCCGGCTGCACATCGACGCAGGATCCTGATGCTTTGGCAGCAGTCGGACTCCCACTCTGCATCACAGTTGTAAAGTAGTACGACTGCAAACGTGCAAGCTTGCCGCCAAAGACGTTTTGACCTTTTGCCTTGGGTAAAAGTGAAGCGTAGTCTGCCTCATGCTTTTTCAACTCGTCGTATACGTTTTGCTCACGCCAACAAGATGAAGGATGGGTACTTGAGCCGCGCTCGCATTTGTTCGTGTCTACCCTATCGGCAATGTGACAGCTCGTTGCCGACGCCAATGGCTCTAGCTGCTTGCCGGCGACTGACCGCCTCATTGCTACTGGAACTTGACCTTTCTCGCTTTCGGTGTCGATACGCTCAAGTCGCGCAAACATCTGTGCGTATTCTTTGGGATCGTAACCTGCTCTAATAAACAGCTCGAGTCCCTTCTCGTCGGCTTCTTGCTCTTTCCAGTTAGCGGCGACATCCTTGACCATGTACTTTTCTTCAATGGCATTGAGTTGTAGTCTGAGGTTTTTATACTCATTTGAGCTAGTCAGAAAGCGTTCGCCGTCCGAGATCGCAGCAGCCTCGTCACGCAAAAAGGCCGCTCGCTGCGATTCTTGCATCCCTTCTAAAAGTAGCAACCGGTGCGATGCGACCATACGGAAAACGTCTTCGTAACCCTTGAATTTGATTTCGTCTGCCCTATACTTCCAAGCCGCCTCCCGATTAGCGCTATCGACGGGCATCTGCTGGATCACTGGCACAATTTTATCGCTACTCTTAGTCATGAAAAGATCGAATTGGTTTACCGTGCGATCCAAGAACGGCCAGAGAAGTTCCATATACTGTCTTACCAACTTCTGTTGGGTATCGTTGTTGGCTACTGTATTCATCAATGTCTCGTACAGCGATGCGAACGAGGTATTGATTTGCAAACCTTTGCCGGTTGTTATTTCGGGATATATGGCTCTTAGCTTTGCTTGCGTCTCTTGGTAGTCCTTATCATTGACGATATTACCTTTGGCACGTCCACCAATGGAGTGCAGACTGGCTGTATGGGACAATTCATGGGCGATCACAGCTGCTACTTGCGCGTCGTTGGATACTAGCCATAGGAAACCACGATTTAGCGTCACCACGCCTTCGGCCGCAGCAGAAGCATTGATCATGTAAGTAGCATCAATGACGGGGCAGACATTCTCGATTCCTTGGGGCAATACCGACCTATTGGCATCGACAAGGCGCTTGATGTGATCCTTAAGATACTGCAAGGCTTCGGCATCCTCAGGGCTGGATGGGGACTGCTCTGGCTTGCAGCTAATCATTAAATCGCCGGCGTTGGCGATTTCACCGAAATCATGCTTGACCTTAGACGCACTTGCAAACTTGCATCCGTCTAGGATCGTCAATCCAATGACAAGCGCCATAAACTTTGATGCCATCTTCGTGCACCTCATTTTGCAATCAAAAAAATGTTAGGGCTTAAGTCCAGTAACGATGCGAACCTACTTATCGGCCAAATCGAAAAAAAACTTTAGCCCAAAATACGTTGTAATCCTGGGCTTTAGGAAGCCTACGACCTAGCTCGTCAATTAGTCCTCGCCTCTTCAATGGGACCTATGTTGCTCGCCAGTGCGCCGATCCGCACGATTTGATGCTTACGCACAGCGATCTCGTAGCCCTCTTGATCGTACTGCCTAGCTTGAAATTGAATCCATCGACTGCTTTGGTCGCGCCAAAAGACTACCTGGCGCCCGTCGCGGCATTGCACCCAGGTCTCATCACCACGGTTTTGTTTTGCTGTCATAAAGCACGAGTACTTCTCTGACAGCACCTTGACCATCACCCAATACAGCCGTTGGTAATCAGGTATGGTGCGGCGCCTGGCGACAAAGGCCTTGGCTGACCCCAAATACCCAAAGACTCCACCTTCGTAGAGTTCGGGTGTCTGCAGTGGAGCCGGTACAGCTCGTTTCGCTGGTCCATTGACCAACGCGTTGTACATTGGACGATCAGGACTGCTAAAGCCGAGGAAGTCGTGCCAATTTGGTTTGAGCTTGAGATCCTCGTCGCCTAAGCTCTCATCATCAGCCGCAGACGTGGGTGTCACGCAAGCCACAAACGCGAGACTGAGCCATAAGATTAGCAGCATGCGTACAAGTTTGGTCATGACGCTTTGTGCTCTCCTTTTTCTGCCTCTCCGTCCCAGCTAAACGCAAACTCACAAAGATACTGCACTAACATCTCACTTTGTTTAGTCGTGAGGTTGGAGATAAAGACACCGTGAACGAATTCGTTGCCCTCAGCATAACCCCACCTGACCTCGCCATGGAGCAGCCGCATACCCTCTTTAGCCAGAAGATCCTGGAGCTTACCCGTAGGACTATCAAGACTGATGGCCATACGGGTGCCACGTACTAGTAGCTTCTTAAGCCTGATACTGAATCCGGTGTAGGAGAAGTTAACGAGCTCCGCAGCGCCAAAATCACAACTAACGGTGATGCGATCGGGATCGTTAACTGGCCAGCGCCTGTCGTTACGATTGATATTAGCGGATTTACGGAACCCTTCGATCGCCACTCGACGTAGATCCGGTTTGTCATAAAGCGGATCGTACTCATAGGCTTCGACAAGTTCCGAGTGGTGCTTGATCCTGATTTGCCGCTTGGTGACAGCTGCCGCAGGATAGGGACCATTTTTCACAAGGTCATAAGTCGTGGCACCCACCAGAACCGAGTGCATCTCGCAAGCGCCTTCGAGCCGCTTGGCGAAGTTCACACCGTTACCAACCACAGTGAAATCAATACGGTTCTGCGAACCAAGGTCGCCCAGATAACAAGACGCTGTATTGATACCGATCCGCAGTGGGTAGACCGGATCACCAGCGTCGGCAGCTTCAATATTACGTTTGACGTTGTCGGCCTGGATCTTCATTGCGCAACGCAGCGCTTTTTCTGCGTGATCCGGCGAGCTGGTATCAGCGTCAAAACGGTAACCAAAATAGCAGAGAAGGCCGTCGCCTAGTGTCTTATCGATGACGCCACCAAATTCGTGCACTGCCTGCCCCAGTGTCGACAACATCGTCTTCAACTGTTCAAATGCGATCCTTGGCATCATATTTTCGGCAAGGCGAGAAAAACCAACCACGTCGATGAACATCAAAGTCACTACGCGTTCACGAGCTTCAAAAGATATGGCCTCGGGAGACTTCAGAAGATGCTGGAGTTCACCTGGAGCTACAGAGCCCTCGAGAGCTTGTCTCAGTCCTTCACTGCGTCGCTCGAAGATGCGAGTCTTTTCGGCAAAAATAGTAATGGCGTTTGCAACGAATCCCATAAGGGGAAATAGCCAAGGCACGACGACGCTGTACATGGAAAAGACATATTCGCTGACCACCAAAATTAAGGAAGAAATTATTACGAATGCCAGCCAAAACGGTGACGCGAAGAAATGCATACCGACCATACCACCAATCAAAGTGAATACGGCTGTTAGCACAACTCCACCGATTAATGGTTTCAGCCATTCTCCAGTTAATACGCTATTAAACATGGCAACCTGGATAAAGCCACCTGGTTGGTTGCCAAACGGCGTGTCGTGAAAGTCAACGTTACCGGTAAACATAAGAGGCAACATCAACACAACGTCACCTGGCTGTATCACGCTAGAAGGACGCCCCTCTTCTACCAATCTCACTAAGCCTTGGACCGACCTAGTTTTAGAGTATATGTGAGCAGGGTGAGGCATATTAACAACCACATTACCTGCTTGATTGAGGGGCACCAGCGACTTATCTAGGTAAAGCTTTCCATCTTGAATTTTGCGATCCTTCGCCGCATAGATCGAAAGGTGACCGAGTGCTGACGTGTTATTCAACCGCGCTAAAGGCGCGATGAGTCCATCGTCGTTATAAATAATATGTCCTATGTAACTAAGTGAAGGTCTAAGCACATTTGCCGGCCCGTAGCCAAACCATTCACGGCGATCCAACAAGGGAGGTAGGTGATCCTCGCTTAAATTTGAGCTCACTTCATTGCCTAACAGCTTGGCCAGTGAATACTCGGGTCGATCACTCTCAAGCATGTCCCGATATTTTATAGGCTTTGGCGTAAAATAGGCGCCGACACCAATATCCACTCCGCTGGCACGAGCGTAGTCCAATGCAGCGCGAAAGGTCCCGGACTTATCAACAGCAAGTGTAAACATTTGATCAATGAAGATGGCGGACGGTCTGTTGCGAACGATCAGTCTAATTAGCTCTGACCACTTCTCTAGGGTTAGCATGGACTCGCCAATCTGACCGACGGTGGAGTCATCAACAGCGTAGATTTTCAGTTTGTCACTGATCTCGACTGAGCGTCCGAGTAGACTGCGGACACGGAAGTCAAAGGGCCGGGCGAGGCGTGATTCTAGATAGGCTCCAACAGGTGATTCCTGCAAACCAATAAGGATGGCAATCCAAAGAGTGGCAGCCACGGCAAACCAACGCCAGCTTACGCTAGAGTGATGTAGGTGTGATTCTGTTGAGTGCGACTGGTTCATAGACCTCCTCGCTCCTCCTAGCTATCGACACCTATATGTGGCAACTGTAGCCCTGAACTACAGAGAGTTAGAGCAACTAGCAACTAGCCCTCGATAATCGCGATTGAATACCACAAATTTCGTCCAATCAACCAACCAGCCCGAGTAGCGGTAGCAATAGCCGATGATCGCCAACCCAGTTGGCAAAATGCAAATGCGGCAGCAAAACTTCCTTGGGTTGATGACCCACAGCCGTGCCGACCAGGTTCAGCATCTGCAAATCGTTGGCGCCGTCACCAACTGCCACCGCATCCTCAAGAGCGACCTTAAGACTTTTACAGGTGGCAGCCACAAAGTCACGCTTGCCCCTGGCATCGACAATCTCTGAGGCGAGGGCACCCGTTAATCGCCCATTGCGGATCTCAAATCTATTAGCGTGATAGCCTGCGAACCCAACTTCAGCTGCCACATGACTGGCTAGCTCAACAAAGCCTCCAGACACCATAAAACACGGAATCCCCTGGCTCCGACATTGTGCAACTAAAGCCTTTATCCCAGGCATCAGTGTGAGTTTGCCAGCAAGTTCTCCGAGAGCTGAAGCGTCTAGATCCTTCAACAAGGCAACCCGCTCACGCAGAGCTGAGGCAAAATCTAGACTCCCGGCCATGGCTCGCTCGGTGATCTCGTGCACAGCTTTTTCTACGCCCGCAAAGGCCGCAAGGGCTACCAACGATTCCTCGCGAATCACCGTAGCATCCATATCGAAGAAAACGGCCTTAACCGAAGGTCTCAGACTATAACCAACGGAAACTTTAGAAGCCATGAGATCGGCACAAACATCACGAATGCGGTCTGACTCCTGTCGCGGCACGTCGTGCATTTGGCAAGCTAAAACTTTGAGCTCATCCCTGCCAGTAGATGGCAATCTGACTGCATCTAGCCTTACCAACTCACTCAGTGACTCCGGCACTGGCGCCTCGCTCACCACCCGCATCGATTCAACTTGGCTCACTGGTCACCCTAGGTAGCTACATTGCCGTCAAAAGATAGGTCGCCCACTCGACTCCAGAGTCCTGACTTAAGCACGCGATGAGCTCTCGCCACGACGGTCTCTTAGGCACTTTGCGTAGTACCATACCAGCGTCTGCCAAAGTCAGCGAGCCTTTACGTCGATTGCAGTCGTGACAGGCCGCCACGACGTTATCCCAGGTGGTTTTCCCACCCCTGGATTTTGGGATGATGTGGTCCACCGAGATCTGCGAGCCGCGGCACTTGATCCCGCAGTACTGGCACTGATGCTGGTCTCGGAGCAGTATGTTTTTACGCGTGCAGCGCACCCGCCCGAAGTAACTGACCGCACCGACATAACGCACCAACCGCACGACACTGGGGAGGGGCATGCTCGTTGACACCGACCGGACAACCTTGTCGTAGCGCGCGACGATCTCCGCCTTTTGTGCCACAACCAAACAAAGAGCCCTCTGCCAGCTAATGAGCTGCATGGGCTCGTATCCTGCATTCAGTACCAAAGTTCGCATAAAATTCTCGGTTTGTCAGGCCCTTGCCTGATCCTGGTTGAGCCTTAGGCCTCCAATAACCTTGTCGGCACGCGGGAGGAGGACTTTAGCCTCTTTCAATACAACCGATATTACTCATTAGTCTTGGATGGTTAAAACCAAGGTCTCGATGTAATTTCTGACCTCCTACCTAGCACACTTTGACTCCAGCCTAACCCCGTTTTTAAACTGGATACAATTTATACACAAACGCTGACTAATGTTTAGTCAAAGTCTAGCCGATACAGCCCATAAGTTCAGGAGTATCTGACTCTGTTCATCTTGGCCTGTTTCATGCACACAGAAAAGAATCATTTGTTTAGGAGTCCGTTCATGCGTAAGAGTTCTCTGTTGCTCAGTTTGGCTGTAGGAGTAACTGCGTGCGTGCCCAAGAAGCCGGGAGCGAACGTTACGAAGAACCAATCCGCCGAAGTTCCGGTTGCCCTCGGACTCGGTTATGACACCGAGGCGATGCGCAACAAAGATCAGTGCATCAAATTTAAAGAGCAAGACCTCGGTGGCTCAGGCGTCAACATGACTTTTGAACGAGTCGAATCGTTAGAAAGCAAACTAGCGAGCCTAGGTTTCAGCTCGTCCATTGCACTCTCGTATTCCATAGCCACCGGCAAAGCGTCTGCCGACTTTACGACGTCACTCAGGGAATCTGCCTACACGGCGACGTATTTACTCGATTTCAGTGCGATGAAGGGTTCTTTTCATGCAGTTGGAGTAGAGCCTCTAATGAAGGCCGATAATCCCTTCGAATTCCGTAAGAAATGTGGCGATCGTTACGTTAGTGAAGTGACTAAAGGTGGTCGACTCCTCGCAGGCGTGACTTTCATGTTTGCTGACAAAGAAAGCAAAGAAGCATTCAACTCAAAATTCTCGCTTGGCGTCGATACCATCACTGTTAAGGCGCAAGCGGAAGCCTCGGTCTCCAGAGCCCTCGATATCGCCAGCGAAAAGACCACCATAAAGATTAGCTTTAATCAAAAGGGCGGTGACGCCTCCGAACTTAAAAAGTCATTCGCCAAGGGCGAAGACGTGATGGTGTGTGATCTCAAGAACCGTGACGAATGTAAGCGGATTATCTCAGCGCTCTTCAATTATGCAATCAACGTGTTTCCCGATTCGCTCCGCGATTCTTCGTACGTTTATTCCTTCAGCACTGAGGACTACCCGGACGTTCCAAGACTGACCGATCTCGGCGATGAGACTGTCAGAGCGAACAAAAAAGAAACCGCGGCCGCACTTGAAAAAGCGACGAACGACAGACAGGTCATCCGGGACTTGCTTGCCACCCCCTCTGGCTACGGGACCGACGCCCGACGCGATGAGTTGCGCAATGTGCTTAACGGTATCAACGTAAACCATCGAGTGCTCTCCAGCAATCTTAAGAACTGTATCGACGGTGACGGTACGTGCGTCTCGGTGGCTGAACTCAAACTCAAAGCATTCGACGATGAGAACTACTTCAAACCATCTGGCGAACTCATGAAGGCCGGATCTATTGGTGGTCTGGGCGGCGGTGAGGTCGCACAAATCTGCAACGACTACCTGATCGGACTACATGGACAGAGTGGTAAAATCCTTGATACTGCCGGAGCTTGGTGCAGCAACGGCGAAAAGAAATCACAACTTGGAACTCGCAAGGCGTCCCCGTTCGAAACCCGTTGCCCGAGCAATATGGTTGTAGTCGGCATCAAAGGCACGAGGGAAGACTTTGAGCGGAAAACAGCCGTAGGTTCACTCAGTTTACTATGTGCCACTAAAGAAGACGTCAAAGCTCGCAAGACTGACGTCCAGAAAGTGCCAGTGTTTTCTGAAGGAGAACAAGGTCAAGCTCTCGAGTACCGCTGCTTCGAAGGCCAAGCGGCCAAGGGCATCCTGTTCCGCGCCGGAGAATTGATAGACGCTATCGAACTTCAGTGCATCGCGGTATTGTAAGAGTAAGTTCAGTCATATTAGATTGATTAATATTACTAGATCGAGGTCAGCATGCGTGTGATCACCGGATTTGGGTCCAAATCTATGGGTGTAAAACTGGTCTTAACGGCGGTCGCATGCGTCTCGATCAGTTGCAGGGCAAGCAGGTCAAGTTCAGACCCAAAATTTGATTGGGACAACAATCTACCGCCAGTCACGATGCCAGAGGCCGACAAGGATAGAGACGTCGTGCAGTACGATCGCAACTTCTGCAAGGGGATGGACCCCGGTAGTTGTTTTACCTTGGTACTGCGTGTTCCGCGCGAGGATCTGATCCAAGATCTAGGCTTAGCTACTTTGGCTGTGGGGGCAGAGTCCCGCAGCTTTCGCGCTAAGTTAGAAGAAGGCTGCCAAACGGCTTGGACAGATTACCGACAAAAATACTTGAATTCGTCCCTACGCCCCCTGCGCAATAGCCTCGCGCAAAATGTCAAAAAGATGCGCTGTGTTTTCTTTTTCATGGGCGAAGAAACATCCGAGGAGACGCTCAAACTGGCCACCAACGAAATTGGCCTAAGTGTACGACTGACAAAATTTGATATTAACGCAAATACAAAGGGAGCCCAGGTACGGGGAGTCGGCCTGAATCTTACCAGCATCGACGCCATCACTGACTACCGCAGTGCCTTCCTCTATAGCGGTGACGAGGTGCATAGCGACAAAGCAGGTTGGACCATGGCTGAAGGTCTTGGCGTCAATCCGATTAGGCTCAAGTCCCGACTCGACCGCGACGTCAACTGGTCTTTAGACCCAGCAGCCTTGATGGAAAATCTAAACAAAATAACTCAGAGCGAGGCCGGCGCCGATGATCGCGTTAAGTCCTTTCTTGACCAAGCCAAGACCGCGCTCTTGGGCCTGAAAAGCCTGGAAAATCCCGTTCAGTCCTCAATCGCCGTGGTCACGATTGGCTACAACGCCGTTCGAGGACTCTGTGGCGAAGACATGGCAAAATGCAAGTTGACGAATAATGACGAGCTCCGCACGCCGACGCTCAAGGATGACTTAAGCGATCTCATCCCCAGCTCGGAAACCAACGAACTACTGCGACTAGCCGTCATACGAACAGTTCAGGGCGTACTCGACAGCGTGCTAACCGATGCCAAAGCAGATCAGCTGAGGGCAAAGTTCAAGATCAATTAATATTGGCGTCGCCTAGGCCGGAAAATTTCAGTTGGAGGAACTACCAAATGTTGTCATCGCGCCACCTCATTGTGCTGGGAGTCCTAGTGCCCTTAATTGGCACGAGCTGTAGGTCCACTAACGCGTCGCGCGGCAAGGACGTAGTACCGTTCAACGTGGGCGATGTTGAACCTATCTTGGGTCAAGGCTATGACTCGCTGGTGCAAGAACTGAGGCAAGCAAGTAGTTGCGTCAGTGGCCAGGTGGCGAAGGTCGGCACCAATTCGGGGAGCATTAACCTCGGGCAAAACGTCAGCTCCGACGCAGTCATGAAAGAGCTTTCGGGCGAAGTCAAAGGCACGGCTAAAGTGGCCTTTATGGACGTAGGTGCCGGCGCAGGGTTCTACCGATCGATCAATCGCAATAAAAGTGCTGCCAATTTGGTCTACGCTGTTCGCATCAATACCGGTAGTGAGCAACTTCGCGGAGTTGGTCTTACCGATGCGGCAAAGGCTCAAGCAATCGACGCACTGATGCAAACCTGCGGCGATGAATACGTTATGCAAATCAACCGTGGCGGCATGCTCACGATCACCTTAAATCTCGATTTCGCTAACGAGGAAAGTCGCCTCAAATGGCAGACCCAGCTTAAGCTAAGTGGTCCCTGGCCTGAAGTATCTAAAGACATCATGCGCAAGCTCGAGCAAAAAGGGATGGACGGCACCCTCACCATCAACGTCACTCAGCTTGGTGGCACGCCAAACCAATCTCTTTTAGCCGTGCGTAGCTGTTCTATGACAAGTGCCGAGGAATTTAACACCTGCCGGCAACGTGTCGATGATCTCATGAACTACGCCAGCACCGAGTTTCCCAAGCAAGTGGAGAGCCAACCTGCCGTCCTTAACTACATTACCGCACCACTTAAAAACCTAGGGGTCAAAGGCCTACCTACTCTCAGCGATGAGATTATTGCGATCCGAGCTGAGTTAGAGAAGATGCGCCAGGACTCTCTGACTCTAGAAGGGGCTGTCAATCTGGCAGCCGACAAAAACGTCGAGTTAGATCCTGCTCTGACTAGCGCAGTTAAGGGCAACGCTGACCGGATCAAGCAACTCGCCAAGGCTTGTTTTAGCTACCAGATCAATGCTTCGGGAGTCGCCGACTTTGGTGGCTGCACCTCACAATTCGCCCAACTCAACGGCAGTCTTCAAGCAATCAACAAGCAAGCTCTCGAAATCAAAGAGTTAGGAGTCAATGCTGACAGTCAGATCGGCAACTCCATCGTCAACAGCTCCACTAAAACTATGACCATCGCCTACGCCGTGGGAGCAGGTAAAACCTGGGAGTACGGCAACCGAATCGCTGTAGGCGTCGATGGTGTCCCAGTGAACGGCAGCGCCGCAAATCTGAGTTCCAATGCACTTAGCCCATCGGATAAGCTAGGCTCCCTGCTCCTGCGCGTCGATCAAACCTACCGCCGCGCCGATGGCTCGGGCCGTGTCGATATCGCCCCGGGTGAATCCATCAGTTTCGTCATGAACGACGGCCTAGGCGATTACAGCGACAACGTCGGTGCTCAGCAGGTTTACTGGCGCTGCGTTACTTGCCGGGACCAAGACGAAAAACGGCAGACCTATAGGCTGCGCGTCAAAGCCTCCGACCAGGAGGGCGTTGTGTTCCGCAACCCAGACGGAATCACTTCAACCTATCATGTGGCGGCTTATGGTAAATGGCGCAGCAGTCGGTTTGCGGCATTCTCCAGCCCCCAAGGTCTGAATAACGAATGCGGCGGCAGCTGTGCCATGAGTGCAGCACCTAGCCAGTCGTTGGTCATGGTCCAAGGCACTTACAGTCCAGTATTGGTCGGCAGTCACGGCAGCATCGGGATCAAGCCTAGTGAGCCGGCCCACTTTACCTTAAACGACAGCAAGAGCGGCTTTGCCGACAACCAAGGTGAAATCGAGATCATACTGCAATGCGTTAAATGCAACTTAGCCAGCCATGCCTTGATCTTAGATGCTGAGGAAGACTGAGATTACAATCAGTTAAGCTCAGCCCCTCAAACCCAGAACTATCAACGCTTGTAAAACACCTTGAGTCATCGCGGTAAAAGGATGATGATCGAGGTGTTTTGGCATTTTCCGCCATTTTTTAGGAGATACCAGGTGCTTTCATTAACGCGTGGTTTGACCTTTGACGATGTTCTGCTGGTCCCTGCTTACAATGGGATCCGGTCACGAGGTTTAGTGAGCACCAGTGTCAAAATCGCTGGTCGTACTTTTGCCATTCCTCTCGCCAGCTCGAACATGGACACCATCACAGGTGTTGAGATGGCCCAATTTTTCGCTGCTGAGGGAGGCCTAGCGTTACTTCACCGGTTCGTCTCGGTGGAGGAAAATGTCGCAATGTTCAAAGCCGCAGGTAACCCGAAGAACGTCGGCTTTTCGATTGGGATCGGTGACGATGGACTCGCCCGTGCTGAAGCCCTGATTGCGGCCGGTGCCGAGATCGTTTGTGTAGACGTAGCCCACGGCCATTCCAAAGAAGTCAACCGAGCCATTCGCCGTCTACGCGAAAGCTATAAACAAAATATCATGATTATTGCGGGCAACGTAGCCACCTACGCAGGCGCTGATTACTTGGCAGCGGCTGGTGCAGACGTGATCAAAGTAGGTATCGGTAGCGGCTCGGTGTGTACCACGCGCATTAAAACTGGTTTTGGCGTGCCCCAATTAACGGCAGTCGTCGAGTGCAGCAAAGTCGACCGTCCCGTCATTGCCGATGGTGGTATCAAGCAGCCTGCTGACGCCGTGAAAGCACTAGCTGCGGGCGCAGACATGGTCATGCTTGGTGGCATGCTCTCTGGTACCGACGAGACTCCAGGTGAATTCTTTGAACGCACGCTAGTCTCAGGCGAGAAGCAGAAGTTTAAGAGATTCCGCGGCATGGCCTCAAGGGAAGCGCAGGAAGACTTCATGGGTCAGATGCAAGACTGGAAGACGGCCGAGGGCGTCGCACTGGAAGTCCGGGCCAAAGGGCCTGCCAAGGCCATAGTGGCAGATCTGCTCGGTGGCATTCGTTCCGGAATGACCTACTGCGGTGCGCAGGAAATCCGCGATCTTAAGCGCAAGGCGCAGTTTATGGAGATCACGACGTCGGGGCGCGTTGAAGGCACCCCGCACGCGACCGATCGGTATCTGTAAAAAGTCAGTTAGAGTTCGAAATCGTGACCGTAAAGTGTCAGCGTGGTCTCACCAGCGAAGGAGCTGCGACCCGCTGACACGACGAAGGTCGCCTCGCTGACGTCCTTCAACTCTTCGTGCACCTCATTAAAGAACATCACCTTTTGCGGCTTGGCACTAGCTCCGGCTCGAATCATCACGCAGGTGTGACGGGGCTCTCCCGTTTCCTTGCAATTGAAATATCTAGTTCCGGTGATCTCCGCTTTGACGGCAAATCGCGGCTCCTCAAAGCCATGCCCAAAGGGCTTAAGGCCGTCTAGTTCTTCCGTCAGGGACAAAGTCGCCAACTCGGCTGGAATCTCACAGTCAAACACGATTTGACTCTCCCAGAGCTGTGGCTTTTCCTCGCGGATAGCTGCGGCGACGTCGGTCAGAGCAGCACGGAGATCGTCCTCTTTCGCCGTAGCAAACGTGAATCCCCCCGCAGCCGAATGACCACCAAACTTGGTGAACATCGACCCAACTTTGGCCATCGCAGCCGTGACGTCAAAGCCTCGTACAGACCTAGCAGAGCCCTTACAGATGTCGGTTTGACGCTGGTATAGCCAGACGGGACGCCAGAATTCTTCTGCAATCTTACTGGCGGCGATGCCCACCACCCCCGGATGCCAGTCGCCTCCGAGGAACAAAATCGGTGCATCGCCATAGCGAACAGCTTCGCGCCTGGCGGACTCGACAATGGAGCGCTGAATTTTCTTGCGCTGCTCGTTACAGGTATCCATGTACTCGATTAGAGGTTTAGGGTCGTCGCCAATGAAAGCCTTGATGACCAAGTCAGCATGCTCAAGACGTCCTACGGCATTGATACGCGGCCCAAGTCGGAACCCGACATCTTTTTCATCGACGTCTTTCAAAGTTTGGCAAGCAGCCATCAGTTCCTTGATTACTGGGCGTCGACTTTGACTCAGGGCGGCCACACCCAATTTGGCAAGTCGGTGATTGACCCCATTGAGCGGCACGACATCGCAAATAGTGGCCATACCGGTGAGAGCCAGCAAATCGGTCCAAATAGAGGCGGGAGCCCCCAACCTCTCACCGAGTTTACGCAACAGCACGAAGGTGATGCCACAGCCGCAAAGTTCTTTATACATGGCGTCTGGATGCATCTTTGGGTTGAGGATGATGCAGTCCGGCATCTTCTCCGGCTGGATCACATGATGATCGGTACAGATGAATTCAACGCCTCGCTCTCGGCAATAAGCAGCCTCGAGATTTGCGGTAATCCCCGTATCCATCGTGATAATGAGCTGCGCGCCTTCATCGTCGATGAGATGCTGGATAGCCTTTAAATTCAGGCCATAACCTTCTTTGAAACGGCAAGGAATATAGTGGATGAAATTCTTGTAGCCAATGGCCTCTAAAAACCAAATCCACGATACGCAACTCATAGTCCCATCGACATCGTAATCGGCATAAAGCCCGATACGCTTACCCGCGCTGATGGCGCTGACCATCGTATCGACCACAGCTGCTAAGCCGTAGTCTCCGTAAGTGAGCTGCGAGAGCTGAGTGAACTGCCGATTGGCCAATAGGATGTCGGCAATTTGCTTGAGGCTTTCAGGCCTATCAGTGCTAAGAGACTGCCACCGCTTGAATTTCCGCCCCACTCCGCGCCCCCGACCGCAAGAAGATGTAACCAGAACACCGCTTCGTCATTTCACTCTTGCCGGGTAGGGTGCAACGCAGACCGTCACAGGTCAACTTCTTGTAGCGCAGCTACTGCTGATTTCTGTGCCGGGGTCAAATGAGAGGGTACGTCAAAATCGACGACGACATGAAAATCACCTCGCGTTTCTTTGCCCGGGTGGGGAAAACCGAGGCCACGAAGACGTACTTTGGTCCCTGGTTTGACGCCTGCGGGAATCTTCACCCGCTTGACCCCGTCCAAGGTCTCAACATCACGCGATGCACCCAGCAAAGCCTCAGATATTTTAAGGGGCAAATGAGCAACGATGTCATCTCCGTCACGCGTTAGCCGTGGGTGAGAAGCCACCTGCAGGATCACAAATAGATCGCCCGCTGGTCCACCGTAGGGCGATGGAGCGCCCATACCCGCGACCTTGAGACGCCCGCCGTCTTTGGCACCTTTGGGAATTCGCACCTTAAGAGAGCGCTCGGTACCGTCTCCCAAGCGGAAATTGACGGCGCGCTCGCCACCACTGAACGCTTCGGCGAAACCGATTTGCAATGGGAACTCAACGTCCTGACCCTTCATCTGAGCAGCGCCGCCGCGCCGTCCAGCCCGAGCACCTGCTGCACCGGCAAAGGGACCTCCAGCACCTCCCGCAGCTGCACCACCGAAGATGCGGCTGAAGATGCCGTCTAGGCCGCCCATGTCAAAGTCCTGAAACACCGAGCCAAAGTCGGTGTTGCGGAAGATGTCTTCCTGCGAATATTGCTGATGAAAGCGTGAGTCACCGAAGGCATCGTACTGCCGACGCTTGTCGTCGTCGCTCAAAACAGCATAGGCCTCACTGATTTCCTTGAACTTGTCTTCCGCCGCCTTATCACCCTTGTTGCGGTCGGGATGGTATTTGAGGGCGAGCTTGCGATAAGCCTTCTTGATCTCGTCAGTGCCAGCCCCTTTGTTGAGGCCCAAAGTTTTATAATAATCAGACACGGTTAAGTCTCGCGTCAAAGAGAGTTATGGGAGGCGACCCATCACGGCCGCAGGTCTGAGTCTAAGTTAAGGCTACCTCGGCCGGTGTCAACCACCTGCCCGCGAGAGATAAGGCGCTCACGGAGCCAATTAAGCTTGTCAAACTGCCTGAGCGTGCTGGCTTCGGGTGCCACAACTCGTGCCTCAGCCAGATCGAACCAACGAAGATCCTTGGACTCCTCAGAAATTACCAGTGGCTGTGCCCGGTCGGCCACGATGACATAGCGTACATCGTAGTGCACATGACGCGGCTCACCTGGACGCTCCGGAATGTCATGGCAATCAAGGTCTAGGGGCAACGGTCTCACATGGGCCGGGACTGAGGGCATCAATACCGACTCAAAGTCAAGAAAACTCAGTCCGGTTAGACCCGATTCCTCCTCGGCTTCCCGCATGGCGACTTCGTGTAGTAGGTTGTGACCGTCGGCGTGCCCACCAAGTTGCAGCCACTTACCAAGCTTGCCGTGTAGGGTTAGCAGCACATGGTTCAAATCACGGGACACGACCAGCGCTGATCCCGTTAAGTGACCCTCGAGCGTCGACCGCTCAAAAGCACCGTCGCAGCGTTTAACAAAACCAACCATCCGATCCAAGGTCGCAAGCTCTCGCCCCGATTCATATGGCGTAGCATGAGGAGTGGCTTGCGCCCAAAGTTCTTGGTAGCGAGATAGGTCAGACAAAATATGACTACGGTGCATCCTGGCCCCCGTTCTAAAAAGCAGTCACGAAGCAAGGCATTTTATGGACTGCTTTTAGCCCGAAGGCAACCCCTAGGAGCCAGGAGTGTAGGAGCTAAGTTTGATCCAGACCGAGCCGATCTTGATCTCCCCTTGGACCTGAACGAGTTGGCGCTCCGGCGTCGCCGTCGAAATCCACGCCCAAACGTCACCTTTTTGTTGCAGGTCCTTGCCAATGAATGTCTGGAGTTTCAACTTCACAGTATCAAAAGTCCCTGCTGGCACCGTGATCCGCTCCATCGCCACGGGCTCAGCCTCGAGAAACCAGTTTTTTTCCGAAGTGTAAACGAGAGCGCGTTCAATGGTGCCCAGCTTAAAATTACGGGTGCGTAGGTTATAGACCACACCTAGAGCGTCATTAGCCCCGTAAGCAAGCTCGTGATCGACATTATCTTCGGGCTTCTCTGGTAGCTGGATACGTTCGTGGACGTGACAACGGTCGTGGTCAAAGCTGAGCCACTTTTTCTGCTGAAAACTGGTGCCAAACAGACGTCCTTCATTTTGCTCCAGGTAAAACTGACTGACGCCAAAGTCCCACGGGCGCGACACCGCTTCCATAGACTCCTTAGCGACAAAGATCGCCTTAAACCAATCACCGGTCGCTGCATCGATGTGGAACACGCGGTGCCAAAAGCCCTCGTGACGTCGCGGTGCACGCACTTCCATCGTTGCATAACCAGCCTTGATGCCGGACCATGTGAGTTCGTAGGTTGCAGATTCTCCCGACTTAAATGGAACCTCCGCATAGACACGCGACCGCGGCAGATCCGCCGGTTTACCCGTCGTCGTGGGACAGTCTCCTCCCTGACTCGCTTGACCCTGGCTCATTTGAGCAGGATCGGCCACGGCCAGGCCCACCATGGGGGTCAACCAAGCCCAAGCCATCGCCCCCGCAACAACAGGCAAACGACAACCGCACAATTTGGCTAACTTGCTCATAAACCAGCCTCACCGCACCGTATCTTTAGAGTACTTCTCAAAATCATAGCAGAAAATCATAGAAGAAATCGTCATGTTCGGATGGATTTCGATTTTTAACTCACCAACACCACTAGTGAAGCTGCCTTTTTTGCAACCACGCCAAAGACTGCAACTTCAGGGATAAGTGCCTTAAACCGATAATATTTTAGAATTATCCGGTCCTACAAATGGGGAGGATCCACATAAGCTTTCCCGAGCCATCGTTGCCACCGCAATCGGAGCCTCAGCCGTTATCACTCGCGACCTCTCTTGCCGAGCAAGCAGCGCTTTCGCCAGATCCGGCAGCCGATGACGAGCAGGTCGAGGCACGTGAATCTGCGGCACTCGATCTCTGGATTGCCCGCTTTGAAGGTGAATGGCGGCGTAATAGTGCCAAAGGTGGCGCACTGTTTAGTCTGGTAGCACTGCCGGCTAGTTTAGTTGCCGAATCATCACCAGTGGTCTCCATTGCGCGATGGCTGTTGATGATCATCGGTCTGGAAAACTTGTTGTTCTTGGCAATCAGTCGACGACTTTCTGCAAAGATGCTCAATAAGGTCGGAGTTGGCCACATCTTCGTGGTGATCTCATCGATTCTCGTTAGCTGTTTTGTCGCACTGCAAACGCCATCGATCAGCGCCAGTGCCCCGTCAGCCGGCCGGACGATCATCGTATTTTTAGCATTTCTAGTAGGTGCCCAGCTGATCAGCTCGCTATTTGGCAGCTTTAGTATCTTGTCGTTGATCGCCTTTGCTGTTCACATCGCCCTCGGCATTGCACTTTGGCAGGCAGTCCACCTAGATCGATTGGGTATTTGGGTGCTTGTATTAGTCGCACTAGATGCTTATTTTTTCGCTGTCAATGTGGCCTCCTTTGAGGGGCTTAAGCAGCAAGGACGCAGCGCCATCAAGACTCAGACCTTGCGGCTAAAGAATAAGCGCTTGCGACTCCAAGCACTCGAATCGGAGTTGAGGCTGGCCCGTCGCCTAAAGGAGTCGTGCTCCCCTACTGCGGAAACGATTTATGTCGGACGCTTTGCCATCACTTGCAGCTATCATCCAACAGCCACCATCGGTGGCGATTGGGTCGGCGTGCTCAAGCTTCCTAACGATAGCGCGATCCTTGCAGTAGCCACCATCGACGGCTCTGGGATTCCGGCAGCTATGGTCGTGCAATCACTCCAGGCACTTTGGGTTAGCATCAAGCCTGAAACGTTCGACGCCACAGCTTGGCTTAATCTAGTTAACGCCACCATGGTCCGCATGGGACGCGTCACCCCTCATCGTCTCAGTCTGAACTTAGTCGTCATCCAAGATAACGCCCTCACGTTATATTCCGCCGGTCACGGCCCGGTCTCGCTACTGGAGAACACCCAAGATCCTGGCTCCCATCGCCTGATCACCAGCAATGGCAGTTTAATCGGGGTGAATGCGGAACTCGGCATGAGTCCGCTACGTTTAGAACTGTCCAAACAAACAGAGCTCGCCCTCATCCTGACCGCTAGTCGTAGTGATGTTGTATCGCCAGCCCTGTCTGGCGACCAAACGCTTATCACGGGCGGTGGTAACAGCATTGGTACCTCGATCATCGT
>OMIY01000270.1 GCA_900299215.1 bacterium | reverse complement strand
TTACCCATGGCTGGATGTGGTTTGTCCGCTTCGGGATCAAACAGGCTCTAGTCAGACAGGCCAATTACTGGCTCGAATCGCGCCAACTCGAATTGCAAAACGCGAGCCTCAAAGTTGCAGCTGTCGAGCGTGACCTTGAGTTTGCCAAAGTCTTGCAATCAAGCGGTGAGGAACTCCCTAAGGCTTTCCGCCAAGGGCGCTTGGCCGTCCGCGTTTTTCAAAAGCCTTACGACACCATAGGCGGTGACTGGGTCGGTATGCGTACCCTACCCGATGGTAGCTTGGTGACGGTTGTCGCTGACGTTAACGGCAAGGGTATGCCGGCAGCCATGGTATCTCAGTCTTTACAAACCCTTTGGATCAAGTCTTTAGATGCCCCCCACTTTGACCCACTGGCTTGGCTGACAGAGGTCAATCTAGCGCTGTGTGAGCTTGGGCGTCGGGAGCCTTACACCTTGACCCTAGGCCTACTGGTCGTCACGGCAAGCTCCCTCACGTACCTCAGTGCTGGGCATGTTCCTCTCTTCGTGATCGGTGATACCAACGACCCGAGATCCGTTAAGCCTGTCCTTGCAACGGGCTCGCCTCTAGGACTTGGCGAAAAGCCTGAAATCACTGGCATTACCGTACCCATGCCAATCGGCAATCGCTGTGCGCTGGTCCTCGGCAGTGACGGCATTATCAACCTACAGTTACGTCGCAGTCGTCGGGCCGTTTACGACTTCGTCCTCGACCTAGAGCATCGAGGCGAGGTCGCGTTCAACGAATATCCAGAACCGGATGACAAGACTTTAGTGTATTTCCGGGCAGTAGCATAGTGGCTATGGTCAATCTCGAACGTCAATCTCCGGACTAATTCCGTTGACTTAAGTACCCCTGCGTGCTAACGAAAATGCCACTTGGATGATCAAGGTATGCCGCTAGCTCAATGGGGGGCGCAGCGGACTGAGGAGAAACACCCTAACATGCAGTTACAAGAAACAAAGATGGCAAGACTCGGAACAGTGAAGTGGGAAGATGAGGATTCGGATTTCGACCTCGACGGTGCGGGCAGCAATGACTTTGCGGAGATGCTCGACGGCGCTCCTGGTGGCGCAAACATCCGTGAAGGGACTATCGTTAAGGGCCGCGTCGTACGCCTGACCGATGATCTTGTTATCGTGGATATCGGCCACAAGTCCGAAGGTGAGATCCCCCTAGGTGAATTCCTAGGACCGGATGGCGTTAAAGTAAAGATCGGCGACGACGTCGAAGTTTACTTGGACACCTTCGAAGACAACGAAGGCGAACTCGTACTGAGCCGCGAGCGTGCAGAGATGCTCCGCGCTTGGGACCGCATCTCGGATGCCTACGACAAGGACGAGACTGTTGAGGGCGTGATCATGGCCCGCGTCAAAGGCGGCCTGTCGGTGGACATCGGCGTCAAGGCATTCTTGCCTGGTTCGCAAGTCGACCTACGTCCAGTGCGCAACCTGGACAAGCTAATCGGCAACAAGCTGCAATTCAAAATCATCAAGTTCAACAAGAAACGTGGCAACATTGTGCTTAGCCGCCGTATCTTGCTTGAGCGTGACCGTGAGAAGCTTCGTGCAACGACCTTGGAGAACCTGCAGGAAGCAGCTATCCTCCGCGGTATCGTCAAGAACATCACCGATTACGGTGCGTTCATCGACCTCGGTGGCATCGATGGTCTCCTCCATATCACCGATATGTCTTGGGGCCGCATCAACCATCCGTCGCAGCTCTTTGAAGTCGGCCAAGAAGTCGAAGTCAAAGTTCTCAGCTACGACGAGCAGCGTCAGCGCGTTTCCTTGGGCTTCAAGCAACTTCAGTCGGATCCATGGCTGTCGGCTGGCGAGAAGTACCCAGTCAATATGCGTACCAAAGGTAAAGTGGTCAGCCTGACTGATTACGGCGCCTTTGTTGAGCTGGAAAATGGCATCGAAGGCCTCATCCACGTCAGCGAAATGTCGTGGAGCAAGCGCGTGCGTCACCCGTCGAAGATCGTTCAGGTGGGTGAAGAAGTGGAAGTCGTGGTCTTGGCTCTCGACCTCGAGAACCGCCGCATCAGCCTCGGCATGAAGCAGATTGAGCCAAACCCATGGGAAATCGTTAAAGAGAAGTACCAAGTTGGCGACATCATCCGCGGTAAGATCCGCAACATCACTGACTTCGGTATCTTTGTTGGTATCGAAGACGGCATCGATGGTTTGATTCACATCTCCGACATCAGCTGGACCGAGCGGATTCGCCACCCTGGCGACCTCTTCAAGAAGGGTGATGAAGTTGATGCCAAAGTACTCCAGATTGACACCGAGGGTGAGAAGTTCTCGCTCGGTATCAAGCAGCTCACAGCGGATCCGTTCGTCAAGGCTGCTCAAGAGTACCGTCCAGGCACCAAAGGTCGCGGCAAAGTCACCAAAGTCACTGACTTCGGTGCATTTGTTGAGATCGTCCCTGGTGTTGAGGGCATGATCCACGTCAGCGAACTCGCTGATGAGCAAGTGACGAAGCCTGCTGACCTCGCCAAAGAAGGCGACGAGCTCGACTTCGTGGTGCTCGCTAGCGACGCCGATGAGCGTAAGTTCTCGCTCAGCCGTAAGGCTTTCCTCCGCAACCTGCAAGGTGATGCTCTTCGTGAGTACATCGGCACCGTTGCTGAGCCAAAGACCGGCTTGGCAGATGCCTTCGCCAAGGCGCAGGCAGCTCGCAAGGATACTCCTACCGAGTAATCTTGCCAGGACTGGCTGAAGATCTGTTAAAGTCTTCTTAAGACCCGTCCTCCTTCATCCCCGGCTAATTAGAGCTGGGGAGTTGATGGGAGGGCGGGTTTTTTAAATCTTGCGAAGAGGTCTGTCACGATGCGCTTTCTCGCCCGCCTAGCCAACTTCTGGTTGCTGATTACTTTCGTTAGTTTCACTGCTTATTTTGCTGTTTACAATCGAGATCGGGTCAGCCTACATCTGCCACCGTGGATTGAGCAGATCACCATGCCAGGCTACATGATCAATCTGGCATTCTTTTTCGTCGGGGCAATCGTAGTCACGATTTATTTCGGCATTGATAGCATACGCAAATCTCTAATCATTCGCCGCCTTCGCCGGCAACTGCGCGAATACGGCTTAGACGATGGCGCTCCTCGCAATGAGCGCAACAAATCAGCCATAGAATCAGGAGAACCCACACTTTGACTAACAGCCTCAGCCTTGCCCGTGAAGTTGCCTACGACGCCTATGTCCGCGTTATGGATTTTGGCGAGACTCCTGAAGACGTAACCGAGGCGCTTTACGCTAAGCATGGTGCGGCACTGAGCCGACTAGATCGTAACTTCATCAAGGAGTTGCTCTTCGGCAGTCTGAGATGGCACTCGAAGATTCTTTGGATCCTTCAAAACACTTCTAAACGCGACCTGCAGCAATCTACACCCGAAATCCGGGCTGCGTTAGTGGTAGGAACCTACCAAATATTCTACATGGACCGTGTCCCGGACCGTGCAGCGGTGAATGAAAGTGCTGAGTACATCCGCAAAAAGGGTCAAGCTCAGGCTGTGTCCTTCGTTAACGGCATCCTGCGGCAAATCGCCAGGCGAGCCGAGTATTTCGCCAAGCCCGATAAGCACACCAAGCAGGCCGAGTACCTTTCCCTGCAGTTTGCCCACCCTGAGTGGTTAGTGAGGCGCTGGCTCACACGCTTTAAATTTGACCGGATGGAAAAGATGCTGTCGGCCAACAACCAGCCGCCGCCTTGGACCGTCCGGGTGAATCAATTGAAGACGCCGCTGACTGACGTTTACCTTCTTCAACAGCAGCTTTTGCGAGAAGAAAAATGCCACAGTGAACGCCGGCCCCTACGGTCCTCGTTGCACTTAAAACAAGCCCCAAATCTCGAAGATAGCTCGCTATTTCAGCGCGGTTTCATAACAATACAAGACGAGGCTTCGCAGCTGATTGGGCTACTGGTCGACCCCAAGCCAGACGAACGCATTGTGGACTGTGCTTCGGGACCAGGGGGCAAGCTGTCCCATCTTTACGAGTTGGCCGAAGGCAAAGTCCATCTCACCGCAGTCGAGAAGAACCCTAGTCAGATGGACAAGGCTAAAGCTACCTGGACGCGGCTTGGGCATGGGGACATCACCTGGGTCGAGTCGGATTTGCTTGAATTCTTGCCAAAGGAACGATTTGACAAGGTCCTCCTAGACGCACCCTGTAGCGGTCTCGGCGTCCTGCGCCGTCATCCAGAGGGCAAGTGGCATAAGAAGCAGGGCCTGATCAGCTCAATGGCCCAGCTGCAGGAGAAGTTGCTGCGGCATGCCCTAGACAACCTCCTGAAACCTGGGGGAGAACTGATTTACTCGGTATGTTCCTTCGAACCCGAGGAGAGCGAGGGGCAGGTTGCCTGGATCAAAGAAAATTATGGTGATAGAATTGAGCTATTATCACCGCTTCCTCGGTTGCCGGATTATTTTAAACGGTACGTGACCCGCGACCATTTGCTGCAGGTCTACGCCGGTAACCAGGACGATATGGACGGTTTCGCAGCGTTTATCATTAGACTTAAGTAGACAGGAGGCTGGGTTGCCTCCATTCAGAAGGGGGCTCGTGCGTTTCCAATCTGCCATTGCCAGGTTCTTTACCTTTAGCATGGCACTGGGCGTTGCCTTAAGTGGCAGTGCGCGGGCGGGCACTAGTGAGACCTTTACTAGTTTCAGTGAGCTAAGAGCTGAGGTCCTCAACGTCATAGGCGGCACGGCTAGACGCCTATGGCTGACCACCGACTATTTGACTGATGGTGAGATTGTCACCGCACTGTACGTCGCACAGTACCGTAAAGTCGATGTCCGCATCTTGCTAGGACGAGCTAAGGCTAGCTCCTATATGTCGCGGCTCAATTACCTCAAGAATCAAAATATCCCTGTGTTTCTCCGGCCAGACAATTTCAAGCCGAAGTCAGCTAGCACTATCTTAAGCGACGATAAGCTGATCGAAATCGACGGCGAACTCGACTTCATGTCTAAATACAAAAAGTTTAACTTAAGTGTCGCCGAGCCAGCTACGGCGCAGGAATACGCAGCTGCTTTCAGCACAGCAGCTGCACAGCAAATTCCGGCTAGTCAGCGACCAATGCCGCTTGTCGGTAAACAAAAAACTCCGTGGCCTCAAGCCGATACTCCACCCCCGCAGCCAGCAGTAAAAGCTCGCCTACCCGTGGTTGGTGAGCGCACTGTTCGAGACTCGACCGGCGATGATGCGGACGCCTACATTTACACACGCAAGCAGATGCCGCGACCGGATGGCGTTCCCATCAAGCTACCCAAAGAGCTCAAATGGCAGCAACGCCCAACGCGCAATCAGGCTGCACCTCAGCCAGCGGCACAGCAGCCGGACCCGCAACCACTGCCACCACGTAGCAAAGCACCTGAATTTGAGCCTCGAGGTAATTATTTCGATAATAAACACACCGAGGCTCCATTAGACGTGCAGCCGATAAATGGTGGGTATGGTGGGGAAGGCAGTAGGCTTCCCAGTGATGTAAGTAATAAACGTTCTTCGCAGTTGCTGGAAGATACCGTCCAAGGGGGAGAGTGACCATGCGTTGGTTTCCGATGCGCTTAATGTTTGTAGCCCTGATGATCACTGGTTGCACCAATATGTGCGGAGTGAAACGCGCGGCCATGACCCCTGAACAGGTGGTGGAGGGCTACCTAAACGTCGCCCTCAACATGAAGGACGTCAGTGAGCGCGATAAGCTGATGGAATATACAACTGGAACTTTACGCCACGCCATTGAGAGCGCCTCGGTGGACACCATCAAGACTGCTTACATTGATCGCCGGTATCAAATTCTCAATTACTCGGTGGTCGAGCGTAAAGACCGTACTCCTCGCGAAACGGAGATCACCTTCCAGCTCACCTATAACGATCTAGGCGTTGAAAACACGGCGCCTCAGGATTCACCAAAGGTGACGACCGAAAACACTGTGTCCGTGATCAAAGCAAACGGCCTTTGGATGATTCGCGACGTTCTCGGCAACAAGACCTCGATCGACTTCCCGGTGTCTGCTGAATCTCGTATATCGGCTCGGCCTGGACCTGGCATCGATGAACCAACTCCCCCCCCACCACCAGAAGAGCCAACTCAGGAGCCAGCGCAAGAGGCTGCTCCCTAAGTCAGGCTGGGCCTTCTAATTTAAATTAGGAGGCCCTTTGAATTTCAATGCCACCCAGATAGGCCACTTGGTTCATCGTGCCAATGACTTCACCCTTGCTGAACGCAGGGCGACGTCCACGTCTCGACATACGAATGGTGACGACCTTGTCGCTATCGGATTGTTTTACATCACCGATTTCAATAAGAGCGCGCTCCAAGAAGACGATAAACTGGCGGCGAATCTCTTCGTCGCTGCGTACCGACTCAATAACTTCAGCAAAGATTGGCCATTTGTGGAACTTAACGACTGCGCCTAGAAGCTCGCGCGCCAAATTTTTGTGGTTTACGTTAGAAACGACTCGTAGCATCGCGCCCATATGTTGAATGAACACACGCACCGACTGATTAAAGCTTGGATCGTCAATTGCTGCTAAAGCTTCAGCGAAAGTCTGCGCAAACAAGCTAAATCGATCTGGGTGCTTCAATAGATAGGTTTTAAAGGTCTCATGAACAATTTTTTGACTAGCAGCATCCGCTTCAAGGACGTAAGGCAAATTTTCGAGAAGGAACTGTAAGGCAACAGCTTCACTTCGTTTATTAAAAAGAACGGTGAACAGATGTTCGAGCACTGTGTGGCCAAAGCGCGTCATAATGCGGTTCATGTAAGTGCGATGGGTCCGTCCGTGCTCATAAAGACCAAAGTAGTGTAGCAAACTGAGTCGGATGCAGATGCTATTGGCATTACTCACTGATAGCAGATAGGTAGCCGTGTACTCAAGGAACTGATCGGCCCGCTTAAACTCACCTGGGTATGCGCGGTTGTATTCCTGTACGCTCAGACCTAGCTCGCAAATCATTGCGACCGCCATTTCAAACATTGCTGCATCTTTAGATGACTCGGCAGGTTCAGCGGTCAGGGCTAGTTCAACTAACAACCAGCAAGCATCGTCACACCCAGGTTGAGCAAAAAATTCTTCGAGAAAGGTATGAAGAAGCTTTTCTGTGGCCGAGCTGGTAAGCCAAATCAGCACGCTCTCGACTATCATCTCCGCCTGTAGCCGGTTGGTGGCTCGTTCGACCATTCGACGCGCAAAATGACGAATTACTTGGTCCTCAGCTGACTCATCGAAGAGCTTGCGAAGGTTGCGGATTTCTCTCCACGAGAGCAACACACCGTAGTCGATGTGCTCTTTCGCTTGTTCTACCGTTGTGACACCGCGCCAATTGCGCGGCATTTTTTTGTTCTCTGCCACCGAAAGTCCTCCCGAACGAGAGTCCACCCGGCCGGCGACGTCACATCACTTAGCTGCCTGTTGCGTCACGGCCTGGCTTCTGTTCTGCCGGTCGATGGCTGCCTGAATTTCCGCTGCCACCGATTGGTCAATTTCATCAAACCTAAGTCCATAACCAACCGGGAATTTCGGGTCGCCGTTGTAACGCACCACTTGCGCCAGGACATTGAAAGGACGGGCAAAGCCCTCCACGCGCACAGACAATTTAAGTCTCTCACCAACGGCAAAGATCTGGTCGGTTGTCTCTACGAACATACCAGTTGCCGAAATGTTTACGCCGCTACCTATAACCATCTGTGAGTTGTTATGAACCACAACGCGCCCACTGATCGTCGCCCGTGGAGCCGCATCGCGACGTTCAGCAATGGTTTTGAGAACAGCCTGACCATCTGGCATAGCTGCCGAGGCCACGCCTAATTCGGGATAAGTCTCTTCAATTGGACGCCAGTCCTTCCACCCCACCTTGAAAAGATAGGCGTCTTGGGGGATCATTTTAGAATCTATCATTTGCTTCAGCTGGAGCACTGCGAAGGGTCCAAGCTGTTGCCCGTTTTGATACACGTACCAGATTTGATCGCTCATGTGCGCCCCCTGGAAGCCGACGACAAAACTTCACCCGTCAGATCGGCTTAGGGTCAAAAAAACTTGAGAACTTTTTTTTCTGTTTTTTCTAAACAACTGACTTTAATAAGAAAAAAGCAGCTGCAAAGGAGCCCCTAACATGCGTCGATGCAGCCCCCTCGTGACCTGCCTAGTTGCATTACTGATGTCTAATCAGAGCTTGGCAACACCTAGCTCTCCGGCCGTACCTAACCCTGAATTCGATGTCACCTCGGAGCCAGCTCAGCCAGATTGGCGCTATTTTATCAGGGCGCCCGAAGTGGAACGAGAAAAACTATGGCAATATCAGCTACATAGAGGGAAGCACCTGCGCCATTGGTCGTGGGGCTGGCGGCTTGGCTGGGTGCGCGCCTGCTCACGAAGCGATCGTTCATACTGTCAGGGGGTCATGAGAGAGGCTTTGTTCGACCGCGCCCTGGTCGTACGCGCCGAAGCAGCCACCAGACTTGGTCGACTTTACGACGGAAGCCAACGGGACGATATCATCGACTTGTTGGTGAGTGCCTACAAAGACACTCGCAACCGGCGACGAGGCAAACCGATGTTTGTCCAAACACGAATACTTTACGCTTTGCACCAAATCGGTGGCCCCAAGGCAAAAGCCTTGGGCTCTCAGCTGGCCTCCGAGCACGAGCTAGTGCGCCGCTACTGGCAGAAGTTGGAGCACATAAATGGAAACTAGGCGCAGCCACTTCATGCTCCACCTTACAATCTCAATGTTCGCTGGAGTAACACTTTTACTGCTAGCTCCATCGAGCGTGTTAGCTGGCACTATCGTCGAGCAAGAGGTCGACGTCAGTGTCCATCAAAAATCGGCTCACTCTACTCAAAAATGGACCATTCAAGACGGAAAATTTCAGCTAGTCGTTAATACACAAGGTGATGAGACCCGCTACCTCTTTAACGGACGCAACTTCTACGCCTGCGGAAAACTAAACACAAATCAGCTATCTGCCAGCAAGACGGTCAAAGATCCCGCAGTATTTGCCGCTTATAAAGATGGTACTTGCATAGTTGTACCAACAAACTTTATGGTGCGATTTTTTCTATCGCCAATCCCTTCTGTAACGTCGGTCGATCGCAGTGATGGCTTAAAGCTCACACTTTCTATGAAAGATTATCTTCTGTCGCCATCTGGCAAAACTACTGAGATTGCTGGGCGCACTTGCACCACATCTCAACGTAAATTCGCCCTGAACAAAAGCTCAGGTCCTAATCACTCGGCTTCCACCAGCATAGACGAACAGTTTTGCTTAGATTCCACCCTAACGTGGCGGCAGTCACTTTGGTCCGAAGTCACCAAAGCTGTTATTCGTCAACCTCAAGGTAGCACGATGCTCGGGGCTCTGCGACGAGATGACCAAGGAATAAAGGGCATGGTGCTAGCTTCTCAAAGCAAGCAAACCACGACCGATCTCCAAGGACGCAGCTACACACACCAGATCGTAGTCAAAACTACAGCCGTTAAACCAGCTGAACTTACGGCCGCAGACTTTAACTTACCAACTGGATATAAAGTCTTTAGCGACGACAGCCTACTACTAGCTGCGGCACGCGGAACCAAAGATGCTGCGAGTTCAGCTGAGGCTGCAAATGAGTCCAATCAAAACGTTATTGATATTATGAGTTCAGTGATCTTTTGCGCATTGTCAGGTCCTTTGGCCTGTTTAGTTGCGCCTTAGACTAAATGGTATATGTTTGATACTGAGGTTCAAAAATATACCAAAGACGATTTGAAACACAGCATTTTTGGCCTATTTCCCGCCTTTTCGACGCAACTTTTCACAAGAAATTATCTGGAATAGTCCTTGCAAACTCCTAATCAGGAATCTTGTTCCAAGTATGATTAGGGGGACTCATAATGAAAGCCAAATCGTTACCAGCTATAGCAAGCACACTATTATGTATCATCGGTTTCACTCAGCCAATTTTTGCCCAGGGACTTGCCCCAGATTATGTGCGCATCCGCGACATCACCTATGCCGGTAGTGGCTGCCCGGCCGGTTCAGTGGGATCTGATGTGGCGAGTGATCTTAGGGCTTTCACGTTGCTTTTTGATCGGTATCAGGCAAACGTTGGGCCAGGAATTCCGCTAAATCAAAAACGCAAAAACTGTCAAATCAATCTCAACCTCGAAATCCCTAACGGCTGGTCTTACACCCTATTTACCGTCGATACCCGTGGCTATGTTTCGTTGGAACCAGGCGTCAGAGCATTGCAACAATCTGCCTACTACTTCCAAGGACAAATGCAAACTGGTCGGCTACAAACGGTAGTCTACGGCCCAGCCGATCGCAACTACTCTGCACGCGATCAAATCCCCATGGAAAACCAAGTGTGGTCGCCTTGCGGTGCGACAAGGTCGCTAAATATCAACTCTGAGGTGCGTGTTGATAACAGTGCAGCGCCGTATCGTCAGGGCATGATTACAGTCGACTCCATCGATGGGCAGTTTAAGCAAATTTATGGCCTGCAGTGGAGACGGTGCATCTAAGGGCTTGTCAAAGTCTTTCGTCCTTTCAGGTCAATTATCACGATCCTGCTCATGAGCCAAATAAGCATCATCGAGCAGGATCTGAGTGCGCGTTCGTGACTCCTTGGAGATTTGTATGAAACAGATTG
>OMIY01000269.1 GCA_900299215.1 bacterium | reverse complement strand
TTCCAAGTCTGATGATTTTTTAGTTTACGGTGCAGTGAAAGCTTTGGCTGACACCATTGATCAACTCCAACTAGAGATTTACGTCGAGAATCGCCGAGATTTTGCTCTAGATGACGTTGCGCTGGACCTAGGCGCCGAAGGGTCAGTCGACGAGGTGGTTGACCTCACGGTGGATGCCTATAACACGGCCAGGGTGTCGGTCCCAGCTACAGTAAAGATTGGAAGAATGGCTCCCTTTGGTATCAAGAGAATCGTCCTTGGGATCAAGAAATCTCTGAGTCCGAAGTTGGTCGGGACGATTTCCGGCCGCAGGGGCGAAGGCTACGGGCAGACGTCGACCAACATCTTGGTGACGCCGCGTGGTGACGAGCTATGGGCCGTCAGCACCGATACTGACGAAGTCGTCGTTTACGGACTCCCCGGTCGTGAAGAGATTGCAAGAATTCCCGTGGGTAAAGCTCCATCCAGCTTGGCTCTACAGGCATCCAAGGACTGGCTGGTTGTAGCGAGTGCCAAAGCCAATACGGTCACGGTGATCGACCGCGCCAGCAAGCGGGTATTGTCAACTCTGGGCGTCAGCGATGAGTTTGGCCGGGAGCTGCAGCAGGTCGTGGTATCTCAGCGTGAGCCTAAGATTTACGTGTCGAGCTATGTCGAAGGTCTTTTGACCGAGATTCGGCTGAATGACGACGCTAAGGTCGTTAGTAGCCGCAGCTTAAACATCGGCGCTCGCCCGACCGGCATGAGTATGACCTTTGACGAGTCGCATCTCTATGTGGCTCACTTTCTGCCGCGCGGAGCTATCAAGCAAAACGAGGCTTGGATTAGCGTCATCAATCTCGCTAATTTCACTGCGGAGAAGGATGCGATCATCGAAGATCACTTCAACCCGCAAAATCCCCGGATGCAGTGCCTTGCTGACTTCTACAGTAGTTACCTCCCAACCAAGCTAGTGTACGGCGAGCTAAAGGCCAAAGACTTCAGTCTCGAAGGTACCGCCAGTCAGCTAGCCGGTGTCTTTCTTGACCCATCTGGACAAACTGCTTGGGTTCCCGGGACTCGCATCACTGGAGCCTTAGTGGTACTTGAACGCGGTCCGAACGCCGATAAGTCCCTGACTAGGTTTGGCGGATTACAGCCAGCTCAGCTTAGTGCTCCACTGATTTTTCCTCTGGATGCCAGTGGTAAATCCGAGCTGCATGACATTCACACGCGTGATGTGGAAATGGCGATTCCAAGCTTTAAGCGCATTGTCTACTGTATGAGGCATCCGCTTGAAATCGAGTTTATCGACCGGACCTTGATGAGTCGTGGCAAGGAGCAGATCAATCAGTTTCTAGCATACGGTATTCCGCACGCAGGATTGACCGGCCTTGGACTGGTAAACACCATTGCATTCACAAAGGGTGGTCGTTTTGCACTGATGCTTAGCCATGTGTCAGACGAAATTGCGATTTACGATGCGACCACTATTAATCCTGCTAGTCAGCTTCATTTTCAGTTATCAGGATCCAACCCCAAGGGCATGACGGTGTCGCCCGATGGTAAGAAGATCTTCGTGCTGTACGAGAATTCTGATTTCATCTCCGAAGTGGATGCTGCGGCATACGCGCCGGACGATCAAAATTTGCTCGCTAGGCCCTACGAGATTCCTTACCGCTATGCACCGACGACGAAGAGTTTGATTCAGCTAGGCGGCGTTCTCGGTCTGCCGCTTATCCGCAACATCGAGAAGGTAGCCGCGAAACCAAAGCTAAGCGAGGTGGCTCAGTTAAAATTGCGCGATCGCGATTCCATGTCTCCTGAGCTGCGGCGCGGCAAGATCTTATTTGAATCGGCTAATCCCGATAAATACCCGGTGTCGGTGAATAGGCTCGGCGCCTGTGCATCGTGTCACCCAGGTGGTGGTAACGACGGATCAAGTTGGGTGACGATGGAGGGGCCGCGGCGGACGATGTCCCTGCGCGGTGGCGTTGCCGATCGCGGATGGTTGCATTCCAGTGCGACGCATACCAACGCTCGTGAATTTGTCGAGACGATCGTGCCTGAGCGTTTAGGCGGCAAGCTAAACGAAGAAGATACGGCTGCCATGGCGGCTTATCTCGAGCGTGGCGTGGCAAAACTGCAGTCCCCAAGAGTGGATCCCGTCTTGGCTGGTCGTGGCAAGGAACTCTTTGCGGCAAACTGCGCGAGTTGTCATCGCGGCTCCGCAGCGACTAGTGGCGTCAAAGCTGACGGCACCCCGCGACTTTATGACATCGGTACGGTAAATACAGACCATGGTGTTTCGGCGGGTAGATTTGCAAACAAACTAGTCGGACTCGCCGATCCTAAATCACAGGAAATTGCCGAATCCCTGGTTGGTGACCGAGCTCTTGGTGGTGACGATGCGGTGCAGAAGCTGCTCGACTATCGCCCGCGTCCGGTACGCAGTGCTGGTCAGTTTAAAGCACCGTCGCTGGTCAATGCATTCGACAACGCGGTCTTCTTGCATGACGCCTCCGTGGGAACCTTGCGTGAGGCCATTCAGCATGTCAGTGACAAGCTTGGGCTGAGTTTCAATCATGGAGATATCGATGCTCTCGAGGCTTATGTGAAGACTCTGTGAGCTAAACATTAGCATTTGTATTGTGTGATTTAATTGAGGGTTGACGGTGTCCGTTAACCCTCTGTTTTTTATATTTAAATGGAACTATTTTATTTTTGATTAATTTTTCCCGTGGGACCTTCCGATAAAGACTTATCTGTTAAATAAGCGTGTCTGGGGGGTGGGTTGTGCGATTTAAGTCTAGCAAAAGCCTAAGGTGCGTTGTGAATAGGTACGCGGTAGGAATGATCTCAGCGTATCTACTATCATGCGGCAACGCTAAGTTTAGTAGCGGCCAGTCAGCACTAGGCTCCCAACAAGTACCGGAGCAGCAAACGGTTGGTGGTGATAAGGACGTCCAAAAAGATCCCGAACAGCCTCAGGCATCGAATCAGGATCCTCAGGACTCAAAAAAATTGGACCCGACAAAAAAGCCTGAAGTGACTTCCGAATGTCCACCGGCAGGTCTAACTCAGGGACGGCTGCTAACAACGAGTGTCAAAAACGGCGCGCAAGGCCAAGTACTCGAATACCACTTGTCGCTAGCAAGTTGTGATGGCAAAGCTTTGCCTCTCAAAGGAAAGACTGTGAATTTCGATTTTGACGCAGTTATAGACGCTAAGAATCTTGGATCCCTTCGCTATGAGATTGCGCGGCAACAGTCCCCCTCTACCATACTGCAGCAGGGAACCGTGGCGGCGGTGAGAGGTTCAGATCTGTTTGGTAAATCTGGTCCAAACTTCTTTTTCTACTCGACCTCCGCGCTTTCCTATTCGGGAGAAGATGCGGAGATTATTTTCCGACTTCATTTAGCACCAGCCTTGATTTATCCGTTTAACAATCCCGACGGACGACAGGTGCCAGATTCTTTTATGCTCAGCACTTATTTGAGAATTGGCGTATCGAAGCCTTTGACTACGAAGGTGGAAGTTCGCAAGTAGTTGGTTTGAGATAATCTAGTCAAAGTCTGCACAGTCACTGACCTCATGCAAGCTGGATATTATCTTAAACACCTGGATCTACAATATGAGCCACCGCCACGGGCGCCACCGCGACATAACCAGGGGGAGTTCAGCTTTGACCATGATGACTGGTCAAGTGAACGCCTGAGTTAACAGATGAACCATGTACTAGGTTACTAAAACGGCTGCCACTGGCAGCGGACCTGAGGCAGCCTATTGCATAGGAGGAGTAATTGAGTCCCATTACGAATATAACCCACAGTCAAAGATAAGAAAAAAGTGACTGGCATGGTGGTAATGCTGACGACTCTAAGCGGAGAATGGGTTGGGGACGCGGTAATTACGATTGGGTAGCGAAGCAGGTATGGTTAGGCAATATGAGTTGAATCACCGACCACTACGTGCCCTCCGCCATTAAGGAACTACCGGATAGTGGCTCCTGGGACTTTTATCCGGTAGTTCCTAAGGTGAGGAGTTAATCAACCGCCACTAGATTAAGACTGCGGAGGCTGTGGAGATGTTCCATCTCCTGTTGTACTAGTAGTATGTTCGGTGGTCTTGGTAGCGGGATTACCCTTGCAAAGGCTCTTCCATTGCTCACATGAAGTTGGGGCGCCCTCTGTCCCTGCATGAGCTTTGGCAAGAGCTTCCTGTGCTTCTTTCTTAATATTAGTAATTGCAGTGAAACTAACCTTGTAATCTGATTTAGGGTAACCTGGGCACTCCTTATCATCGTCATGTAGATAAGTTCCCTCCTGTGTTTTTTTCTTAGCATCATCGCATACACAATAAAAAATCTTGTACTTAGAGCATGACGGTGCGTGTTTATCACTTCCGCCTAATAATTCACTTTCACCATTTCGAGCCTGGCCGTAGTTACAATTTTTTTCCGGTTTACGTCTTTCACATATATCTAGTTCTTTGTTTATTTTGTCTAATTCCGCGGCATTGTTGGTGCCTAGTTTGTCTGAGGATTTTACCGCTTCTGTGCAAGATTCCAGCATTTTGTTGCATTCTGCTGTCGTCGCAGTATTTGTAATGGCGTCATAGCCATCAGTGATACTGTGAGTTACAGAACTTACCAAACCGCCGCTCGCATTCATCAACGTACCGGCCGCATTAGCGGTCGCGTTTTCTAGTTTGGCTAATCCACCAGAAGCTTTGTCTGTCGCATCACCGATCTGACTAATTACCCCGGGCTTTGGATCATCATGTTCGCCTGAGTCTTCGCCATCCAGTTTAAGACCAGCTTTGCCTTTGGTATTGTTATATTGCTTCTTCTGCGTTGAAAGTCCGACAGCTGCTAAGACAACGTTGGCTCGAAGTGATCGAAGGGCATCAACTTTGCTATACTTTCTGAGATTTGTGAAAAGTCTGGTCTGGTCTCCGAGTCCGAAGATGACATCATTTCTGATTTGTTTAGCCAAATCGAAGTCTCTGGCAGAGATTTCGCCTATGGTTGGATCCGAATTTATAAACTCCCTTAAGCTTGCCTTAGGTAAGCTTGGAGAACTGGCCATATAAGCTTTGAGCTTACTATTGAGGTTTGTAACTTTTTTTCCATCAATTGTGACTTCATCGCTAAGTTTGAGTGCCTTTCTATTGTCCAATAAAAAGTTGTATGTTGATTGGAATGCCTTATTGTTGGAGATTTCCTTGTAAAAAGAGTGCAATTCTTCCGCTTCAGCGGATGCCGGCGCTTCGCTAAAGCTACTCGATCCGTTACTGCAGTTTTGAGTAGCCGCTGTGATTGATCCTACAGTCAATAGACTAATCACTAAACGATGGATTCTGTCCTTACTTTCCTGTCCTCCGAACTTCTTAAGTTTTGAAATAAACGTGAAATCACCTTTCGGATTCATGTTACCCTCTCTGAAGTTTATGGTTTCGGATCTGTGTTGTGCCGCCTTATCGGCACAACCAGTCCGGCCATGAAGTGGAGGGACTAAGATTCCGTATACAAGCGTATACAAGATCAGTCTGATGGATAACTCATCGGGCAGGTAAATGGGATCAAAGCGCGATGTATTTCATGGCTTATGATTTGAGCGAAGTTATCAGAGTGGAGCGAACTCTTGATCAATGGTTGATCCGATAGGAACACATAGGTTGTTAT
>OMIY01000268.1 GCA_900299215.1 bacterium | reverse complement strand
ACGAGAATTTTTTCGCTATTCTTGAAGCTAATCCTTGCCTTACCGTCTAATTCTGAAGAACCTTGATCGCGTACATAGGTACCAAACCAAGCATGTACTGAGGCCCATGGCTCTTTATCCTTTTGCTTAAGTACCGTAATGGAGGATGCAGCGTGGAAGCCCCGGTTTATTTGTAAATGCTTTGGTCCCTCGAGCTTTTCATAGAAATCCACGGCCTGGTTGACAGGGAATAAGGTGTCATCCATTTCGTGTACGAGAAGCACAGGTGTCCGCTTTGAGTTTAGTTCATCTAAGTGATACCAAGGCGAACTAGCTTGTAGGATGTCCAAAGGCTCCGGGTTGGTGCCGTTCCAGGCATGGCCGATCGCCTCTTTGATCAGATCGGTGGGTCTACCAAAGGCGAAGAGTAGTGCTCCAATGACTAGATTCCAGGCAAGTCGCGGTGTATTGCCCAAACTTGGATGGGTAATATCAGTCCACCCGGAAAGTGAGGCGACAGCGCTGACGCGAGCATCGGCAGCAGCGGTCAGAAGTGACATCGCGCCCCCTTCGGATATACCTGTCATACCGATCCTACCGGTCCCGTAGTTTGCCGTGAGCCAGTCGATAGCAGTCTGAACATCCTTTACAAGGTTTGGGTAGATCAAGGTGGTTTGACCACCTGATGATTTCCAGCCCCTGGGATCAAAGGATAGGACTCGGTATCCGTCTGCAGCAAACTCGAGCGCTTGTGGGCGATATGTGGTGTAGGACTGCCCAAGAGGGTTCAAAAAGATAATCGTGGGAAGTATTTCGGCGTCGCTGACTCCGCAAGGTGAGGTGATCGCACCTTTGATGCGGATTTGATCAGTAGTGCGGAATTCAATGCGTTTTTCAACCGGGGCACAGTCTGGTAAAGCTTCCGCAACTGAAGTGATAAGCATTAGGGCTGCGGCAGCAATGGCGACTATGAGATGACTAGGTGAATTTTTCATCTTGGTACTCCCAACCGGCCATCTATAGTACAGCTTTGATAAGTTGGCTAGCCAGTCATTTGCCGACGCAGAATTGGCTGAAAACCTTGTCCAGCACGTCTTCCGTGTCGATCTCCCCAACGATACCCCGCAGAGCTTTGACGCTTTCTTGAAGCTCAAAAGCAAGCATCTCAACGTATGCGCCGGCAGCGTCTCCATCGTTAAATTTTTGTAGTCCTTCCAGGGCATTGCGCAGAGCGTGATGCTGCCTGGCGGAGGTTACAAATGCCTGCTCTGCTGCCAAATTGCCGATATGCCGATCGACTTGGTCAGCAAGTGCTTTGCGCAGCTGATCCAGACCTGTGGTGGCTTGACAAGAGATGGATAGCCACCTGGTTCGAATAGCCCAGGTGGGAGAAGCGAGGTCAGATTTGGTAGCAATCTGCAGATATGACTTGGGATTAAGTTCGCTAATCCAATTGGCTATTTGAATCTCTGGGGATACGGCAAGGTCGCTTGCCGCGAGAAACAACACTATGTCAGCCTCTCGTGCCAGCTCTCTGGCCTTCTCTACTCCCAAGGCCTCCACAGGATCTGTGGCGTCGCGGACTCCGGCCATGTCAATCAGTCGGATCAGTCTACCGTCAATCAAGCAAGCTTCTTCGATGTAGTCTCTTGTGGTGCCAGCAATTGGGGTCACTATAGCGCGCTCACGGCCTAGCAAGGCGTTCATCAACGTCGATTTGCCAGCATTAGGGGCACCGAATAGGGCAACGCTGAGGCCTTGACTTGCAACTCGTCCGTCATCATAGCTGCCAATAAGCCCATTGATGGCAATGGCGGCCTCGGACACCCTCTGACGAACGGGCTCGAGATCGACGTGGGCCGTGTCTCCCTCGTCAGGAAAATCAATTTGAGCCGCTAAGTAGGCTAAAGCCTCGACTAATATACGTCGCAAATCTTCAATGGCTGCCTTTAGTTTACCGTCAGTTAGGTGACGAGCTGCAACCCATTGCTGGTGGGACTGAGCTTCGACTAGAGCTTTGATGCCCTCGGCCGCAGTCAGGTCTAACTTGCCGTTGAGAAAAGCACGACGAGTGAACTCTCCCGGTTCAGCAGCGCGAAAACCCAAGCGATAAAGCAGTTCCAGAAGTCGTCGCACGACATATGGGCCGCCGTGACAATGGATTTCAGCGGAATCCTCGCCAGTGAATGACCTTGGTCCGACAAAGAGGACCACCATGGCATCATCGATATGCTCGCCACTGCGCGGGTCACTTACTAAAGCAAGACGAAGCTGACGCGGCTGCCATCCTCCTCGCCAATTTAGACAGGGAAGAAGTAGCTGATGACAGTTCTGGCCCGATAGCCTGATTACGGCAACAGCGGCAGAACCAGAGCCTGTTGCTAGAGCAGCAATAGGCTGCGACTCTGGCCCGTTAGCGATCACTCTTCGTAGATCTCCGGCTCGTCCACCATCTGTGCGTCTTTTTGCGGCAGGATCATCAATTTGCGATTGGGCCCAGAACCGATCGATTTGGTGTACACACGCTCGTCCTTGTCGAGAGCCATGTGAATGATCTTGCGGTCGTACGAGCTTTTGTAATTGAGCACGATTGGACGCTTATTTTCATGCACTTTAGCTGATAGGTCATGAGCCATCTGAATTAACTCTTCTTCACGCTTCCGACGGACGCCGCTGACGTCTACAAAGATGCGGAAAGGGAGTTCTTGTCGCAGGTGACGTGGCTTCTTTCTGAGGATGTGCTCGAGGGCTTCAGCAAGCTTACTATTCTTGCTGATTTGTTGTGCAATGTAGTCATTGTCAATATTTAGCACCAAGCGTCCGTCATCCACAGAAGTGCTAACGTCCACAGGTTCGCCTGCTAGACGCGAGCAAATTCCAGTGCAGAACTCCTTCAGCTCTTCCGTTAGGGCGCTGATCTGAGCCTCAGTCAATGGCTCCGATTTGATTGAGCTGGACGCGCTCTCGTCATCATCATGATATCTTTCACGTTCCTCGCGGCGATCGCGGATGGGTGCACGCTCAACCCGGCCACGAGGAGCCGGTCCGCGAGAGGACTGAGGTTTAGCTTTTGCCCAAGCCTCAATGATGACAACTGGATTTTTGAAGAATGAAAACAGCCCGCGGCTAGTTTCTTCTTTTAGAACTCGGTACTGCAGCTCATCTTGCGTCAGCCCGAGTAAGCCTGCGGCTTTAACTAGTGCTTGCTCTACGGATTTTGCCTCGACTTTGACGGGGCTGCCGTTAACGGATGATTTCAGATTGTTGCTCATCCCGTTTCTCCTTTTTAACGCGTAGCGGGCTCAAGTTTGTCCAGTCGGTAATTCAACCATCTTTGCTGAGCGATACCGATAACCGTATTAGTCAGCATATAGAGGGTCAGTCCCGCTGGCAAAGTCAGCATCATGACTGTGAACATAATAGGCATAAACATCAAAATTTTCTCTTGAGTTTTATCCATTCCGGTAGTCGGGGTCAACTTTTGTTGAACAATCATGGCTACGCCCATCAAGACCGGAGTCACAAAGTATGGGTCCATGGCAGATAGATCATGGATCCACAAGGCAAACGGAGCGTGGCGCAAGCTAATGGAGGTCTGAAGCACCTGATAGAAAGCAAAGAATACAGGGATCTGAGGCAGAACCGGCAAACAGCCCTTCATGGGGTTAATCTTGTTGGCAGCCATGAACTTCATGAGTTCCTGCTGCTGCCTAGCGCGGTCATCTTTGAAGCGCTCTTTCAGCTGGTTCATCTGCGGTGTCAACTTCTTCATCTTATGCATCGAGGTAGTTGAAGCGCGGACCAATGGATAAAAGAGAAGCTTGAGACAGATGGTAAGTAGAATGATAGCTACGCCGAAGTTACCGGTAAGCCTTTTTAAAGCTTCGATAACAAGCAGGAGCGGCTCGGCAATAAAATCAAACGTACCAAGGTGCATCGCGCTGGTAAGGCTTGGATCCTGGTCGAGGAAGACGTTTAGATCCTTCGGCCCAGCATAAAAGTTGTAATCAAGGCTTACAGTTTCGCCAGGCTGTACCGTGCCTTGGCGGTCGAAATTGATGGCACTGAGGGCACAACCCGTTTTGCCATTACCGGGCCCGTGGTCTAGGCGCAGACTGCTAGTCTTAGCCTTAGGTTGAAACACGGCCATAAAATAGTGGCGATCGATGCCTACATAACGCACCGGGACGCCATCAAGGCGAGGCGCATCTTTATCGCCGTTGCAGAACTTCTCGACGTCCAACCACTCAGTGCTGTCATCGGCGTTATAAATCAGCTGATCGCGTTCACGCACTGTTCCCGGGATGATCCCCAATATAGCCGCAGATTTCTTGGCGCGCAGCGTTTCTGTCAGTAACAGACCGCTAGTTAATTCAACAGGCTGACTACCGGTGTTGGTGAAGCTTATTTTCAGCCCCAGGCCGTAACCCTTAGGGGGAACCGCATACGTCTGGCTAATCTTGAATCCGCCAGCTTCACGCCAAAAAGTCAGGCTTTGGCCTTGGCGCTCGGCATGGAATACTCCAGCCACAGGATCGGGGTTGCGGGGTTCGACAGTGCCCTGAACGGCCATTGGAGTATCGAGCAAATTTACTGCTCCGGCTCCGACATTGTTGTCTGCCTTGAAGTCCTTCAACTGGATACCGGCAAAGCCGCCCAGATCCTGCGAGAACTGATATATCACTTTGTCATTTTCCAGGGTCAGCTCAGCAGAGCCGAGCGAGGCAATCGGAGCTGCTGCCGGTGTCGTTGCTGCGGCAGACTCTGCAGTAGCCGAAGAGGCAGCCTTACCGTCTGGTGTCGTAGCTGGTGCCTGGGTCGCAGACGACGAGCTTGGCACAGAGCTCTGAATCCCTGAGTTGCTGCCTGGAGCCGGACGAGGGTACTTGGAGTTTAAGTACTGCGTGTAAATCAGATAGAACGCCACGCAAAGAACGATAGCAACGATGGAACGATGGTCGATTTTGTTGTTCACGGTAGGTCAATTCCCCCAGGATGGAACGGGTGGCAACGCAGCAGTCGTCCGCCAATTTTCTTCAATGCCAGCGTCAGCGGGTAAGCTGACAAACAATCCTTAGCGTAATGAGAGCAGCTTGGGTAAAAGCGGCAACGTGGTCCCAGTACAATTGATAAGGAATGTTGGTATAACACAATCAGCAAAGAAAGCAGCCTCGCGATTGTGGTTTGTAGCCAGATGATCAGTGTCATGGCTCCAACTGATTTTTTAATCTTTTGAGCCCTTGCTGTAATGCGGTTGCGACAGTTGTTGCGTCCGCATTGGCAGCACTTGCCCGCGCCACCACGATTAAGTCGGTGCGCCAAAGAGCAGCAAATTGCTCCAGTTCCGGCCGCAGCAACCTGAAGGCCTCGCGCAGATGGCGCTTAACACGATTGCGGACCACGGCATTGCCGACGCGCCGCGATACGACCAAACCCACGCGGCTGCCACCGTCTTCGGGTCCAGCATCACCGGCTGTTCGTGGACGCAGGTAAAGCACCACAGGTCCACCGACCACTTTCCGCCCCTCGTCAAAGGTGCGGCGGAAATCGATACTGTGGTGCAGCCGTAGTGCTTTAGGAAATGCGTACACTTTAAAAGTCAGTAATTACTTGCTGTAAGCGGTAACGGCAAGGCGTTTACGGCCTTTAGCGCGGCGCAATTTTAGCACGTTACGGCCGCCTGGAGTTGCCATCCGAGCGCGGAAACCATGGGTACGGAGGCGTTTCAGGTTGCTAGGTTGAAATGTGCGTTTCATCGGAAAGGTCCCTTCATAAACTCTGCAATAGCGGGGGGGACCATACCAGAGTGCTTTTAGGAACGCAACGGCGGAGACTCACCTTACCGCGTTAGGCTGGCGGTTGGCTTTGAAAGCTCCCACTGGGTCGTGCGCGTGTATTCCAGAGCTGTTCCCGCGTTTACTTTTTCAACTAACTGCATTTCGAGCTTCTTGATTCGCAGTAATTTAGCAAGGTCTGTCGTGTCCCCTACAACTTTAAGCTGCGGTTTCTTCACTGGGTCAGGGTTCTTAACTAGATCGTTAGGGTTCATTGTGAGGTCTATATATGCAGGGAACGAATTGTAGTTGACCACCCCTTCAAACAGGACGGTCCCGGCAGTGACTGTTGCCACCGGAGATCTGGTCGATTTCAATTCGGACCCAGGTGCAACTTTTGCTACAACTTTAGGCAGGCTACCATCTGCTGCCTGGGTGACCGTCAATTCAAGTTTGCCTAAGTCGGTCAATGGTATGTTTTCGTCAATACAGCCTCTTTTGACGTCCCAAACGCCGCCAATTTGGCTCAACACCAAAGCGATAGTCTCGTTGCTAGCTTTAATGTTTATCCTTGCACGGAGTTTGGTTTCCGGCTTGGTCTGATCGAACCAGAAGTCGACCACGGGATCCACTTTCGGGTCAGCAAGGGTTACCGTTAAAGTCGCATCGAAGTTGGGATCGTTCTTCTTTTCGGTGATCTGCACAGCGTCTTTTTGGACAGTTTGGCCCTGCTGATCGCTAACAATCCAGCTTCGCTTTGGAAAGTTAGTTAGCGCGACGCGATTCTTCTGCGCATCTTTGACGACGCAGCCCGTAGTCATCACTTTGCCTTGAGGGCTGGTAACGGTCTCCCAATCGTCACAGGTTAGGTAGGCGCCAGCCACACTTTGGGGTTGGTCCGCCTTGGTGTCCTCTGGGTTGCTGCCAGATCCACGTCTAGATTTTTCAGATGCATTTGAATTATCGAGTTGGGAGCCCTGGCCGCACCCGATCACGATCGCCAGGTAACAGCTTAATAAGGCCGCTTTAATGACTGTCTTGTGCAACATGCCCAACCTCCCCGATATTTTGCGATTCGGTAAGCTGGCTCGAGAACTTGAGTGATTTTTATAACCAGCTGTAATCAGATGGCTTTTGTATTGGGTATTTATGGTCCCAACTGTGCACCAATCTGGCCAAATTTTTAAAAAACATGGGATTTGCGGGATTTTTTTTGGCTGTTTTTAAATTTAATTATTTAATTTAATT
>OMIY01000267.1 GCA_900299215.1 bacterium | reverse complement strand
TTAGTTGGGTGCTTGTATGAATTAAGCGCCAAATAAATTGTAGATTCACCAGGTGGAAATATTAGCGTTTCCGCTTGCATGAGCTGGGACTTAGCGTTCAAATCATAGTACTGATAGCCAACTTGCCTGTAGACCGTATGACCCAGAGCAGCATGGGTTTGAACGATTTTGATGGACCCGAAAAAATAACGCGTCATCAGGACAGATCTAACTTCCTGGTTGCGCGTGTTTTGAACACGAAAACGAAACCACTTATCCTCATCATTGATAAAAGATCCGCTAATCTGAGACGGTCTAAACCTGTCGGCAAACTGAGAGCTTGCAATCGTTTGAGGTGTGGGATTTGTGCCCGGGGCTGCATTAAGTTCTTCTAGTTTTTCAAAAACCGAGAGTTCAAATTCCCCACTGCGTGGAATTTCTACGCCAGACTCAATTTCCGATGCCAAGATAGGAGAAGCCGCAGTCAGAGCCCCTACTCCGAAAGCAGTGATAAGCATGTAGAGATACGGACTAAGCCGCATGCCTCCTCCTATGATCCTGTTCACGTCATCGGAAATAAAAGTTCAGACCTGAGGGTGTGACTGAGGATCAGTTAGAGAACTGGTTTGGCAAGACTTCAAGTTTGGCTTTTTATTTACTTGAATAAAAATCAAAAAAGCCAGAAAACAATATAAGAATCAATGTGCGTAAAGTTGACGGTAAACCATAAGTGCTACGAGAGGTCTCTATGCGATTGTCTGCGCTTCTAGCCTTCGTTTGCGGCCTTGTCACAGTCAATCCGGCAACCTTGAATGCCGCGACTCAACCTACGATTTTGGTCACCCATGGTAGCGACCAAATTGTAGTCCACGGTCAAAAACCAGAAGCGGCCATCGTACTAGTTGGCGGGGCCCTGGTTAAACCGGAACAGTACGTCAAATTGGCAGAGCGAATTGCGAGCACTTCGGGGGGAAAGATCGCTGTCTTTATCCCGCGCTTTGCTGGTGACATAGCTGCACCTGTATTCACCCACAGTAAAGTTGACGCGGCCATTGCCTTTTTGACCGAACACGGTGTCAATGACGCCGCAAAGCACACGTTCACTGCAGGACACTCACATGGCGGGATTGCCATACATGAGGCCCCGGTTTCGATGAACCTTGGCGGCTTAATCATGCTAGGCAGCTACTTGCCACGCACTCTTGGCAGTAATGACAACATCACCAACTACCCTAAGCCCATCCTCACTATCGGTGCCGAACTCGATGGCCTAACCGGACTCAACTACATAGCCCGTGACTATATCAGTGTCGCCGCGCAAGCCAGTAAGGAAACTACTGTCACACGCCAGAAGCCAGTTGTTGTGGTACGAGGCATGAATCACATGCAATTTGCCGATGGAGATCCTCACAATGGTGATTCCATTCCTGTCAGCATCAGCCTCGACGAGGCGCATCAAAAGGTAGCCGATCTAGTCGTTAACTTTATCGCCGACCAAACAAAAATCACAGAAATAGATGAAACTGAAGCTCGTCGAGCTATAGATCAGTCAGTCTCAACTACAGGGGATTTACTCCGGCCTTATGTTGATTCCGATGCAAGGCTGACCGAACTCTGCGCAGAAACTCAGAGGCGCGGCGTTCGCCTAGATGAGAGCGCCTGGGAGCACATTAAAATTGAATCAAAAATATACAGGCACGGCTGGAGCGATGCTTTATTCATATTGGATAAATCAAAAATAAGTAAACAAGATCAGAGTTTTGCGCTGCACTTACCGGTGCTCATTGACGACAGCGTCAATCCAGTCGATCTCTCAAAAGACCAATCCATCGCGCCGCGTTCTCTGCTATGCAAGATGCGCACTGGCTCAATGATCGCGCGGGAAACGGGAATATCAACTCAGGCACCAGATCATAATTGCGCTGAACTAAATCAAATGATTATTGCTGACGCCATCGCCTCCATTCAGGACAACGAGCAGCGCCAAAGAATTACCGCTAAATTTGGTGATCCGACGACCTGGGACTTGAGCGCTTTGAGCAGCGATGAAGCTGACATCGTCGATTATGGTCCGTTTCATATTCGTAGCAATCGACAAACCACAGGTCAAGGTTGGGTGGGAGGCAAGTTTAATTTCACCCCGTTGACAAACGGGCAATGGCAGCTTGAAACCTCAGAACTACACACCGCCGATGATGTCCGATTCAAACTGTTTGCGGGAGCCTTCTATTGCAAGGTAATCCCACCAACGCGTGTGATCGAATGGGCTACTTTGTTCTCTCTGAAGAACTAAAGCACCGGAGTTTGAGATGTCAAAAATTTGGCTGATAGTCCTAGCCTTTGCTACCTACAGCCCAAGTATTTGCGCATTTTCAAAGCAGGATCAAATGCCCGCAGATTTTGTCTCCTTGGCGGAGATTGCTCCGGACATAAAAATAGAAATGAAATATGCCGGTTCCGACAATTTTATAGGCCGACCAATCGCAGGTTATGAGGCGGAAAAGTGCCTGCTCACTCGTCCAACCGCATTGGCACTTCAAAAGTCACAGCAGTGGTTAACCCAATTCAAGCTGCAGCTAGTCGTTTACGACTGTTATCGGCCCCAAAAGGCGGTTACGGAGTTTGTACAGTGGTCTAAAGACCTGAACGACACAAAGAAGATGGAGTCGCACTACCCCAAGGTTGCCAAAGCAAATCTTTTTAGCGAAGGTTATATTGCCACTAAATCTGGCCACAGTCGCGGCAGCACTGTGGACATAGGCTTGACCGGTCTGGATGCCGGAGCTCCTTTTGATTACTTTGACCCCGTCTCACACACCCGAGCCGAGCAAATTAGCACAGCGGCCCGCGCTACAAGGGCGCTTCTTTGCGCAACTCTTGAACGTTTTGGGTTCGTCAACTACGACAAAGAGTGGTGGCATTTCACGCTTAAAAACGAGCCCCACCCCAATCAGTATTTTGATTTTCCAATCCGTTAACTGCAGGCGGAAAATATCATAAGCGATATTCTACTGTCGTCGGCACAGCTTCCACCTTAAAGAACGTGGATAGACCTTCGTCAGTAAAGCAGTCACTTTTGGGTGCCAGCTTGCGAATGACGCGCTCCACGGCAGGCTTCTCGTCGAAAGTTGCAATCAAAATTGTATTTTTACCATTTGCGGTCTTCAAGTGATGCAGGCACTCACCGCACCATGAGGCAAAAAACACTAGCTTAAGCGGCCCACGCTGACGAGCGAGTTTGATTAATTCGGTCTGACCTAAACTTGGACAGAGTTCACCGGCATGCGCGGCCTGACTCCAGACGAAAATACATCCTAAGATCAGGGGACGTAACAAAGTTAAATATGACAAACCTGACTGCCCCCAACCTCACTTGTCGCGGCGACCACCACCGTGACGTTGCTTTTGCCCGTTGCGCGGACGGCCTCCGCCATCTTGAGGCTTTTTCTGCGGACGTCCACCGCCTACTCCACTCTCACCCTCTTCGGTTAGTGCAGCGAGTGCCGCTAGGTCGATGTCCTCGCCCCATGCTTCAGCTTCAGAGCTGTCATCGCTAGACTCCGCTATTCCAGGCTCAAGAGTCTCAGCCTGAGCCACGGGAACCGTGACGTAGCGACCCTCCTGAGTTTCCATAACAATAATTTGGTTGAGAACGTCGCCCTTAACAACCTGACCGACTTGTCCATCTTCGAGGGAACGAACGCGGGTTCCACGCGGCGGCAGTTTTCGTCTTAACTCACTATAGAGGTCGTTTTCATAAGCCAGGCAACACAAAAGGCGACCGCAACCACCAGATACTTTATTGGGATTCAAGGCCAAGTTCTGATTTTTGGCCATCTTGATCGAAACTGGGACAAATTCCCTGAGAAAACTGGAGCAACAAAACTCGCGTCCACAAATTCCAATGCCACCAACTAATTTGGCCTCGTCGCGCGAGCCTACCTGTTTCAGCTCCACCCTAGCCTTAAGCCCCGACGCCAATTCTTTGACGAGTTCGCGAAAATCGACACGCCCAGGGGCGGCAAAATAGATGATGACCTTGTTGCCGCCAAACTGAACCTCGCTTTGAAGCACAGTCATTTTCAGCCCCAAAGAATCGGCCCGACTGCGAGCATATTTGACAGCTTCGTCTGCCGTCAATTTGCGGGTCTCATCCAAATCCCTTCGAGTCGCAAGCCTGGTGATCGTCTTGAGATCACGCCCGCTATCCGCCCCATAGGCGAATCGAACCGTTGCTACTTTAGCAAGACTAGGGCCACGATCTGTCTCAACGACAACGTCATCACCAATGCGAAGATTGGTCTCGCCAGCAGCGAACTCGTAAATACGACCAGCCCGCCGAAACTGAACACCTACAATATTGATTCCGTCCATGATCGTCCATTCTCACTGACGCTGCGTCAAAAGCAACGCTTCGGCTAAAAGTTGTGCATTAAGTGGTACCCGGGCTCCACGCGCCAGACGACGCGCCCGCCTAAGTAAATCACGACACTGATGACGCTCCCTGAGACCACCCACTGGGGGTCTACCCGTCCTAATCATATCCCGATATTGATAATTGATCGCAATATCCCATTCCTCAACTAGATCGGCTGCCGAACGGCCCTCATGCCTAGTTATCTTCTCTGCCCAGCTTACTAGTTCTCCCGCACTCAGCTGAAGAGGGAGCACGGAAGGATTACCGCCCGATCCATGATCTGATTCTTGCAAATGCCGGAGTGCAACCCCAGGTGCCAGACCAGCGCGCCGCAAAATGGAGACTAGCTGAGCATCATCAGCCTGATTGGCACCCGACTTCTGCAACTGGGAACGCAACCAACTCAAGCTTTCAGCCTGCGGCGGCGGCGGCAGATGCCAGCGCACCAACCGTGACAGGACCGTCGTCAACATTGCTCCAATCCGTCCAGTGCTGAAAAACAAACGCGCCTGTGAAGGTGGCTCCTCTAGAACTTTGAGCAAGCGATTAGCCGCAGCTTCTGAAAGCTTATCAGCATCAACTATACAAACAATGCGATAGGCGTAGCCGAGTCCAGGACTGAGGTCCAAATGATCCTGCAGAGACCGTGCGTCATCTAAAAGGTAAGCGCCATCGGCAGCTGCTTCAAGCCACAGCACCTCTGGATGGGTACCAGTCAGAACCATCTGACACGAACTACACAATCCGCAAGCCGAACGCTGGCCGCATAGGTGCATGGCCGCCAGCGCAAGAAGCAGCGCGCGCTTACCAATGCCGTCTCGTCCCACTAGCAGCAGCGGCGAAGGTAACGCCTCGCGCGCAATTAAATCGCGCCACCTGGCCAAATCTGAGCCAAAACCGATTAGCTCACGCCAATCCGGTAGTTCCGGCGGGGCAGGAATCGCCTGTTTAGGACCTGCCAAAGCGAGCCTCCAAAATGCCATGAGCGTCCGCAACCATAGCAGAAGTTGATTTAGCAGCGTTTATGAGTACATGAGTCTGAGGGTTAGCTTTGAGGATTGCAAGATAGGCCGCTCGCCGCCGCTCGTGATCGGACGCTGCTACAGCATCGTATCTCCCTACCGCATCGGCATCACCGTCGACAGTGCGGCCGCTCAAACGCTCTAGCGAAACAGCTACTGGACAGTCCAAAACGAAAGTAATGTGTGGACGCAATCCGGCAGTCGAGATGGCAATGAGATTTTCCGTTACGTCGCTAGGTAGCCCACCCATCACACCTTGATAAACACGAGTCGAATCAGCAAATCGGTCGCAAAGCACCCATTTCCCACTAGCGATAGCAGGCTTGATCACTCGATCACAGTGTTGGGAGCGTCCAGCTGACACCATCAAGGCCTCAGTGACGATGCTTAGAGACTCACCATGCGGAGGGTTAGCGAACAAAGCGCGAAGGGCATCAGCAACCGGAGTGCCTCCCGGCTCACGACTGACCACCAATTCGTGACCTTGGGATGTAAGACGATCGGCAAGAGCTTTAACAAAGGAGGATTTCCCAACTCCTTCGCCACCTTCGACCGCAATAAATAAACCGCCCACCACTTCCGCCATGAAACCTTAACCGCCTAAATTCTCTATATAAAACAAAGAAACTTAACAGCCACACCCGGAGCGGTCAAGTTAACTCCCAAAAGTACCTTAAATATTAAACGTTGTCAGGACTTTAAGCCCTGATCATGCCACCTGTTGCCAGGGCGATCCTAGACCCGACCTCTCAGATTCGGTTCAATTTTGCCGATAGGCAGGACGAGGGTGAATCATTTTCACCCGTAACCTAGAGACCCGTAACCTAGAGACCCTTAATCGGAATCGCATGAGCGGAACTTCTCGCTACATCTTAGCCAATAAAATCGCCCGCGGCGGTATGGCCGAGATTTTTCTCGGCAAACAAGTGGGCGAAGATGGCTTTCAGCGCCTGGTTGCGATCAAGAGAATCCTCCAACATTATGCCAGCGACCAAGAGTTCACGCAGATGTTCCGTGACGAGGCGCACATCTGCAAGCGGTTACAGCACGCAAACATTGTCCGAGTTGAGGGCTTTGAAGAGATTGATGGTGCCTCCGCCATTATTATGGAATTCGTCGATGGCGCTGACGTTCGCACACTGCTCCACAACATCGAACAAAGCGGTCGACGACTAGCGGTTCCCATGGCCTGCTACATCATCGCGGAATCGGCGCGTGGACTGCACTATGCTCACACCAAAATCGACGAAATCACGCAGCAACCCCTGGGCATCGTTCACCGTGATATATCACCGCAAAATATTTTAGTGAGCTTTGAGGGTGAGGTTAAAGTAACCGACTTCGGCATCGCCGATGCTGAAAGCAAGCTGACCGATACTCGGCCTGGAGTCGTCAAGGGCAAGTACTCATACATGAGCCCGGAACAAATCAGCGCCAAACCAGTTGATCAAAGAACCGACATCTTCGCCCTAAGCATAGTCTTCTGGGAAATGTTGGCTATGAAGCGACTATTCCAGGGTGAGAATGAAGTCGACACGATCCAGCGCGTCAAAAGTTGCCGGATCGAAGCCGACCTAAGGCAACTCAATCCCGAAGTAGACGAGGAATTAGACACCATCATCAAGAAGGGGCTAGCCAAAGACCCCAAGAAGAGATACCGCTCGGCTGCTGACTTGGAAAAAGAAATACGCCGCTACATGAGCCGCAAGTATCCTGAGTTTACTCCTGAGGACCTTGGTGAATTTCTCAAGAAATGCATGGAAAACCGGCGGTCCGAGTCAGCCGCAGAAATCAAACGCACACTCACCGAGACCAATCAACGCCCTGGCAAAAAACCAAGTTCAGCCCCCGTATCCCTGAGCTCGCATCCATCAAATGCCGGCAACGAACTACCAGTCCTGATCGATTCTAGTGCACCACCAAGTCCCGAGCTTGATGCCAATTTAATCCCGAAACTGCGCGTTCGCAGCAGCGGTCCAAGACCACTTTCACAACCTCCAAGCCTGATTCCATCCCCAATCATCGCGCCAGCAAGTGGGGGACGTAAGTTACCAGGCAAAGACTATAGAAGTGGGCAAAGACCGCTTAGCAAGGTCCAAGGCATCCCACCTTCGGCGCGGTACTATAAGCAGAACTCCATGATGGTTCCAGCTATGGCGATCATCGCAGCGATCGCGCTCTTACTCGTAGGGGCACGAATGTACACGACGCTGACGGCGCAAAACCGTCAGGGTGTATTACAGATTAGAACGCAACCACGATTCGTCCGCATTACAGTAGGTGATAAACCCGTCGATAATAGTCGTTATATTGATACTACTAACAATAAGTTCTATGACTTACATATCCCCCCTGGTAGTCACACTCTGTTGATTTCGCGAGCAGGATTTACCCCAGTCAGACACAAATTCACAATTAAAGGTGGCGAAAAACAACAAAAGGACGACGTGGTCTTAAGCCCCGAAGGTCCTACGGCTGCAGTCAAGATTACCGTCAAGGGCATGTCTTCAAAGGGCGCTACACTAGTCATCAACGATGGCTACTTCCGCACCAACATTCGCGGCACCCAGAAAGAGCCCATCGACGTCAGAGATTTGCGACTTGGGCCGACATACGAGATCAAAGTCTCAGACGCTAGCGATCGTGAGGACGAATTCAAATGCAGTTTCCGCCCTAAATCCCAGGCTTGGGCAAAACCGGACGAGCTTACGATCGAGGTTCGCGATCGCAAGTGCTCGCTGAAACGGTAAGGGAGGCGACCGATGAATCGTACCAATCGTCGCCTGATCCTATTATCGCTTACCGTTTGCGTGTGGACGGCAGCAATCACGATAGCCAGTCAAAAACAGCAATTTCTGGCCCGAGCGCCAGCCACTTTAACCATTGAAACGGAGCCCAAATCAGTTCGCATCTTGATCGATGGCGAACGCTTGGAACAAGGCGCCTACATTAACACTCCAACTGAAATCAACATGCGACCAGGGCGTCACAAACTTACAGTGCAACGTGATGGCTACCTGCCACAAGACCGCACCGTGGACTTAGTATCTGGTGAAACCGAAAACCTAGACGATATCGTTCTGGTGCGTCGTCAAGGACTGGATCTTGCAACCGCAGAGGTGACTTCAGGCGAGGGCGCTGTGACCTGCGAGGTTGACGACGGAATAGGCCGCGGCCCTACCCCGCTTACTGTCGCCAACTTAGTCGTCGGCCAAGCCCATATCATCACATGCTATCCCAAATGGCCTAGTCGAGAAGGTGCCGCTAGATGCAAATTTACGGCTCAAAGTGGCGATGAAGATGCCGCCACAGTCAAGCTTAAGCTCTGGAATAAACAGGGCAAACTAAAAATTAGCGGCTGCGACCGTAAGGCCTCTCAGTAGGTATACTCCAGGCCTCAATCGAGCAGTTGACAGAGGTTCTACCTGCTAAGTAGGCTCCCCGCAACTTTTGTGGCGCCGATCTGGGGAGAGCCCTTTTGAGTATTCATTACCGCCGACAGGGTAGCGCTATCGTCGTCCTCGGCAACACATATGCATACAAAGACCAGCTGAAAGCACTGGGAGCTAGGTTCAACGGCGTTGATCGTCATTGGCGTTTGCCGCTGACTCCAGCTAATTTGGATTCCATAGCTGAGCTATGTGCTAATGCCGGTGGTGGTTGCCTGGAGTCTAGCGCAACCTCCAATTTAGTGATCGCTGAGGCCCCCTCCCTACCCGCGGCTGCTGCAGCGACTCGCGCCCTTCTGTCAGGCAGCAAAGAATTGACGGAAGATCAACGACTGCCAGAAGGTCAACCACTGCCAGAAGATCAGGGATTGACCCTACGCCAGCTCATGACACAAGTCGAAACTGCCGTCATGCGCGCCTTCCCAAAAACGGTTTGGGTGATTGGTGAAGTTCAGAATTTAAGCCGCCGTGGTGGCCATATTTACCTAGACTTAGCCGAGGGGCGCAACGACGCCCACGCCAATGCCACGACTACCGTGCGAGCGATTATTTGGAGCAGTGCGTTTGCGCAAATTGAAGCGCGCCGCGGCACTGACAAAATCACTGAAGTTCTCCAAGACGGCTTGCAACTACGCTGCCTCTCGCAAGTCCAGGTGTATAAAGACCGCGGCAGCATTACCTTGATCATCACGGATATCGATCCCAACTTCACCAAAGGCGCGTTGGCCTTGGCTCGCGAGCGCCTGCTTAAAGAGCTGAGAGCCAAAGGACTTGACCGCGCTAACAAGAACTTGCCGCTGCCACCGTTTCCACTCCGCCTTGGGCTCATCAGTGCAGCCGGATCTCGTGCTCAATCGGACTTCCTTGATCAGTTGACCTGCCTAAAATATCCCGGCGAGGTTCTCTTTTGCTCAACTAGCATGCAAGGTGAACAAGTGCCGAAACAGGTGGTCTCTGCACTCAAGTTGCTCATGGCTAAGAGCTGCGATCTGATCGTGATCACCAGAGGAGGAGGGAGCGCCGCAGATCTACGGTGGTTCGATGCACCGGAGATAGCTTATGCCATTGCGCAGGCTACCGTCCCTGTGGTGGCGGCGATTGGTCACCACGATGATGTTTGTGTCGCGGAGGAAATCTGCCACATGCGGCAAAAGACCCCGACTGCTGCGGCGGATTATGTCGTTGCCATACTTCTTGATACACGGCGCTACATTGACACCATTGCAGCGGCGATGGCCAAGACTCTTGATGACCGGATCCAAGCAGTCAGCGTGCTGACAGCGGCACTTGTTGGGCGCCTGCATGTAGCGGCAGAAAAAGCACTCGACTATCGATCTCTCGCATTGACTCAACTTGGGCACTCGCTGCAGCGCACCGCTGTTTCGCGTCTTCATCAAGCTATGAATCAACTTAACGACTATAAGACTAGAATTGGACTCGGAGCTGAACGTTTGCTCGGAAATTTCCGCACAAAACTGGTCGAACTCATGGCGGCGCTTGAACGGCGTGATCCCACAAATTGGATTGCCCAAGGCTGGACTAGACTCAGTGGCGTGCAGGGTCTTGTTAAAAGCATAGCCCAAGTTGGAGCCGGAGAAATTTTAAGAGCCCGTCTTGCCGACGGTTGGCTGCATATGCAGATCGAAAATATAGAGGCTGCGGACGCGTCTGATGAGAAACAAAAATAGGGAGATTAAATATGGCTATCGATACTGAAAATCAGACTGCTGCGAACAACGAATCCGCAAGCTACAAGGCGATGCTCCAAGAAGTGGAGCTTCTGGTTAAAGAGGTGGGGCAACCTGACCTTGAGCTTGATGCCATGGTCGGAAAAATCGAACGTGGTTACACTTTAATAAAGGCCATGCGAGCGAGACTCGAGCAAACTAAGGACAAGGTCGAACAACTACGCCTTGACTTTGAGTGACTCAACTAAGATTCAGGAAAATCATGGAATGCGGTGGCTAATCTTGAACACCTTATGGATCTTCTTGTCGCGAAAATCTTCCGGAATCGTCGCTTCGCTGATGTCCTCAACTTGAAAGCGTTTACTGAGAAAAGCATCGAGTATGAAGACGCGCTTATTAGTTGAAAAATAGAGTGTCCCGTCTCGCTTGAGTCGTTCCATCGCCCCCTCGATCAACCGTGCGTGATCGCGTTGAATGTCGAGAAAGCCTTTCATACGCTTGGAATTTGAAAAAGTTGGTGGATCGAGAAAAATAATGTCGAATAACGCTAAATGATCGGCGGAAGAGGTTAGATAGTCGCGGGCATCAGTCCGAATAAACTCGTGATCCCCTAAATCAATTTGATTGAGAGTAAAATTCTCCTGCGCCCATTCTAGGTAATTTTGCGACAAATCTACGCTAGTGGTCCTAACGCCGGCCTGTGCCGCTGCCACACTCACACTCCCCGTGTAGCAAAATAGATTCAGCATACGTAAGCCTGCCGGGAGCTTACGCATAACCGAACGCAAAGGGCGGTGATCGAGAAAAAGCCCCGTGTCCAGGTAATCTGTCAAGTTAACCAAATAACTACTGGACTCCTCCTTCACCGTCATGAAGGAACCACCCTCCCCTAGTTTTTTGTACTGGTCGCCACCCTGCATACGCCTGCGGCCCTTAACATGAATCAGGTGATTCTCGACATTGAGAGCCGTCGCAACAGCCTGCACTAGGTCCGACTCACTCAGAGTTTCCGCAGCCTTCGGACTTCCGCGATCGTAGATCACAGCATGCTGATCATAAACATCAACAATGTGGGGAAGTTCAGGGATATCAGCATCATATAGGCGATAAGCATTGGTCTTGGCCCGTTCTGCCCACTTGCGTCGCGGTTTGGCAATTTTCCTTAACCTGTTTGTAAAGGCTTCGAGCTGATGCATAGAGTTATTCCATAATACTAAACGTGCGAACTAAGTATCAAAACTGCTTTTGCGTTCCCACCATGACACTGAAACCAGAACTTTGCTTGGGCACGCCTTGGTTAAAATTGTCCGCTAATTCAGGTGGCACCGCGGAGTAATTGAATACGCTGTAACCAAACTGACCGGCAACTGTAAACCATTCTATAGGCGCAACTGCCAGTTCGGCACCAATCTCGTCCACAGTCCCTTCTACGGTGACATCAACATTTGTACCGTCTTCGCCTGATTTAACTTGTTGCTTGTAACTATTCAGCATGCTTCGGCCCATACTTGGCGACAAACTTATGCCGAACGGAAACTTCTTCTCTAATGAAACCCCAAAAGAAAAACTGCTAGCTTCTCCGTAGACAATATAGCCTGTTGCGGGAGTCGCAGTGCTATAACCGATCCGCCCCTCGACATTGAAGGTTTCCCATTTGCGTTTTGCGCTAGTCCCGAAATTCAATAGGTGGCCAGAAAAAGTATTGTTTGAAGCACTATCAAAATACTCGTTGATATAGCCAAAGTAGTTATAAAAACCCACGGGTCCAGCCGGTGGCTGCTGCGCCACGTATACTGTTCGGTTACGCGCCGAAAGCCGACCTTCGTAAACTTTGTCATCATATTTTACAGACATTGAGGTGCCGTATATTGCCGTGAGTCTCGTGATCAACACATCGGGCAAGGCATATCCAGCATTTTGATCGATCTGAATCTCGACGTTTTCTGCCAACGGTAGTGCCAGCTCGGCGTCAACTAAAGCCGTGAGAAAACGAAATTTACCTGCAGGCGCCAGATTAGTTACCGGGAAGTAGGACCCATTATCTAAAGCATAGGTTTTTTCGCTACCAGACGTCTCAGCCCACTTTTCTCGCGCGTATCCGCGCACAGCAATATGACTGCGGCCACCAGCTAAAATAAGCCCAAGTCCATAGTCTCCTTCAACCTTTGCCATTATGTCGTATGCCTGGGTAAAACTTTGACGCGTCGACGATGTGACGTTAGAAGTATAGCGTGACTTTCCCTCGACCTTGACTCCTGCCTCCGTTCCTTTTAAGTGTAGCCCTGGTGGATTTTTCTCACTGACTTGATCCCGTTTTACTCGCGGCGCCCAAGGATTCGAATTTCGTCCGTAGCCGCGTGCAAGCAACGGACTTTTTGGCTTTTGCAC
>OMIY01000266.1 GCA_900299215.1 bacterium | reverse complement strand
TGCTCCATTCCTAGATGACGGGGAATTGCCCCAGCACTGGCTTTGGCAAAAACTTGATCATCGTATGAGACGGAACGAAATCGACCTGGGAATCGATAAACGTGTGCATGCGCTAAGCGTATTGCCAGTGATTCTTGAGCAGTGAGTCCTAGGGTGCAAACCTTGTTTTTCAGGAGCGTCAACATCCGCGCGTAGTCGCCTTGCTCCAAGGGCACATTCGTGCGCTGAGCAAGTTCGACGACTCGCCATGCTTCGAGTGGGGCTCCACGCAAGAAATGCCACCGCCAAGTATCGCCAAGCCTATTGGCCCAGTCCGCGTGATCTGAGCCTATCTCCGCGTAGGCCGCGGCAGCGGCGTCTCGATCGCCTCGATCAAGTGCTTCACGTGCGCGACTTAGCGATGTGACCTCGTCAGCTTGTGCCAACGCCGTCACTGACCAGAGTCCAGCGATTAGGAGCGTGTGCCGAATGACCATAGCACCCCACAACTAAAGTAGCTCCAGTAGTTAAGTGAGCTCGCGTTGCCCAGCGGTCGGTCATGGATGGCCTCCATGTAAAAACCAAAACTCTGCGGCGTGTAAACATGCCAACGCAAACCGATCTCGAGGTTGAGGTTGTTGTTGACCGGCTGTTGTCCTGGCATGGGCCGTGGAGTTTTACCGCGTTGAGGTAACGCCTTGTCACTAGGCAAATTATAATGTGCGCCAACGTTGATCAAAGTCGTGTGCTCAAAATCAGGCAAACGGGGGCTTAGCCGCGTCATCGCCCGCCCTTGCATCAGACCAAAGGCATACGCCAACTGAATCTCATAGCGCGAATATTGGGCTGCTTGTTTATAAGGTGTGCGGGCAATTTTATCGGTAGACTCCGTACCAGACATAAAAACCCGTCTAAGACCAAAACGAAACTGTGACCCAGCTCCTGCTGGGATTGCTCCCGATAGCTCATAGGCCGAATTAGTGAAATTATTCCTCTCGTTGACATAACCAATGCCGAGCTGAAGTTCAGCTACGTACGTGCGCCAATCAGATGAGTGAGGGCTTTCAGCGCGCGATATTACCTCCTGCACCAAGCTGCTAGTGGCGAATGCATCCGCTGCGTCCGCAAGTGCACGAGAAGACTGTGAACAAAAGATTGCTAGTGCTATTAACAATTGCACCGGAGCTCTGGTCATCCTGCGCCCCCTCCGTTCCAGCTTGGGTAGCGAGGGCTAGGACAATTGACCAGATCCGACCGCCAAGTGGTATTCAGTTGGTAGGTGCCAGCATTATCAAAGTAAGGATTATCACAAAAACGACCGCATTTTTGTGTGTAGCTTCCAAAACTCCAGTTTTCTTTTTGCCAGGTGCCATCGCCTAACGGCAAGTTTTGACTAAAGCTGCGATTAAACGGGAGGATGCTTTCCGACCCTTTAACTCCTGGAACTTGACCGTTTATGACGGCGGATTTGTAACGAACCACGCCAAAGTATGGCGCCGCCCAACTTATCCCAATGCGGTAATCAGCTGCCGCCTCGTCAGATAGCCACTTAGCGTTAACCGCGTCGGTGGCAACAGCAGCTATTTCAGCCCCGCCATTTTCCTCACGCAGCACAAAATTAAAAAAGTCGGCAGTCACTCGGTCCCGACATACCTTGGCGTATTCACCTTGAGCTATAGAATATCTTTCGCCGTCGAAATAGGTCGTCTGACTATCCGTGTTGGTGCGAGTATTAGCACCATTGGGTACGCTTAGAAACTCGATTGCCGGATTTTTCGCGATCCCTGAATCACCATAGTCGTTGACATACTTCAGGTACTGCTCTTGGGATGGCAGCGGACCAAGAGGGATAATAAAGTTAATAACCTGAAGGTTGATCTTGCTAGTTGGTGTCAGGGTGCAGTTCTGCGTAGCCAAAGGATTAGCACCTGCAACTAACTCTTTAGGCAGAGTTTGCGGACACCAAATTATATTTTTACTTTGAATGCTGGTTGGCTGAAAATTGACGTTGGAATCGTAAACAAAGGCGCCTACCAACCGAGGAGATACTGCCGTCTGATCGTTGTTGATCAACTGATACAGGGACCGGGCTATAGTTGCCTGCACCAACTTGAATTCAGACGAGAAATTGTGATGCAACAACACGACGAAGATAAAATCATTGGCGCCGGCAACCGAAGTCTTGGCAGCATTGAGTTGACTGCTCAACAAAGTAGCCAGATCACGACCGAACTGCGTCTCCTGACCGACCCGAAAACATATGTCGACTGGACGACTCTGCATACCTAATACATATTGCTGATAATTAAAAAAATTAGCGTTGATCATACTACCGGCACTGGGTTCGTCGTCGCAGATACGGATGATCACGGGCAGTTGCGTGACAGCTTTGGCAGGTGTCGTGAGCATCGGGCTACTTGGATTATTAAGCTCTGGATTGCGCCGTGAAAGTGCTGGCTGCTTGCCAAGCGCTAAGAGATCGCCATTTTTGTCCAATGATTCAATTTGAAAACAAGCACCATTTTGACCTTGGTTTGCATCTAGACTTTCCTTGAACCAAGCACTACGACCGGTAAACGAAAGGTCTCCTACCCCAGTCACACTCTGACAAAGTGAAGCCGGGAATAGCAACGGTGTCTGCGACTCCTCGGCCACCGTGGTGATGTTGGCCTTGGTAAAGTCGGCCAAGGCTAATTCTTTGATCCGAAAGCGACGTGTCATACCGTACTGATCAACAGCCTCGTCACTAGGATCGCCAAAGTTACTATGCACACGAACCTGCAGGTGTTCGTTGGTTTTGTCAAAAACACCATAAGCTAGAGCACTAAAAGCATCGGCCGCAACGCTAGTTA
>OMIY01000265.1 GCA_900299215.1 bacterium | reverse complement strand
GCCACCATGGGTATCGGTCTTAGATTTGGCTATTACTCGGACGATGGCAATGCAGCTTTGGTAGCGAACAGTCAGAGCTCTGACCTGGGTGGACTCTCCGCAGCTGACATTTCACGGGATCAAAATGGTCCCACAACGCTTCTACTAATTCCGTTGCAAGCCCTCTTCACTATGGAAATCACGCCTTTTCCTAAAAAGTGGCTAGTCATCGACGGCTGGGCGGGCTGGGAGCGCCTGTACTACCAGGAAACTCGCAATCAAAAACAGTCTGCCACTTCCACCACAGGAACAACCAATACCACTACGACGTCGACTGGAACTTCAACGACGACTACGACAACCACCAACAAGCTAGCTGGTCTGCGCGGTGGTATGACTCCCGTGCCGCCAGATCTTGACGCAGTGACGGTGTCTAATGATCGCACCCTTACCAATGTTGGCTGGCGCAACTCAATCGTCGTAGGTGCAGCAGCTAATATCTTGCTGAACGCATTAGATGAAGAATCTAGTGCTTCGCTACGTAATATCGGGATCGGTGGAATTTACCTGTCACCGTTCATGGAATGGATCCGAACCGTGGGTCAGCCGGCAGGTAGCACCTTCAGTTTTGGGCGTAATGTGATTGGTCTGGCCTTCACCTTCGAGACGGTCAAGTGAGTGATGATGGGCTTTTGCCGAGCCAAAAGTATCGTCTGGACCTGCAGTACATAGGGACGCCGTTCCTCGGTTGGCAGTCACAGCCGCAAGGTGGGAGTATTCAGGATCACTTAGAGGCTGCTCTAACGACGATCCTGCGTCACAAAGTGCGCGTAACAGGTGCAGGACGAACCGACACCGGAGTTCATGCCGAACACCAAGTGGCTACCTTTGCCACCCCAGTCCCATATGTAGAGAGAGCTTGGATCAAAAGCCTGCATGGATTGATTCCTCGTGAGATTGGTATTACTAGCCTCAGACCCGTTGACGACGCTTTTCATCCAATATTGTCAGCGCAGGGAAAAGCCTATCGCTACCGAGTTTGGACCGGAATCACACGCAACCCTTGGATGGATGCTTGCTCATGGCAAGTGGTCCCACCGCTGGATCTGGAGGCGATGAAAGCCGCAGCCCAGGTTTTAGTAGGGACGCATGACTTCACGTCATTCTGTGCCGTTGATTCCTCCGCCAAAACCAGAGAGCGAACGGTGTTACGAGTCGCCATTGAGAGTTACGGTCCTCTACTGGAGTTTTGGGTCGTGGGTCGTGGCTTCTTAAAACAGATGGTCCGTACCATGGTCGGTACCCTGGTCGATATCGGTCTTGGGAAGTATCAGGTTGCTGACATAGATGCCATGTTGGAGGCGCGAGATCGGCGTACGGCAGGGCGTACAGCTCCAGCGCAGGGCCTAACCTTGGTCCGAGTGTTTTATGAGGATGACCCGCTGGCGTTTGAAATCTTTGCACCAACGCCTAGCTTTGCGGTTTAATCATGTTAATCATTGGATGACTTCACACAAGTGGTCCCCCCAAAAGGAGCCCTATGGGTCTCAAGCCAGAGATTTGCATCATGTTGTTGATTGCCCTCAGCGCATGTCGCAGTACGGGCAGTAAGTCTGGCCAAAATCCGCTGATGAAGCAGTACAAAGATCCGGCGACGCTGGCCCCTCCCGAGCCCGAGGATCCAAGCAAGGTGCCTTTGACTCTGTGGTCACCTTCACAGCGTCGAGCCACCGCCAGTTACTATTTTATGGCTGCCGAGTTTGCTGCCCTCAAAGAACGCGATGCAAAAAAGTCGCTGCAATTATTTGAAGCAGCCTACAGTCTTGATCCTACGCCGTTCTTAGGGGGTAAGGTACTGGCAGCCCGTGCATCGGCTGGGGATCGTGCTGAGGCGTTGATCGATGCACGGAAGATGGTCCTACTTTATCCGCGAGAAGCACAGCTGCGTTATCTGTATGGGGATTTGTTAGCAGCTGAAGGTAAATCCGAGGAGGCCATAGTCCAGCTCGAAAAATGTGTCGAGCTCGACCATCGCCACGAGGCCGCATATCTGGAATTGTCTGAGCTTTATCAAAACACACGACAGGTACATAAAGCCATCGTGGTAGCCAAAGAACTCACGAAAAATGTACCGTCTGCAGTGAGTGGTTGGTCGCAGCTCGGTCGACTTTATCTGAGCAATTCTCAATATAAAGAAGCATTGACACCGGCGCGTCGTGCTTGGGAGATGCAAAGCAGTAATCCGCAGCTGACCCAAATTTATGCTGTAACTTTGCAACTAAATGGCAAGTTGAAACAGGCCGTACGTATTTATGAGCAGCTCTACCATCTGGACCCAACCGATGACGAGTTGACTGGTCGCATGATCGATCTCTACCGCGAGCTTGGCAACATCGAGAGTGCAGTCGAATTACTTGATGAGATGATCAAGCAAGGTGGTCAGGCAAAGCCGGCAGTCCAAATGCAAAAGGCTATTTTGCTCTGGGAGCTTAAACGTGACAAGGAAGCCGCCGCGCTCCTGGATAAGTTAGTGAAAGAATATCCAGAGTCCGATCGCGTCAAATATCTGGCGGGCTTTGGTCACGAGCGCATGGAACATACCGATCAAGCCTTGGCTCTCTACGATCAGATCCGCCCCAATTCGTCACTGCGCCTTGATGCTGACGTGCGATCATTTCTGCTGATGTCAAAGGCAAAGAAAGGCACCGATGCGCTTTTAAATCTCGGTCAGAAACTACTGACTGATCCTCAATTAACCTGGGAGGCATACGGAGTCATTGCCGGTGTTTACGGTGATTTAGGCAAGCATGAGGATGCAGTTAATGCGGCCGATGCTGGCTACAAACGCTACCCCGATAAACCTCGTTTGTTGTTCATCAAGGGTGTTTACCAGGAAAAAACTGGTGATCGCGATGGTTGCATTAAAACAATGCGTGAAGTGATTAAAGTAGATCCAGATAACAGCAGTGCCTTTAACTTCCTCGGTTACCTTTATGCGGAAAAAGGTGAAAACCTAGAAGAGGCCGAGAAATTGATCCAAACGGCACTCAAACTTAAGCCGAAAGACGGCTTCTATCTCGATTCGCTAGGCTGGGTTTATTACCAGCGAGGCGACTATAAAAAGGCGCAAAGCACTCTTGAAGAAGCCACCAAACTCGAACCAAACGAGGGGGTCATTTACGAGCATCTAGGCGAAGTCAAAAAGGCCCTTGGTCAAAAAGATGCAGCTAAGTCGCTTTATCAGCGTGCTCTCAAGGGGAATTTAGAGGAAGCTGACCGGTTGCGGATTGAAAAAAAGGTCAAGGCGGGAGACTGATGGCAACTATAGGTACGAGCAAAAGACTGCTGTTGCTCATGGCGTCGATGGTTGTAGGCGTGGCCTGTCAGACCATTGCTCCTGGACCACCTCCTGCAGTGCCGAAGGCAGCCTTTCCTTACTTTGGTCGCTGTAATCCTACGGACGGTGCTGCCTCCGTACAGATTTTTAGAAGCGGTGACTTGCTTGGCAGTGCCGAGGTTAATTGGGTGGCGCGAGATGTCGATGTCTGGGAACTTGAGGTGACTGATCCTCTGGGCGCGACCATACTCGCCGCTAAACACCAGGCAGCGATCATCAGGACTCGGGGTGCCATAGCCTCGCGTACTCCGCTGATTCAAGTCGGTAGTGGCAACAAGGTCATCGTCGGTGGCGATTTTGTTGGGGTTAAAGCGGACGAAGTCCCTTGCATCCTAAAGGCTCGGTTTCCGCAGTCATGGCTGGCGAATGTCATCAACGTGGAGGCTGCCAGTGACGCCCAGGTGCTGCATATAGACGATGGAAGTCGTAGTATAACAGCGCATATTCCGGTTGCTGATGGTGATACTCCCGTCTGTGCAAAGGTTAGCTGGCGTCATCATTGGATCATTAAAGAGACGATGAATTGGTGTCTGCCCCGGGGGCGTGGTCGTGTAGCAAGCCTCACGGGTGCAGGTGATTTTGGGCTCAATCTGACGCAACTCGACGACTGACGGCTTTGACGCATTGCTGATCGCGCTTGTAGTTGTGATGACCGTTGTTGGTAGGCAGGCTTGCCGATAAGCTGGGAAAAGGCTAAATTACATTTAACATTCGGCGCCTTAACCTGGATAATCTATGACAGACTCCTTGCTGCGGGTTGAACATTTGGTCACCAGCTTTCGGACGGATCGTGGGGTCATCCGGGCGGTTGATGATATTAGTTTCACCATTAAAAAAGGTGAGACCGTCGGGCTTGTTGGTGAGTCGGGTTGTGGCAAGAGTGTCACGTCACTTTCGATTCTTCGCCTGATTCAATCGCCTCCCGGCCGAATTGAGCCAGACAGCAAAATTTATTTCGGCAGTGAAGATCTAGTGAGTTTGCCAGAAGCGGATATGCGCAAAATCCGCGGTAATCGTATCAGTATGATCTTTCAAGAACCGATGACTAGCCTTAATCCAGTATTCACCATCGGCAATCAAATAGCGGAAGTATTCCGCATTCATCAGGGTTTAAGCAAAAAAGAGGCCAGAGCGCGCGCCGTCGAGATGTTGCGACTGGTAAGAATTCCGGCACCCGAGCAGAGAATAGACGAATACCCACATCAATTATCAGGCGGGATGCGTCAGCGAATCATGATCGCGATGGCCCTAGCTTGTAGACCGGAATTGCTGATCGCGGATGAACCAACCACAGCTCTGGACGTCACCATTCAAGCACAGATTCTAGAGCTTATGGCTGGGCTTCAGCGTGAACTAAACATGTCAATCCTTCTAATCACTCATGACCTCGGTGTAGTCGCTGAGGTTTGTGATCATGTCATCGTCATGTATGCAGGAAAGATTGTTGAGCAGGGAAGCGTTGAAGAGATATTTCGTCGTCCTGCACATCCATACACTCGTGGTCTCCTAAAAAGCATTCCAAGGCTCGGGCAAAAGCAGGAGTATCTACCAACGATTGAAGGCACGGTACCAAGCCTCGCCAACCTTCCACGTGGATGTAGATTTCAGGATCGCTGCCCACAGGTTCATGACCAGTGTCGTGTGCAAGAGCCTAGTTTACGTGCTGTAGGCGGTCATCAGAAGGCATCGTGTTGGATAAATATTTAGGTCTACCTGTTATATCTAAAAAAGAGATCTAATGACTGACTCATAGGACTTTTGAATCCATGCAAGCGTCACTTTTAGAAGTAAAAGGCCTGAAGAAATACTTCCCCATTCGCGGTGGTTTCTTTGGTAAGCCCGTAGCAAAAGTCCATGCGGTAGATGATGTCAGTTTTACCTTGCAGCACGGTGAAACCCTAGGTCTGGTTGGTGAATCAGGCTGCGGCAAGTCAACTCTGGGTCGGTCGCTACTGCGCTTATATGAACCAACCGCAGGCGAGATCCATTTTGACGGCCTTGATCTCTTAAGTCTTAGTCCCCAAGAGATGCGAGCAAAAAGAAGAGATCTTCAGATCATCTTTCAAGATCCGTTTTCTTCGCTCAATCCGCGAATGACAATTGGGCAGGTCCTAGCCGAACCCTTTATAATTCACAAGTTAGGTTCAAGCAGTGAGATCACGATTAAAGTGCGCAAGTTACTCGACACTGTGGGGCTTGCAGCTGATGCGCATGACCGCTATCCGCATGAATTTTCTGGCGGCCAAAGGCAGAGGGTTGGGATTGCCCGTGCGATCGCATTGCAACCAAAGTTAATCGTCGCCGATGAACCCGTAAGCGCCCTTGACGTTTCGATCCAGTCGCAAATCTTGAACCTTCTGGTCGACTTGCGTAAGGAGTTCAAACTTTCCTATATCTTTGTAGCTCATGATCTAGCAGTCATTGAACACATTAGTGATAAAGTTGCAGTGATGTACTTAGGTAAGATTGTCGAATACACAACGGCAAAAAATCTCTACGCGCGACCTGCTCACCCTTATACCAAGGCATTAATCGCAGCGATTCCGATTCCCGAGCTTGGTGCTAAGAAGGAAAAGCAAATCCTCAGTGGCGATGTTCCCAGCCCGATCAATCCGCCATCTGGCTGTTACTTCCATCCGCGCTGCCCATTAGCGACCGAACGATGTAAGGTCGAGTCGCCAAAGTTACGCAATATTGGTCAAACAGAATCACCTCATTTAGTGTCGTGTCATTATGCAGAATAATAAAACGCCAGATTTTAGAGTTTGTTTGACCGGCGGTGGCACAGCAGGGCATGTGACTCCGCATTTTGCATTACTTCCAGCTATGCGTGAGCGCGGATGGCAGATATTTTATGTCGGTTCGGCTGGACTAGAGCGAAAATTGGTTGAGGATCAAGGTGTCGAATTTCACACCATAGCTACTGGTAAGCTCAGGCGCTATGCATCCTGGCAAAACCTAGTTGATATCTTCAAGGTTGGTGTGGGCTGCTTACAAGCATTCTGGCTACTTTGGCGTAAGAAGCCTGATGTGCTATTTAGCAAGGGAGGATTTGTTGCCGTACCTGTGGCATGGGCGGCGTGGGTCCTCGGAATTCCGGTGATCTCTCATGAATCCGACGTCACCCCTGGATTGGCAAATCGTTTGATTAAACCGGTGGCGAAGAAATTATTATATACGTTTCCAGAGACTGGAAAATACCTAAGTTCCAATGCCGAGCAAGTTGGAACACCGATTAGATCGCAGCTATTTGCTGGAGACAAATCGCTAGGCCGCAAGCTGTGTGGTTTCACAAGAGAGGATCTTCCGACCATACTTGTGATGGGTGGTAGCCAGGGCGCTCAGCGCATCAATGAATCATTGCTCGCGATACTACCTTGGTTACTTGAAAAGGCGTTGGTGGTGCATTTGACCGGAGCAGGAAAGGGCATCAACTACACCCATCCCAACTATCGGAGTTTTGAATTCGTTTCGAGTGAGATGAAAGATATCTATGCGCTAGCGGATTTTGTCATTAGTCGCGCCGGTGCAAACTCGCTTTTTGAAATCTTGGCACTGCGCAAACCTATGCTTCTTATACCGCTCGAACAAGG
>OMIY01000264.1 GCA_900299215.1 bacterium | reverse complement strand
TTATATTGTTTTTAACAAAGTAAGTGGCAGGTCATCGAACGACCTGCCACTTGACCTGCCGCGCTGCAGCGCTCCTAAGGGCGCCGGGTGCCGTGCGTGGGAATATAAGCCAAGGAAACAGCTGGGGCTTTGAGCTTAAGGTAGGCTCTAGTAGCGAATAATACTAAGAAACTTAGGGCTAGAGTACTGAAGATGGTTACGGACGTGCTCCCCATGCTGATTCCTTTCTTGCCTAGCTAGCAGCACTAGAAATGCTGCCTTAATGGAAATATGGGGCCTATTTTTGTTTTGTCAAAATCGATAATGGAAAAATATTCGTTTGCTTTTGGCAAACAGTCCTAATCGTCCTGAAAGCCCAGACGTGGCAAATGACACTGGCATAAATGATGCAGAGTTAAGACGGCGAGGGAGTGAGCGGTGCCTCAGTTGTAGCCGCCGACGCCCCTCGCTACGCAGGGATGAGGAGATCATCATGCTCACACGTTTGCAACTTGAGTCGTTCTTGGCACAGCTTACAGCTAAGAGAGCTGAAGTACTTGAGTCAATGAACTCTGCCAAACAACATGCCTTGCTGGATTTATCGCAAGACTCGACAGGTGATCTGAGCCATTTGCGACTGCACCCGGCAGATCAAGGCGCAGATGCCGCAGATCAGCACACGGAGCTTGTGATCACCAATATGGAGGCAATTGAACTAGCTCAAATCGATGAGGCGATTGAACGGCTTCATGAGGGGCGATTCGGTATCTGTGATTCGTGCTATCAGGAGATCGCTCTTGAGCGGTTACAAGCGATTCCCGAGACGGCATTCTGCCTCGCATGCGAGGCTGAACGTGAAGAGCGCCAAGGAGTTAGCTCTGCCGCCAAAGTGCTAGAAAACCATTTGCACCCAGCGGTATACGTCAGCGGTGAGATGGACCTGACTGAACAGCGTGCACGTGCAGCGGCAAACGAACAGGCGCTTCGTGAGTCAGGCGAGCCACTCATGCCCTAAACGGAAACTTGTGACTCCGGCGGCACATGCGCTAGTCTCTCATAAAGACTAAGCTTTGGAGTCAGAGTATGCGCGTGGCCGTTGTAGGAGCATCAGGATTTGTGGGCCGAGCTCTGATCAGGCATCTATTGGATCATACCGACCATCAGATCGTTGCTCTCAGCCGTACTCCACTCAAGCTCGATCATCCCAGAGCCGCTGATCGCTACCAAGCCATCAGCTGCGATTTACATAATCCTCTACAGCTTGAGCATGGGCTCGCCGGCATTGACGTCGCCTATTATCTAGTCCATTCGATGCTACCAGGCGCAAGACTGAATCAGGGCAGTTTCGCGGATTTTGACCTTAGTCTTGCCGATAACTTCGCCCGTACTGCGAGAATGCGCGGCGTTCAACACGTCATCTACCTAAGTGGATTGGCACCATCGGGTGGTGCCATTTCCCAGCATCTACTGAGCAGGTTAGAGGTCGAAACTACACTTAGGTCTTATCTACCGACCGTCACTTGTTTACGCACTGGCATGATCGTTGGACCACAGGGCTCATCCTTCACTATGATGGTACGTCTCGTCCAGAGGTTGCCTCTCATGGTCTGTCCAGCATGGACTCGCAATAGTTGCCAAATCGTCGTCCTTGATGATGTCGTCCGCTGCTTGGAGAAATGCCTAACACACAAAGACTTGCAAGGTCGCACCTTCGACCTGGGAGCCACGCCGGCAGTGAGCTACCGCGATATGCTCGAGACCACGGCCAGACTTCTAGGTAAGAAGAGAATCCTTCTAAATGCACCACTGTTGACCATCGGATTAAGCCGCCTATGGGTGAGCCTAGTCACCGGTGCTCCTAAAGACTTGGTTTACCCACTGATCAGCAGCTTACGAGAATCAATGCTAGTGCGAACCGATCATAAGTGGCCTTACGACCAGCCTCCGCTTAAGAACTTCGAAACAGCTGCAACCGAAAACTTGCCCGAAGTTCTAGCAGCAGTCGAAAAACCACATGCTTTTCGTGGCACAAAGCCAACTAGGGAGAGTACGGTTCGCTCGATCCAAAGACTCCCACTTCCGGCTGGAAAAAGTGCAGCCTGGGTGGCTGAACGCTATATTTCCATGCTGCCAAAGCTGTTCCCGCTGCTGATTAAAGTGCGACAGGTAGACGGCAGGATCTTTTTACAGCTCACCTTCCTACCAATTACCCTACTAGTGCTGCAACACAGTCCTGAGCGCAGCGCGCAGGATCGGCAGTTATTTTATGTGGTGGGAGGCGCTCTTTGTTCGCGCTTAAACCGACGCGGTCGACTAGAATTACGTGAGACCCTTGGCGGTCAAGCGTGTCTTGCCGCCGTCCATGACTTTGTTCCGGCGTTGCCATGGCCCATCTATCGATGGACCCAGGCCGAAATTCACCGCTGGTTCATGTACAGACTTACCAAAGCTATTAAGTCTTAGCGTCAGCTAAAGCCGATTCTATTGCTTTGGTCAGCTCACCATCAGTCGGGGTTACTCCTGAGGTGTAACGACCAATTACTTCGCCACGGCGATTAACCAAGAACTTCTCAAAGTTCCACTGCACATCTCCACCTTTCGAGCTATTTGCCACCAAATACTTGTAGACCGGATGACGCTCGTTACCGTTAACGTGCGTCTTCTTGAACATTGGGAATTTTACGCCGTAGTTTAGCTCGCAAAATTTGGAGATCCCCTGGCCATCGAGATCTTCTTGATGGAAGTCGTCACTCGGGAAACCAATCACCACAAGTCCACGGTCCTTGTACTTATCGTACAACTTCTGCAATCCACCATATTGGGGTGTGTAACCGCACTTAGAAGCCGTATTTACGACCAGCACGACTTTACCTTCGTATGTCTTAAAGGAAACCTTCTCACCTTTCAGATTTGCCGCCTCAAGATCGCTAAACTTGGGTGCCTTGGTTTCACTAGCGAGTGCTGCGTTGCTGACTAAGAATAGGGAAAAAAGTACCGCTAAGAGTCGCATCAGATCCTCCCCTAAAAATTGTAATGTTCGCTAAACATCATTGCAGATCTTTGTCATGAGGCATAGGCAGGGCTCCCAACATTTTCTTGTGTACTTAGACCATTAACCGGCTATTCTCAGTTACGCGAGCCATGTCGTTGGAGAAGCTTACCATGCCACTTAGCAAGGGGCGCGCCGCCGTCATCGGCGCTGGAGTTGCTGGCCTTACTTGTGCCCGTGATCTGCATCGCGGCGGATGGGATGTCGACGTCTACGACAAGAGTCGTGGACTTGGCGGCAGGCTCTCGGCCAAACGCATCGACGGTTTAGGGACCGTTGACCTTGGTGCGCAATTCTTCACTGCTCAAACTCCAGAGTTCAAATCGCTACTCGAGCATGCAGCACATTCAGGGTTGGTTGAACAGTGGAAGGCTCGAGTGGCTTATATAGGGCCCAATGGCGTCGAGTCCGCGACGAACCAAACTAGGTGGCTTGGCGTTCCGGCGATGAATGCATGGCTTGAGCTACTTTGGCCTCGATCCAAGGTCAAGTTTGAGCAGCCTATCGAACGACTCACCAGAGACGACTCTGGACTTTGGCACCTCAACGATGCGGATACCGGCTATAGCGCGGTCATTCTGGCGATGCCGCCTGCTCAGGCCGCAGCCCTGGCGGCCGGCACCCAGGTGGTTTCACCTCTCTCTCAGGTCACTATGAATCCTTGCTGGGCAGGGCTGGCGATTTTTGAAGCCCCACTGCCCGTGGATTTCGACGCCGCCTTTGTCCGCGTCGGTGGCCTCGATTGGATTGCCGCCAACCATCAGAAGCCTGGACGCACCAGCCACCCTGCTGCTTGGACGCTGCATGCAGGACCGATGCTGTCCCGTCAGATTTTTGAACTCCCCGGCGACGAGGTCAAACCGCACCTACTCGAGGCGCTAGCCACCGCACTTGGTCGAGAACTCCCCAAGGGACAAGTTAGCCTCACCCATCGGTGGCGCTATGCCTCGCCAGCCAGCCCTTCTGCCCCCGGCATAGTTTGGAACTCTGAACTAGGCCTGGGCGCCGGCGGTGATTGGGCTGTTGGTGGTCGAGTCGAAGGCGCTTTCACAGCCGGGAGGCAACTCGCGGAGGCTGTGATTACTGAGCATTCTTGAGATCACAAGGGACCACGTAAGACTACCTGGTACCTCCCTCATCTTTTTCCTTTGAAACCTTGCCCAGTACGGCTATAACTCGAGGCCCTGGAGAGGTGACAGAGTGGCCGAATGTGCTAGACTCGAAATCTAGTGTCTGGGCAACTGGACCGTGGGTTCGAATCCCACCCTCTCCGCCA
>OMIY01000263.1 GCA_900299215.1 bacterium | reverse complement strand
GCGGGTATAGCTCAGTTGGTTAGAGCGCTACGTTGACATCGTAGAGGTCCGCCGTTCAAGTCGGCGTACCCGTACCATCCACTCCTCATTCAGATCCAACCAATCGAAATCACTTAATAATTCTGTGCCACACTTAATTTCTTCGCGCTTGCTCCGATGATCTGTTTGGGACCATCTAGCGAAAGGCCCGAACAAACTTGGAATTATACGATGTAAGCTGGTTGAGACTTCTTGGTGTCGCTGTTGCTACGGCGGTGTTTCCCTACACTCTGTTCGTGGGCATATGTGGAACCTTCACGATCTTGCGTCGTAAGTCGTTCAGGATTCGAGCTTCTGGTCCAGCCAAAGTAAATTTTGCCGTTGTTATTCCTGCGCACAACGAGGGAAATGCCATATGTCGGACAATTGAGTCTGTCCTGAATCTTGACTATCCGCGCGAAAATTATCGTCTCGTCGTGATTGCGGATAACTGTGACGACGATACCGCCGATATCGCAAGAGCAGCAGGAGCTGAAGTCCTTGAACGCAGTGACCCAGGTCGTCGCAGCAAGGGTCACGCCTTAGCGGACTCGCTGCCGCGGATTTTTATGAGTGAAGAGTTTCGCGAGATTGATGCTGTGCTCGTTGTCGATGCGGATACAGTGGTTGATGGCCGTGTTTTACTTGAGATGCAGCAGGCGTTGCTTCAAGGCTGTGATTGGCTGCAGGGCTTGGATGTGGTCGCTAATCCAATTGAGAACTGGCGCACCAAGTTAACGGCTTTTGGTTTTGCGCTGTTTAATGGTTCCTTTCAAATGGGGAGTCAACTATTGGCAGCAGGAGCGCACCTACGAGGTAACGGGATGTGCTTTAGTCGCAGGGCTCTGGCCAGAGTTCCATGGCAAGCTGGAGGTCTGGCGGAGGACTTGGAGTTTAGCTGGGTACTACGCCTTGCTGGAGAGCGAGTTAGATTTGTACCAACGGCGATCTTCTTTGCGGAAATGCCTGTAACTGGCCGCGTATCAGCGAGCCAGAGGCAGAGATGGGAAAAGGGCCGCCATGGCCTATGGAAAGAACTTAGAGGCAAAGTAATCCACGCTAAAGTTCACCCGGGCCGTAAGTTATCCTGGGTCATTGACCTAACCATGCCTTCGTTTACAACTCTAGTGAGTTGGTATTTGCTCGGTAGTGTACTCGGCTTACTAGCAAGTCAGTTAGAAGCGCAGCCTTTAAGTGCCTTTCACATCATCTCTCTGGTTGGATCTGGACTTTGCCTTGGTGTCTATGCCCTTAGCCCATTTCTGTGCTTTAGGTTGCCCTGGGCTACACTCACAGCTCTGCTGCAGCTCCCATATTATGTGATTTGGCGCTCCATCATCGCACTTGGGCGAACCCCAAGCCGGTGGATTCGAACGGAGCGTCGTTGATTCATGGCAAAACTGACTTCGAAAGACCAAGAGTCCCCGAGTAGCAGTCAAGTCGGATCCGAAGATCTTGGCCGTCAGGCTGTCAAAACCATGTCGCATTTAGGTTTGGCGGCAGGTTTTTCTATGGCGATGGGTCTTTTTATTCGTCTGCTCTTGCCGCGAGCGTTAGGTCGCGATGCTCTTGGGACGCTTTACTTCGCTGAATCTTTCAGTGCGATGTTTTTCACTGTGCTGCCTCTCGGAGTGACTGCTTACATTGTTAGAGAAATCCCAGTCGATCATCGCCAAATCAAGCGAATCTTGCCCACGCTATTACCGGCAACTGGCGTTTGGGCCTGCTTGATCTGGTTGGCTATGGTGACGACGCTTTGGTTCACTAATGCGGAACCAACGACCATATACTGCTGTGGGGCGATGGGGGTCTTTAACGCTTGCATAGTTTTCCAAAGGTCGATTCTTAGGCGTGCATATGTAGCTAAGGGCGAATCTGCACGGATGGCGCGGCAAGAGACAGCGATAAGATTAGCATTAGTGGCCATGGTGGTCGTCTGCATTTTGATAAAATCTTCAGTCATCACGGTCGCCGCAGCTTACGGGGTGTCTGAAGTTGTTGGTGTCATGTATCTGGTCTGGCAAGCGCGCCGTGACGGTTATTTGAGCGATGGCTTCGATTTTGATTTTTTGGCGAAGATCGTCAGACAGTCACTGCCATTTTTTGCCGTCGGAGCATTGGTTGAATTGTACGGCAACATCAACTCCACCATGCTGAAATTTATGGTTGGGACTTCTGAGGTCGCTTATTTTGGTGCGGCAGATAAATTGAAAGGCATGGGCTTACTTCTTGTCCCTGTCATGCAGGCTGGGCTTCAGCCAGCTCTGGCGAAAGCCTGGGGTCATGATAAGGCTCAGTTCGCTGCAATAGTCCAGCATACCGTTCGTATCTTGATTGTGCTTTCCTTGCCATTGACTCTAGGTTTAATGCTCTTGCCTGACCTTGTTTCGGATATCATATTTGGGCCTGAGTTTCATTCAAGCTACAGGGCCGTATGTTATCTCTCGCCTGTTCTCACATTGACCTACCTTAATGTACTCATGGGATCCTGCCTAAATATCATAAGCGATGGCCGGCGCTTTATGATCATGACTGCAGCAAGCTTGGTGATGAATGTTTCTCTAAATTATTTGCTCATTCCGTTGGCATTAGCAAGGTGGGGAGATGGCGGCGCAGCAGCTGGATCTGCGTTGTCTATGGTTGTGTCAGAAATCTTTGTGCTGTTGGCAATTCGGAGTATATTTCCAGTGGCCGTGAACTTTTCGCGCGTCTTTCGGATGCTCTTAATCCTAGCAATACCTTGCGTCGCAGTTGGATATTTTTACGACATCATGCGCACTACTCCATCAGTCTGGCGTATGTTTGGCGTCGCTGTCACTCCAATTTATCTCATGGCCTTTGGTTTGATTGAGCGATCAGATTGGCAGCACATTCGAAAATTCAAATTCTAATCTCAATTAAGTTTACACTAAGCCTTGGTATGTTGATCAGGACCTCTTTGCCTGTAGGTGCCATCTTCTCATGAATTTCCCTGATCACATCGGTATGCTGCTCGTTGTAGACGAAATGCCGTAGCGATGATGGAGGATTTTTAAGTTGACTGTTCAAGCTTAGCTCATGATCGTCGGTCTGTGATTTGTTGGTCACAGCTAATGTGAATAGCCTTTTATCAGGATCGTAACTGGTGAAAATGGACAGATCGTCACTTATAAAGCTCGACTTTTTCACAAAAATCGGCGCAAATGCGGATCCCAATCCATCATAATTGCGAAATAGTTTGAAGGCGAAATATGCTGGGGAATTCTCTTTAGGGATGGTCCAGTAATTCGCCGACCAAAGGCCCTCTTGTGCAAATACGCCGAGAGTTTCAGCCAGTGCGACTGCTCCGCTGATATCCTCTTCAGCACCAAAATTATACTCTCCAATAGCAAGCTTGAGGGACGAATTTATGCTGCTAAGCACGTCGCGTAGGCGGGGTATAAAATAGATTTTAGACTTAATCCATGAGTCGTCTTCATAGTTTTTATCCCAAAGTGATTTAACAGCACTCATTCTCTTGCGCCGAATCTCAGGAAGTCCTGGATGCTTTTGCCTGATTTCTTCGTTGGCTGGATAGAAGTGCACATCAACGACGTCAAGTAGCCTCAAGCCTGTACTGCGTTCTTCCCGATTGACGGCGCCCAGAAACCACTCAAGAAAGGCCTTGCCGCCGTGTTTGTCACGATCCGCAAATTTGCGGAATTGATTCCAAGGCCCGCGTTCGTCAAAGGCCGATTGTTGGGTTGCAAGGAAGCCCCACAGAGCGGGTCCTATGATGACAGCCTCTGGATCTGTCTTTCTGACAGTTGTGGCCGTTACCAGGAATTTGGTGAGTACCTCGTCGTAGGTAGCAGGAGTGGGGTGGGCGTCTCGATGAGTTTCATGCCAAAGCATAGGTTCGTTACCAATGATGTAGCGATGTGGAAAATTGCCAAAGCGAGTCTTCAAATGGTTGATCAGATCGCGGGTCCAATCCTGAGTGATAGGCATCAGCGCCCGAGTCGGATCTGCGATAATCTTCTCTCGGCTAGTTATTTTTAAACCATTGCCAAAGCCGCCTCGACTATCGACCTGCTTGCCATAGACAGACTCTGGAAAGCTGCCTGAACTTCCATCCTTGGCGATCCAACCCATCATCGGTACAACGACTGCTGGTGCCACGCTGTTCCTTTGATTTTCTGCCATGAAGCGGTCTATCAGATTCGGCTTTTCGGATTTGAAGTTGGTGAAGTACCAGTCAGATCCCGTATTCCATGCATCTAGGCGCCAGTTGAAAACTTCAGCCATATTGCCGCCAAATCGCATATATGTCGGTCGTAATGACCATGTATTTGCAGCAGTGTGTTCCTCGCCCATATAGGTACCTAGGCCAAAGATCAGAGGACTAATGGTGTGATCCGACTTTTCTGGTTGAGCGAGCTGAATACTAAAAGGTTTGCTCAAAGCAGCTTCATTAATGAGGGTAAGACCTACGACAGCCTTCAAGGCATAGCCGGCGGTAAAAAGTAATTTTCTGTCGAGTATTTTCATACAAGGTTCTCGTCTGGGCGAAGGATAAAACCGTCGCCTTGACTAAAGCCAATCTTAGGATAGTACTCGACAGCAGCTGGCGCAGAGAAAAGATAGATAGTAGCTTTACCACCTAGAGATTGTGTCCTTCGAATCAGTTCCTTGCCGATGCCCTTTTGTTGATAGGCTGTATCCACGGCCAGGTCAGAAAGATACGTACAGAACGCAAAATCACTTAGGCTTCGCGCTATGCCGACGAGCTTGTCACCATCCCAGGCTGAGACGATTAGGTTGGCATGCTGAAACATCGCTCTCATGCGCTGGATATCATCTACTGGACGGCGCTCGCCAAGAGTCGACGCATTGTACAGCGCAACTACCATATCAATGGGGATGTCTTTTATGGTTTTGTACGTAATATTCATAAGATTATCCACTAAAGCGGCTATAAAAGTGCTCACCGATCATATTTATTATATGTGATTGTGACCAAAGTGGCGTGAACGTGTGATCTGCGCCAGGCACAATTTCAAGGCGAAATCGGCGTCTATTCCTCATGAGGCCAGCGTTCTTTTGCATGTGGGTTTCCATCAAATCAATACCGCCTTCGGCTGCGTCAAACACCATAAATATTTCGACACCGCGGCTTTCGAGATCAATAAATGATTGACCCACAACGGAAACTGCTGGCTCATGCCGCAGGGCCCAGGCAAGGCTGGTTCGCCATTGATTATTAGCCTTCTTAATAACTCTATTACCGAGTGTAGTAGCGATGCCTCCAAGATCGATATGCCCCTTGAAAAGGCGCCGCCACGTATCAGTCTTTTTTACAGCATCCAGGTAGAAGTCGGTAGATTTGTAGATCACGCGTCTTTCGGGTCTAGCAATAGAGTCACCCTCTCGCCAATGGTAGGTGAGGGGATTAATCATTAGGAGGCCTTTCACACGATGATCGTCAATGGCAGCCTGGTAGGAAAAATAGGCGCCTGAACAGAGACCGGCTAAGATGAAGCCACTAGTACCATAGTTATCCTCGATAAAGTCCATCAGTTCGCGCAAGGCAGCTAGTCCACTGGACGAGTATATATCGTTCTCGCTGCCACCCGGACGAATTAAACTGTCTCCTGTGCCAGGTCGATCGTAACGAATTACCATAAATCCGCGTGCGCACCATGATCTGGCCATATTGACACACAAGCGGTGATTGCCGACGCGATGATTTGCTCCAGTATTTGAGATAAGGATCGTCGGTCGCTCAAAGTGAACTTGATCCGCTGGAGCGGTGATGATGGCCGTCACTCCGTTGAGTATGATGACCTTCTCAATAATTTCCGCCGGTCCTAATCGGAATTTCGTTTCTTGTGAGCTCATCGGTACATGGGCAAATGGGCCATCTGAGCCAAGAGCGTAGTTTTCTGAGATCCAATCGCTAACCATAGTCCAAAGGGTTTCTGGGACTTTGGAATCGTAGGCGTCATTTGAAAGCATGCCTGAGAAGCCGAGATCATCCTTAAGCTGTACGTTAACACCTTCAGCGTGGAGGGCGCTTGCGAGCTTGGTCTCGCCTCCAGGAAGGTCTGATCTAGCAATGATAAGGCATTTCTTGATCCTGCATGAATTGGGCTGAATTAAATCAATTTTAGATAGCTCATGTTTGGTTTCGTCAGTGAGTGGGTAGCCTACTACTTCTGAAATGACTGTGTGACCGCTACTGTCAGTTTGAGCATTTTTCATGCCAGCAAAGGCGACCAACTCCCGCGCATATTTTCGTCCACTTACTACGGGATTTAGCATGATGATGCTGTCGACATTACTGCGCTTCGATACAAGGGCTGCAATTGTGGCTCCGAGGCGGAGTCCAATCAGGATAACTTTATCGCATTTAGAGACCCGGCGTACTTCACTTACCGCAAAACTAGTGCTGACGGTCCAGGCCTCAAGGCGTCCTTGATCACTAGCTAGACCAATTGAATCGCCAGTGCCGTGATAATCGAATCTAAACGTGTGATAACCATGGTCAGCAAGATGCCCTGCCAGCTTGCGTAGAGATCTGTATGTAACCATGTACTCATGACCAAATGGTGCGCAGATGATCACGGCAGCATTCTTTTTCGTGTTGGAAGGATAGTGATGCCAACCGAAAAGACCGCTGTCACTTGGACCAAACCAAGTTGGTACGCCAAATTCCATGTTGAAGTCTGCAGTTTGCATTTGTCCTAGGTAGACGCTCTGATGGTTAATTGACGAGAAAAATTTAGAGCCGAGATCCGTACCGTTGGGGATGATATGTCGTTTGTTAATTGGATAATTAAAGTCTTTTTTGATCCTGGAAAGAGGTGGAAGTAATTATCGGATAAGTCGGCATCGTCGATTTCAATATGGACGTACTGGGCCAATTTCTTTGTCGTTAACGTTAATTCCCAGCAATTGAGACCAAGTTTTTCGAATGCATAGCCAATGTCGAGGTCTCCCTCGTGTTGAAGATTATAACCTGCGGGGAAATGAAAAGATTCACCAATGACCTGATTCGAATTGTTCGAGATCCATTTGGCCCTGATAGCGGTGTGCCCGGGTGGGCCAAAACGGTAGGCGTAACTGGAGTCGTTAAAGCTTTTAGTAATGGTTGATACGCGTAGTGCCGTCTTTCCATTTGGACCGCAATCCAAGTTCGTTGAGAAGTGACCAGAATTGATACCACCGGGACTCAAAAAATCTAACTCTACGACGCCTCTCAAAGCATTTCTTGATTCGTTAATGGCATGGATATTTAGTCCGTTAAGACCCTCATCGGTGAAGAACACTGTCGTGGGAGCCATTGCGCGACGCAAAAAATAATAAGCAGATTTGGGCTTATTATAGGCATCGATTACGCCCCATCCTGGGCCTGGCCATAGATCTCTAAGCCACCAAACAAGCGCTCCGTAACAATTTGACCCAACACGACGCCATTCTTGAATGGTCCGCAGCATGACCTCTCCTGAGGTTACTCGACTAAGTGCCAAGTACCTTTCAAGGTCGCAGTATCGAAGCTTATTTGGATCGACCTCAAATAGGAGCTTTAAATAGTGGTCTCTAACATCGTCAAAATCCCAACTTGCACCACCATCTCTTGGCACTCTCTCTTTCCATTTGGGGTGAGTTGTTGGTGCTTCTCCGCCGCTCAGCCACTTGTAAATGGTAGATTGCTCGGGAATATTAGCAAAACCTAGGCACTCGGCAGCAAATTTTACGTCGGCAAGTCGTGCGTCGGATAGTGGTCGTAAATAGGCTCCCACACCATAATAGTGTGAAACCGACTTGTCTGCCTCGAATGGTAAATCACCACCGGAAGGGCTGGACGGTAAGTAGATGGCATCTGGCCTAAGGTTCTTCACCAATAAGGGGAGCTCGTCTGCAAAAAAGGATGGACGCCACATGTTTGGCGGCAGTCCCAGCATAGATGTCTGCTGTTCAACATCACTGTTCCCACACACTACGATCAAGCACGGGTTGTGCGAGACCTTTTTTAAAAAGTATGTAGCCTCATGCATCACGTTTTGTTTGAAGGAATCATCATCGAATGGATAATCCAAATTAGAAAATATGAAATCTTGCCACACGAGGATCCCTAATTGGTCACAGAGTTGATAGAAGGCATCACTCTCGTAGATCATAGATCCGACTAGGCGAATGGTATTCATGCCAGCATCACGCACAGCCGTGAGTATCGTCGTCAATTCATTCTTTGCTGGACCATAATTTATGACATCCAGTGGAGTCCAGCAGGCTCCCCTACAGAAAATGGCCTGTCCATTGATGGATACAATGAACTTATCATCACTTTGATCAACAGTTACGTGGCGAAATCCTGTATGGCCCAGGTCGATATGAAAGGTTTTATCATCTAGCAGATAGGAAAGAGCGAGCTTGAAAAGTTTTGGATTGCCATGTGTGTGGGGCCACCAAAAATCTTCTGGTTCGATCGTAACCGAACCCTTTGCCTCATGCTGATGGGTAGATAATTGTGTGATCGCGAGGCTAATTCGCCTGTCACCAACGAAAAGACAGACCTCATCTAGTTTTGAGTCGCTAAACTTTGTGATTCTAAATCCGAGCGTGAACTCAATCGTGCCCGTCTCTGGATTAAAGGTCTGGCAGCTACTCATTTGGTCAATGAGCGCGCTGCTGTAGGTTTTGGCCCAAACACCTCGCCACGGACCAACCGGGGATACGGGGGGAGACCATGTAGGGATGCGGCCTAGCAGTGTCTTGCGAAACCACCGCAGTTGTTGGTTGTCGACCAACTTTGTCCGCCACTTTGGCCGAGGTCGTTTTACTTTTAGCGCTTCATTCAACGCGCAAAAGCGGATCCAAAGAGTGCCGACTCGTGGCAAGTGAGACACATCGATCGAGTGAGGCTCAAACATATTGTTGCTTGATAGAATATGGACGTCGTTCCAGAAAACCTCAGCTAACGTCGCAAGACCAGCAAAATTTAGATGTACTAGGGGAGCCTCTGGCAGCGTGATCGTGCAACGATACCAATAATCTTTAGAATCATAATCCGTATTGCCGTATTCAAAATCGCCGCGAATTAGTTCAGCGCCGGCCACCGTTCCAGGAACAACTGCGGCCTGCCAATTCAATTTTAAGTTTGAAAAATCCTGAGGATTAGTTGCGGTTCCCGGTTGCAATACGGCGTATTCCCAACTATCGGTTAGTTCAAGATCTTGATTGCTACCGATGGCAAGTGCGTCGATCATGCATTAAGCTCATTTCCTAAATGGTGCATGATGTGGTCCCAGGCTTCTGCCATTTCACCAAGGAGACTGCTAAAGTCAGATGGTTTGCCAGTATTTACGACTCGAGCTGATTTAAGGAGTAGGGACTTCGATAGTTGTGAAATGACGTCACACTTGTCGGCTAAATCTGTTCGCTCTATTTGTTCTAAGCTTATTAGCCATCTTAAATAATGCGCACCGATTTCAAAGGCTGAACCAAGTTGCCTTAGCGTTGCAAAAGCGTAGGTGTGAAACGTGGCAAGACCAGCTTTTTTCAGCCAGTCCATATCTTTATTGTAAGTATCAGCGTAAGCCCGCAGCGGATTCTTTTGCGGTCGTCTAGCAAAATGTTTGGCTAGAAGATGACGCGAGATAGTTGCAAGATCCGATTCATTGGTTCTTTTTAAGCGGTCAAGTCGAGCGAATTCAGCGAGAAAAGGCATGTGATCTGGATCTAAAGGTCGGTCAAGCCTAAAGGTGTTGACGAAGTCGTCGGCACGTAGCTCGAAATAGGAAGCATTATGAAAATAGCCCATCACTCTTTGGGTCGCATCGATCGACTGAATGCCAATAGTGGTTTTTGTATGCTTCCGCTTGTAATCAGTGCCCGCGGTATCTGGGAGATAATACGCATCTGTCTCTATCAGGACCATGCGTCCCCTGCGAAGTTGCTCGATAGAGTGATTAAGAAGCGAGTGCCAAATATTCAGCTCTTGTATGTCGATGCCATACAGTTGGTGGAGGTCTTCATGAGGTGGCTTGTAAAAGGTCCATTGATCGCCTTCGAAATCGATAGAAAACACCATGCCCAGCATCGCCAGGGGGTTTAGTTTTAAGGCATGGATGATTTCAATCCAGACATCGATATAGCAATTTGTCTCTGGCCAAGTCTTCTCGCTGCGATGGAGGGCGTGCTGCTGATAGGTTGTCGGGTCTAAAGGTCCTATGCAGTTAAGTTTCATGTCCAGAGGACCTCGCGTACGGATTTAGGCCAGGCTCCAGGGCTCATTCCGTGTGTACGGAATAGGGCCATGACAACGCGCTCAAGGCCAAAGCCAAGACATGCTGTTTCGGCAACCTTACCGTCCTTTGTTCTGATGCCAAAGGTACTGCCAAATTTGTCTTGGTGATAATTAAAGGAGCAGACTGCCGTCGGTTTCTCATGGGAAATGACTGGGACAACAACCTCAAATTTCAGCTTTTGTTCCCTCTGGTTAGCGGCAAGCATTCGGCCACCTCGGCCAAAAAATGGGTCAGCGGCCACTTCTGCTTTAGCCGGCAAACCAAGAGAAAGAAGCAATTCTAGGCCACGTTGAAGCCATAAATCTCGCCAAGGCACCACGACATCACTAGGGCCGAGGCGAATGAACTCACGCACTCTAAACGCCATCATGCGAGTAGGTTCATCAGACGGCTCGTGGCGGAATGCCCATCCCACTAGATCAACTAAAGCCCCATCATTAGGAAGGGTCCCAGTATAGGTTGGATATACTGGATAGCATGCGGCTGGAGTTAGACAGACGTCAGTCATCGTTTGTAGGTCTGCCCAGGGTTTGCCTTGAGCAATCCGCGTATTCAATTCACGATGACCGGCATCATCGCCAGTGAAGCTGAAGATAGTGCCGCCCAAATGCGGGAATGACTCCAAGAATAGACTTTGCTCAAGGACCTGTCTGTCTATGCAGGGGGGGAAATGCATCTTTCTTGCTTTGTCAGGGGCTGCGATGCGGCTGACCAATTGCTCGAATCGATCGAGGACGTCCTCAAAGACTGGGCCTCGACCGAATACACCCTTAACCCCGACGGGGATGATGTGGCCAGCCTGAACTAAAGCATCATATAACCCTTTGGAAGTAAACGTCTGTGACATATCCAGTCTCCCTGGGTCATTCACCCTTAAGAATCATAAGCATGTTTGCGTTGGTATTGAGTATACGGTCGTTTCCGACCATGAGAGCAGCGGCATGAGAATCGCGAAGGATCCGCCCCATCGCAAATTTGGAATCGTTTTTATAGCCAAGCACGCCACAGATCTGGAGGGCTTTGTTGGCGATGTCGACGATCATCTGTGAACCAGCGAGCTTCAGATTGTTCATCCTGACGGCATAACCAACGGTTGACAGTTCTTCGTGCCTAGATTCGTCCTGAATAATATCCTCATATTCAGCGAGAAGGTGCCGATATGAGGTTCTTAGCAGTTGGACTGAAGGAGCTAACTCAGCCATTCTGAGTGCAGTGGGTGGCAGTGTGCCAGGCTTGGATCTAGCCTGTTGTTTAACAAAGCCTTTAACTCTGGACATGGATGCAGCAGCATTACCTACCCATGTTGCTGCCCAAAGCAAATGTGACACAGGTACCATGGACTGGCTAGATATCGTGGCAAATGGTGAGGCCATGATCTGACTGATTGGGCCTCGCCCGCTTAGTTTAAACGGGGCGCTACCCGTGCCGCGCATTCCCATCGGATTCCAATTGCCAACTTGCTCCATGGTGAACTGACTTTTGCGAAGTAGGACTAAGGACTGATCACTGCTCGGAGCAGAGCTTGAGGTACGAGCCGTGACCAGTAGATCATCGGCCTGGGCCCCATAGGAAGTGGTTGTGGAATTTTTATTGAGAGTAAACTCTCCCCCATTCATCTCTACGGCGCAAATGCTTGATCGCATGTCGCCGCCTACGCCAACCTCTGAAGTAACGGATCCGATAAGATGTTCATTTTTGGTCAGCTCAGCCAAGTAATTTGAAAAAAATTTATCGCTCAAACTATGGTGCACTAAGCATGCGACCTGAATCTGATGCATCGCGAAAACCATAGCAGTAGCACCGCAATGCTTACCTAACTCCTCGCACATAAATGCCAGCTCTGTTAACGTCGCCCCTTGACCGCCTAACTCCTTGGGAACATAGCAACTGAGCAAGTGATGCTTTTTAAGCTCAGCTACAGATTCAGACGGAAACCTAGCATCGCTGTCTACCTGATCGGCAAACGCAGCGGCGGTGCTCGAGCCTATGATCCGAGCTTGCTCAACCAATTGGGAACTTGTAAGCGATCTCAAGCGACGCTCTCCCTATCCACTATTAATTGACGACTAGTTTTTGAGTTGATTGATAGCGCTAGTGATAGAGGCGATGCTTTCAAAAACGCTTCTCTTTAACATGTTGTCAGGGAACTCAACATCAAACTCACCCTCCAATGCGAGCATAACGTTGACGCTGGCGTGAGACGTCATGCCGGATTGGTAAAGATCCGAAGTTTCTGTCAAGGTCGCTGCGTCGACTGCTAATCGACCGTGTTCTTTTAAAATCTTTCGGATTTTATCTTGCATAATGACTGCCTCCTTAAATGCGCAGATAGACGATAGAATTTTGGAGTTTAAGACATGGTTGCCAGCACTAGTGCTGACGCATACTGATATTCGTGGGTCATAGTAATCGTGAGCGAATCGATATTTCTCAGTCTAGCCAAAGCGTTTGCGGGAGAGTGGAGTTTGACGGAAGCAGAACCGAATGAGTCACGCAGGATTTCAATCGAGCGCCAGGGAAGCAAATCATCTTTCGCAGGTTTTAATATTTTCATCACGGATTCTTTAACTGCGATGCGTGCTGCTAGACTCGAATAGGAAAAAGTATCATCGACTTGAGTACAGTCGCTTTGTTCTTTGGGAGTGAAAATAAAATTTAGATAGCGGACACCAAATTGCTGATGAGCCGCCTCGACTTCAGGTATGAATACCAAATCGTTGCCGATAGCGTACGTAGCTTTGCGGCGAGCAAAGTATTTTTTAATTTGGTTCAGCATGTGGAAATTCGGGTGGGACGCAGTATGATATGGGAGTTAACTCAATCCTAACATGAGCCCGACTGAGCTGTCAGGAGGGGCGGCAGACTTTGCCTATGACCTCGAGCAATGGTCTTATTGCCGTGGCTGGGTCCAAGAAAGACAGGTTTGCCTCCCTAGATCGTCGGCACATAGACGAAAGTGTTTCCGGATCAGTGGGTAAGTTTACAATTTTCTCCCGTAAATTTTCTCTAGTGAAAAAAAGTGCGCTTAGGTCATTCTCCAGTTTGAATCCGCGTGCGCCTATGGTCGTAGTCAAAATTGGCAGCTGAAATCCAATAAATTCAGCCACCTTAATGCTAGTGCCAGAGCCATGAAAGATTGGATTGATTCCCCAATTGGCCAGGTGAAAGTAGGGTTCAATAGATGGTACAGGACCAGTCGCTATGAATTGACCATTGCGATCTGACTTTGGGGTGACACTGCCAGCTACGAGCATTACGATTTTTTGATCTCGGAGTAGGTCATCGTGATCGAGGCAAAATTGTTGAAGAAAAGCAGCGCCATCTTCGTTAGGACCATATCGACTCGCTGGAAAGAGTAGCACTCTTTCGGAGTTGCCTATGCCAAGTGATCTTCGCAATTGCTCATTTGCTTCAGATTTGTCACCTGTGTTTTGGATAACCTTAATGCAGTTAGGAATATGCAATAACTGCTGATTGGGATTTTCTTTAGAGAAGTAATCTAGCTCTTCATGAGACGCACACAAAACAAAGTTGACACGGGAAATTGCACTTAGTTCCAAATCCCGAATCTGTGCAGCGATTTTTGAACCTGTCTTTGCTTCCTGACTAAATAGGCGGGCTTCAACGTTGTGGCTATTTAAAATGAGTGGTCGGGACATTTGTCCGATTTCAAAAAAAGTATATGGAAAATCGAATATAATGACGTCCGAAATGTCTAACCAGTGTTTAAGTTTGGGATCGCGCTTTTGCAGTTTGGCATTCGCCCACATTGGCGGAATTCCACGTTTGTAGGCGAGTATTGCTCTTAGCCATAGGACGAAGGGGCGCCTGACAAATTCGATCAGATTTGGTGTCACAATTGTTTCAACGGACGATTTAAAGCGAATCATGTCTTTTTTTCTCCCTATTAGGGAGTACAAGTGGACCGTGTGACCCGCGTTTACTAGCTCCTTAGCAATCGTCGCAGTGCGATGGTTGCCACCAGAAATAGGCGGAAATATCTGCAGAGCTGATATGATAAGAATAGTTGCCAAGGTTAGTCCATAAAGATCGTCGCTTGTTTCTACTTAATTGTATCACGTCGAATTAGAGGAATATCGTGGTGGGTTCAACGCAACGGATTATGATTTCAAACCTTTATTTCGATGTGATGAACTTTGATCAAGCTGTTTCAGAGATCACAGAAATTGCAAAGAAAAAACAAGGATCATGCAGTCTCGTGGTCACGCCGAATGTAGATCATGTGATGCGAGCTCGTCAGTCGGAGAGTCTTGCCCGCATATATCGGGACGCCATACTCTCCCTAGCTGATGGGATGCCAATAGTTTGGCTGTCCAAGCTAATTGGGAAAAAATTGCCTTGTCGAGTGACAGGAGCTGATTTGCTTCCAGCTTTAGCAACGGCAGCTTCGAAAGCGAATCTTTCGATTTTTCTGTTTGGTGGTCCGGATGGAGCGGCTGAGCGGGCTAGTGCTGCCTTACGTTCGAAATCGCCAAGCCTAAAAATCGATTGCTATATGCCACCTTTTGGATTCGAGAAAGATAGGAACGAAAATTCCAGAGCAATTGCCGAGATTAATCGATTCAATCCTGACTTGTTGTTTGTCGGTCTTGGGAGCCCAAAACAAGAGATTTGGATTTCCACCCATGCGTCCCAACTTCGAGCAGGAATTGCAATAGGTGTGGGCGCTGCAATTGAATTTACCGCAGGCGATCTAAAAAGAGCGCCTAAATGGATGCAGAATTCTGGTTTAGAGTGGGTTTACCGACTTATGTCTGATCCTAAGAGATTAGCGGGTCGCTACGTCGCTAATATCCTGTTTATCACGGTAGTATTGCAGGAAATTAGTGATTATCTAATTGGAAAATTTGGCTTCAGGTCAAAGAATACGCCTTAGAGCGTGGATCATACAGTATAATAAGT
>OMIY01000262.1 GCA_900299215.1 bacterium | reverse complement strand
TTTTGTCTGACATCGAGGCAAGCCCCTCAAGTAGAGCAAGGAGCTCGGCTTGTTGGTCATGCGCACTACTCATTACTTCTATGGCAACCTGCGCACTGAGCTGTGCTAATAAAGGGGCAAGCTGTTCGCGAATAGCAGTGTCAAACATAAGTCCTCCGTCATTTAAAAAAAACCAACTCTGCCGATGAAGGTGGGCGACAAGCGCCCACCAATCAGGGCCAATCAGATTTTGCCTACCAGATCTAGACCCGGTTTCAGTGTTTCTTTCCCTGGACGCCATTTAGCTGGGCATACTTCGCCTTTGTGAGTGGCAACGAATTGTGCCGCTTGGATCTTTCTGACCAGCTCATCGGCATTGCGTCCTATGCCGTTATCATGGATTTCAGCTACTTTGATGCGGCCCTCAGGATCGACTAAAAAAGTTCCGCGGTAGGCGACTCCTTCGTCTTCGATATAAACTCCAAAGGATTTTGCAAGATGAGCGGTCGGATCAGCCAGCATTGGAAATTTGATTTTCTTGATAGTATCCGACGCATCGTGCCACGCTTTGTGGGTAAAGTGCGTATCGGTGCTAACTGAATACACCTCGACGCCGAGTTTCTTAAGCTCTTCGTACTTATCGGCCATATCGCCTAGTTCGGTAGGGCATACGAAGGTAAAATCGGCAGGGTAAAAGAAGAATACTGACCATTTGCCGCTTAAGTCTGCGTTGCTGACCGTTTTGAAACTGTTGTTGTGATAGGCCTGGACTTTGAACTCAGGGATTTTGGAATTAATGATGCTAGACATAAAAGCCTCCTTAGTGATTCACACACATCCGTTAGTGCCCAGGTCACATGCCCCGAGCTTGTTACAACTCAGTTATCGGTTGAATCGTTGAATCAATAAAATCTATAATTTTTATCTACTGATCGATTTTCTTGATAGTTAACTTAACATGCTGTATTCTTTGGGTATATAAACAGGTCACTATGGTAATAAAAGGTCACTCAGAAGATGATTACACTAACTCAGCTAGGCTATTTGATCGCCGTTGAGCGGTTTGGCAACTTCCATCAAGCCGCTAAATCGTGCTTTGTAACACAGCCAACTTTGTCCATGCAGATCAAAAAATTAGAGGATGACCTTGGAATCCTGATATTTGACCGCAGCAGTCAGCCCATTGCTCCGACACCGATAGGGCGACTCGTGATAGAGCAGAGTCGCCTGGTGCTCAGTCAGGCCGCTAAAATTGAGCAACTTGTGAACGTGACCAAGGACGAACTCAGTGGTGAGCTCAGACTCGCGGTGATTCCAACGATCTCACCTTATTTGGTGCCGCTTTTTCTCAATGACTTGCAAAACCAATGTCCAAACATCGAGCTCTCCATAGAGGAGGCAAGGACATCAGACATTATCGATGGCTTGAATCGCAATAGATTTGATGTTGGCTTACTTGCCACTCCTTTAGGCGAGGATTCGTTGATAGAACATTTTCTATTCAACGAAGCCTTTTATGTTTACGCGGCTAAGGATAGTGATTTGGGATCGATCAAGGAAATCGATGATCAAGCTCTGAAAGATGAGCATTTACTGTAGCTGACTGAGGGGCATTGCTTGCGCGAGCAAACCCTTCGTGTTTGTCGCGGACGCCGCAGTCGCACCGTCTCAAAGGGTGGCTTGAGCTTCAGCAGTGGCAGTTTAGAAACATTGTGTCGACTCGTGGAACAACGCCAGGGATACACTGTGATTCCGGAACTTGCGGCTAGCTGGGAGGCGCGACGACAAGGAGTCGTCGTGCCGTTTAAACAACCTGTTCCAACTCGAGAGGTTAGCTTGGTGGTTCACCGTTCCTTTATGAGGACCAAGTTGCTCGCCAAGTTAGTGGAAATCATCGCGGGTAACTTACCCGACTCAATAAAGTCCAACACGAGTAAACAGCGAACGGTCCCAATCGACTAAAGTAATTAGTCATAAAGATCGAAGGAAGGCACTTAAATCTGCTTGTTCTTGGGGATTCATGTTAATACCAAAGCGGCCAACATAAAAACCAATCACGTCCTCAATCGATTGAGCCGAGCCATCATGGAAGTATGGTGCTCTAGTTGGCAGAGCTCGCAAACTGGGAACCTTAAACTTACCTATATCATCCCACTTGCCAGTGACGAGGGCACGTCCAGGATCGCTCACGGCAATGGTCGCTCCGGTAGACTTGTTTCTGAAGGTAAAAAGAGGCATGTCCACGGTGCGGCGATTTGCGGCTCCGATTCCAATATTGACAAATCCTGGAGCTGAGAAGCTGCCAACATTTGGCGTGTTGTGGCAGGTTCCGCAAGTACCTTCAAAATCGGCGGATGGCAATCCAGCGACATTGCGAATGCGAAATTTCTTGGTATTAAAGATTTGCTCTCCGCGAGCGATTGCCGCTTGACCGGCTGAATTTGGGCGAGTGCGCCACAAGTTAAACAGATTGAAGATTGATGGGTCAAAATTCGGTGGGAAGTTTGTGCCAATAGTGAATGGCACATCGGCAAGAAATTTTGGACCGCCATTGACTCCGCTGCTGTTGAGAGCGGCCAAGCTTGAAATCTGCGCAGTAAATAAACCTAGCTCGAAGTTGACAATACGCTCACGGTCTTCAGGTGATAATTGAGATAGAGATTGGGCGTGACCAACGGTCGCATTATTAGCCTGATTCAAGAGAGATTCTCTTACCGTCAGCCCTGGTTTGCTCTCGCGACCATCCCACATCACTGATGCCAAGAATTTTAGGTTGGTTGACGGTAATGGACGGCGAAACAGTGGCAAGAACTGCGATTGCATGGGATTATTGCAATAGACGCCTGTAGCATTGACTAGGTCAAAATCACGATCAGAAGGTACGGGTAGGTCAATGCGGAATACTCCTCGTCGGAGTAGAAGGCTGTAAGCATTACTTCTTGCCTGTACAGTCGAAACGTTTGCATTTGCGCACACTGCGCCATCGTTAGGTCTGAATATGGGATCGAGACCATTCGTGGCATTGAAGCGAGAGACGATGTCAGTAGGGTTCACCGTCCATCCAGTAGAAGGACTGTGACACGTAACACAGGTACGGCCGTTGCTGCCGAGACTTTTGAAAAAAAGATTGTCTAAGTCGATACTACCCGCCGTACTAAAAGTAGCGGCAAAACCTCGAGCATTGGCGAAGGGCTGGAGATTGGGAATGATCCTTGGTGGCGCAGCCATACGAGTGATGGCAGTGTTGAGAGTGGAGTTTCCAATGGTTCCCGAGGTAACTGCAAGCTCCTGCGTTTGCTCGACTCTAATAGTGCTTTGTCCAGCGCTTGGTTCAGTCTGAGGTGTTTTGCTCTCCGACTTGGTGCCTCCACATGCAGTCAGCAGGGCACTCATGATTGCTAAATTTCGGAACATACACGACCTCGTAACAGCTCAGTTCAGACCCAGACACCGGGGACTACAGACGTCAAATAGACATCCGCGATGCACCCTTTGCACAATTTCTGCCAACTTATTTCGGGTCGCTATTTTTATCGTAACTAACTGTAATAAATATAAAAATAATATTTGTTTTAGTTTTAGTTGAATTCATCCGAAATGTAGATTGAGAGGCTAGTGTTTAGGAGGTTTACATCCCCATGTGGTACTCGCACGAACATTTGAAGCTACTGCCACTGATCGCAATGATTCTATGGGGTCTGTCCACCGGCTGCGGTGATGGCAAACCGGTAAAGAAGGATGTGGGTCTCCGAGCTGGCGGCTCGTCGCAGCCACAAAACCCTACAGTCTCGAAATCACCAGGTGACCCTGTACCTAAGCCAGGGAAAAGCCTCTATTTTCTTTTAGATGGCTTTGCTACGTGCCCGAACTTCTCCGATACCGAAGGTGAGATAAAAGGCACGAATATGACGCGAATCCTTGACGATCTTAAAGCTGATTTGAAGGCTAAAAGTAAACCGGATCCGATTTTTTTGCTTTCTTGTTTTACGCAAGCTACGGGCTCTGTCTACTTTACAACTGCTGAGTTCCCCAAGTTTACCCAATACGTCGGAGTTAATGACTTCACTTCAAAGATTGGCCAGATTATCGCAAAAGAAGCCAATGCCTCAGTGCATCTTGTCGGTTACTCATACGGTGGATGGTTAGCGATGAAATTGGCTAGAGAACTGGAACTTGCGCCCGGTACTAGCCTGATGACACTAGCGACGGTAGATCCCATTAGCGCAACCAAATGTCAGCCTTCAGATTTTTTAGGCTCTGTGAGTGGGCAGTCAGCAGAAGGATGCAAACAATCACCTGCTGATTTTGGAGCCGACGGATTGGCGACGATTAAATCTAAGGCGAAGCTGTGGAGTAACCACTATCAGGACGAAAAGAACTACTTGCATTCAGGTCCAGTGGACGGAGCCGAGAACTCAGATATTAACTTGGCTGCAGATGCACTTTTGGCCCATGTCACTATCGTGGCGGACCCGACTGTGCGCAAAAATATTGTGGATTCATTGGTGCGTTAATCGGTTTTTCCTTAAGTACCTGAATTCATTAATTTAAATATTTTGGGTTCAACTCAACTCGAGCTCTAACTTGCCGATAAACATTGGGGGATTTCCCTACTTTGGTAAGGCAACGATGGATCGCTCACATAGCCAACTAGGAAACAACATATGGCGAGCTTTAGGCGCCATTGGTGTGATCACATTTCTAATTTCGATTTCTTTGAAATCTACAGCGGCCAATATGCCCATGGTGGAACGTGGGCACATGAACCTAGATGATGTTGATTTTGTTCGCGGTGGTGCAGTGGCTGTGCGAGGGGACTGGGAATTCTACTGGGGCGAGCTATTGTCTCCTGCAGACCTAGGCGCAAGAGTCTCGCAATCGCTGTACTACGAAGTTCCACAAGTATGGCGCGGTGGCAAAGTTGGTGCTGACGTACTTACCGACTTCGGCAAGGCAACTTACCGAGCTCAAGTTTCACTGCCATCCAACGTAAAGCAGGTTGGATTGCAGCTACCTTATTTCTATGGCTGGGCCAGGATTTACCTAGATGGCGAATTGGTACGTGAATTTGGCTATTATCGCACCGAAATTCCCGAAACTGATAGTGGCGGTCACAAGGTGTTGCTGTTGCATCAGGTGCCGCACGGTAAAATGGAAATCGTGATCCAAACGGCAAATTATACTGTCACACATGGTGGCATTATTGGTGATCTCATGATTGGAGATCCCGATCAGATGGCACGAAATCAGGCGTTTCGTGTCGGTTTTGACATGTTCCTGATAAGCACCTTGATCTTTACAGCCTTCTATCATCTATGGATGTTCATTTTTCGACGATTTGAGTCGTCCAATCTTTGGTTCGCGATATTTAGCTCGATCATCGCTCTGCGAATCATCTTTGTAGGCGAGGGTCAACTTGGAGTTATGTTTCTCAGTTTGCCTGGTCTCTGGTCTTGGCGGATGGAGCTTGTGAGCTATTTTATTGCAATTCCGGTATTGGCTAAATTCATTAATTGCATGTATCCGCTAGATAGTCGCAGATGGCCATTAATCCTCGCAATCATCGTGGTAACGCCAGCCACGATTCTGACGTTGGTTACAACTCCGCCAATCTTCGGCTACGCTCGCATGATTACTCAGTTGATGAACTTAGTTCTGGTCGTCGAGTATAGTCGCGCAATAATTAGCATGATCAAAAAGAATCGAGATGGAGCGAGGCTCTTCCTAGCTGGATTTGGAGTCATTGCTGGACTATCTGTGTTTGAAATTGTCGCGTTAAACATCGGGTTAGACATTCCGAGAATGTCCCCTATCGGAATGTACCTTTTCGTCGGTTTCCAATCGATCCAGTTAGCCAGGCGGTTCAATGCGGCTTTCCAAGCTGTCGAATCTCGAGAACGTGACATCATCAAATTGAATCATGAACTGCGCGAGCAGGAAGCCACACGAGTCGAGTTAACGAAAATTTCGGCAGAACGCCGTGCGCTGCAGAATAGCCTCGCTGAGGCGCAGGAGGTCTACCGGTCTCTGGGGCAGGAACTAAGGGGTATTCCTGGTATCGAGATCATTAGCGAGTACCAGCCAGCCGAGATCTCAGGTGGTGATTGGATCGGCACCAACTACGACGAGGAGCAGCGTCGTCTATATGTGGTCTTAGCTGATGTGACTGGTCATGATTTAATGTCCGCCTTGGTTTCGATTGCGACTGCCGGTGGGTTTAAAGGGGCGATCTCAGCCATAAAGGCCCAAAATAGGTCGATGGACATGGGGGCCGTCTTGGAAATCCTAGCAAATGTATTAAACAGTGCCGTTCGTGATAGCGGTGATAGCGGTCAGAAACTGATGACAGCAGCCATCCTGGGTATTGAGATCGATACCGGGAAAATCGCTTACCTCAACGCCGGTCACACACCCATGCTCCGCGTTAACGGGCCACAAATATCCGCGGTTATTCCCCCAGCAAACCCCTTTGGACTTCGTCCATTGGCCCGTTACGGTAGAGTCGAATTTCAACTTGAACAGGGAGAAGCACTATTTCTGCATACTGATGGCCTTTTCGATAACCTCGGACCCGGTGGCCGCAAATTCCGATTAAGGGACCTCAAGGGAATTTTAAAGGAGGCTCCGTCCGCTGATCAGGTACATCATCGGCTACAAACAGTGACCAAGTCGCTCTGGGGTCAAGAAAAGCCCAAGGATGACTGCACTTTCGTTTACATTAGGTGGCTCGGACCTCGGGCTACCAGGAGTTTGAGTGAACCTGCTTAGGTACTTGGTGATCGGCGAGAGTGGGAGTAGTCTATGCCGAGTAGTGCCTTTGTAATTAGCAACGTGCACGGATCGATGGAGGGCAATGCTGATGTTAAATACCGTACCCGAATCCAGAAGAAATCTTGCCGCATTTGCCGCCTTGTTCGATCACACGTTACTTAAGCCTGACGCCACACCAGCTCAAGTGCGTCAACTTTGCCAAGAGGCTCGCGAGTTGGGATGCAAGGCCGTATGCGTGAATCCTTGCTACATTCCGTTAGCCTCCAGAGAGTTGCGCGACAGTGCTGTGATGCCGATCGCCGTGGTTGGGTTTCCACTAGGTTGCAATCGCACTGATGTTAAGATTGACGAGGCGTTAAGGGCCATCGCTGACGGTGCTCGAGAGCTGGACATGGTAATTAACTCTGGTTACTACCTAGGTGGTGAAACTGCTGCGTGTCGTCATGATATAGCATCGGTGGTCAGGATAGCCGGAAAGGTGCCAGTCAAAGTCATCATCGAGACGGCCCTATTAAACCCAACGCAAATTCGTGAGATCAGCCTATGGTGTGCTGAGGCAGGAGCAAGCATGGTCAAGACTAGTACCGGTTTTGGCGCTCGTGGAGCCTCATTGGGTGATATCCAAGCCATCCGAGCAGGGCTTGCTAGGCACCCAGATGTTGGGGTCAAGGCATCTGGAGGGATTCGCTCTTTGGCTTCGGCAGTTGAATTTGCGGCGGCTGGTGTCGATCGCATAGGATCTAGCGCGACTGTCCAAATATTAAGCGATTTCCGCAAACTTCTTGCAGAAACCGCTCCCAAAAAATCGCTAGTCTAGAACAACATTAGTTAATTTCAGCAAATCAACATATCACTTTGATGCGTTGAAGTTGATTTCTGTCACAGCAGATACCTTTTCGCCGGTTGAGGTCTGAGCGCTGATGCTGAGCTCGTTAACCTGCGACTTGCCGGCAACGCCAGTCAGCTCGAATGGTTCGGTCACCCAGTAATATCGGTTGATCGCATCTTTGCGCGCATCAATTTTGTCGATTTTAACGTCAGTCACACCTTTGTCGGTTTTAACTTGAGCCACGACATCTTTGGCGCTGATGTTGATGATGGGTTGTGCGAGCGCTGCTGCTGCTTGTACTAACTCTGTAGCATTGGCGGTTACGCGCACGGCTTTCGGGTCACCTGTGACTTGCTCAAGATAGCCTTGGGGATTATTTGCATTGCCTTTGGTGTAACCGACAAAGAGTGCAAAGAGAGTGACGTCTTTTACCTGGCGTAACGCTTGGGCAGCGCTCAAACCCGCAGCACTTGCGCTAGTGCCATTGCTGCCACCGGAAGTAGGGGAGCCATCTGAAATAAAGTAAACAAGTTTTTTGCCAGGGATGTTGGCGATGAGATTTTTGGTTTCGCTGAAAGCTGCGTTGTAGTTAGTCGATGCATCTTTGGGGTCTGAGCCACAGAATAATTTTGACTTATCTGGATAAGCATTCAGGGCGGCCAGAGGGCCGACTGGCAAATCGACGCGGGATGCACCCGAAAAGTTAACCACGGCTGCTTTCACGTTGGTGTCGGGCATCGCAGCAAATTTCTGTGCGATCACTTCTGCCGCTTTCATACGACCGCAAGTGCCACCGTTAGTCTTATCGTTGGGACCTTCAGGTCCTGTACCTTCCATCGAGCCGGAATGATCGATCACATAGACTACAGTGACCTCGCCTCCGAGTTTAGCCTGAGGGCAGAACTCGCCAGCTACTCGTACCTTTGATCCGACCTTAGCAAAGAAATCGTTACTAAATGGTGCTGGTTTGGCACCGTTCTCACTGCACGGCAACCATAGCACTCCGCTGGAGTCACTAAATAGGCTGCCGTTGTTATTATCGCCGTTGTCGCCGCCATTACCGGGACCGTTACCGTTGGATTCTGAGCCACCTAGTCCGGGAATGCCGGAACCGGTTCCGGTGCTGCCACCAGAGCCTGGATTGTCTCCTCCCAAAGTTGGGATGGAGCCGGTCCTGAACAGAGTATCAACGAGCGGTTTGAGCTTGTCATCGGTCCAGCCCGGTTTACCGAGATCGTCGGTCACGGGTGTGCCGTAGGCATTAGCGTCGACGCCAGCGGTGGCGTTTTCTCCGCCCAGGCCATCCCGATCGTTAGGACCGTACTTGCCGTCTTTTAAGTTACCTGCGCCCGGTACGCTCTTGCCACCGAATTTCGCCTCATTACAGGCGATCAACGACATCGTGGTCACCGTACCAGTGGCAACCAACACCATTGCGTGGATCAATCGTGACGTCCGCGAAGTAATCATGATTTCGTGACTCCAGAAGTTTTATTGCGTACACAATAGGAAGCTGCAAGATCCGTGCACAACTTTGACTTCAATGAATTCGCTGCTTTAAAACGGCCCCTGGAGGCCCAATGTCAAAACCCTGTGCAAGCAATGTTGTTGAAAGCTTAGCCAAATTGGGTGTATCGACGGCTGCACGGGTGGTAGTGACTTAACTTGTGTTAACTTAGGAATCTATATGCAGAATCAGGCTGAACACAGAGCAGAAACACATAATCTATTACTGGGTTATATAATTTGGTTGTTTGGTTTTACTGGGGCCCATCGCTTTTATTACGGGCGTCCAGTGACCGGTACGATTTGGTTTTGCACCCTCGGGCTATGTGGGATTGGCTGGATTGTAGACGCTTTTTTGCTCCCCGGCATGGAGCGCAGTGCTGAGCGTCGCTATGTCCCTGGACCTGTTAACTATTCTTTAGCCTGGGTCCTGCTGACCTATCTCGGGGTGTTTGGCATACACCGCTTTTATTTGGGTAAAATTTGGACGGGCCTACTATACCTGTTAACAGGTGGGTTTTTTGCCGTCGGAATTTGCTATGACTTTTGGACCTTGAACGGTCAAATTTCAGAGGTCAATCAGGCCAACCGCTGACTGGCCTATGACTGGCCTATGACTGGCCTATGAATGGAGAAGCCGCATCAATGGCCAACTCTGTTCAGGTTAGTTGACGCAAGAACATACGCGAGCGGTCAAGAACATCAACGACGAGTTAGTTTGCGTAGTCTTACCGGATATGTAACGAAGGCGACTGTTGCCAGTGTAAAGTCCACAGCCTGCAGTGTATCCAGCAGAATTATTGTCCGTCGCCATGGTTCCAGTTGTACCCATGTTGAGGGCATCGAGGACAGCGCTGCATTGGGCAAGCGTCCCGTCCGGGTATCCGGCATAAGTGATCGTGCCGGCTGTTACACCGCCATGCGTATTGCAGGTTGAAATACAGTCGGTATTTTGGCCGGAGTTATACCAACAAAACCCACCGACGGCGGCACCGGCGCATAGGCCACATGTAGTCTCACTGTACTTCCCTGAAAAAGCTGTACAGCTGCCCTCGGTACAGGTCGACGTTTGTGCTTCCGGAGTGCAGGAGGCAGCCAATGTCACTGGGTACCTGGTGCGAGAAATCACACAAGACACGTTAGTCATCGTACCGCTGAAAGCTCCGCAGCTGCCCCCAACGCACGTGGCTTGTTGCGTCTCAGACACGCAAAGTTGAGGTTCGTTGACAGCAGCGCTTTGGTACCGAATACGCGTTGCAGTACAGGGTGCATCTGGAGACAGGTTTGGCTGTTCGCAGCCTTTGATGATCTGCACCGCAGCTTGTGGCACTGTAAGTGGTCTTTTAGTGCTTTGGAAGACAAAGTATGGTTTGAAGTTTTTTATCAATGTGTCGAGTTCGCTGCCACTTGCAGCCTTCAGATGGTAAACAGCATCTCGATCAGATTGATTTGGAGTTGCTTCCATTGTTACTGATTGAGTTGGGGTCAGAGGTACCGATAATTCGTAGTTCCAGGTAACTGCGGGTAACTTTTCCTTCGGGCGACTACCATCGTAGGCCCTACATGAAATGTCAGCATTATCATTGCTAATGACAGCCGCATCGCAGTTAGATACTAGGTTAATACCAGCGATTGGTGAGGGGTCCACAGATGCTTCCTCTTTGCCTTCGCCGTCGTTTTTATCGGTATCACCTTTATCTGTGCTTTGATTGTCTTCGCTCTTGATCTTTGACGACTCGCCCTGCAGGAGGGTACTCGAACAGCTCGAAAGCCCCCAAAGTACGATGCACGATAGTACCGCTTGCGATATCCGGATGCGATTTAGGCGATCCATAGGTACAGCCCTTTCGACTGGAGACAGTACCTCTAAATCACGGCTTATTGGGTCCTATCGGTCGCCGAATAGGAAAAGTTTAGGCTTTCTTGGCATTTATCTGTAAATGGCATTAATTATTATATTAATTTAGTCAATTGCGACGATGCAAAAGGTGCAGTCGTCTCGAAGTGGGATCGTTTGCCATTTTTGGGTGACTGTTGCTCTGATCGCGGAACACAGTTCAGCCGGGGATAATTGCGGCCCAGATATTAGCCGTTTCAGTTCGTTAATTTTCACTCGTGCTCCGTTGGGTCCGCGATTGTCAAATAGGCCATCAGTGACCGTGAGGATCGTATCTCCTGGCTTGATTTCCCAATCGCAAGGACGACAGGTAATGTTAGGCGTCATGCCAAGTATATCACCGCCGATGGCAATACTTTTGACCTTGTCCTCACTTCGAACATAAATTGGTAAATGGCCGCAGTTTAACAGGTGGGCCCTTCGCGATTTAAGATCCATGCCGATGAAAGCCATAGTCATGGCTTTTTCGACAGCATAGCCTGAATCAAAAACAACTTTATTCACGACGGAAGCAAGCTGCTCAAGACTTTTCTGAACGTTATGTTCTGCTTCAATCAGCTGAGGGAGTGTTGAATTGACGGCACCTGCAACCGCGCAGACCATGAGGGCAGAAGATATACCATGACCTGTCACATCACCGATAAATAAAAACACATAACCTTTTGAAGGGTATTCATAAATACCATACCAATCACCACCAATGGTATCTGCTGGTTGGTGTGACGCAGCAAATTTAACTAAGCTGTCGGGTGTTTTTTGGTCGTGGAAAAAAGCATACTGAACTACTGCAGCTGTAGCGTTCATTTCAGCTCTACGCACCTGCTCATCGCGAATCTGTCGCTCACGGTTATGTCGATGAAAAACAAAAAGCGACGCTGCGGTGATAGTATAGGCCAATACCATGAGAGGCCAGGTTGTAACCAGTCCAGTCCAGATAAGCGCTGAAATGTTTAAAACGGCGATGCTTATCCCGATCGTTACAGCTGTCACCATCCAAGCTGCTGGTGAAAGACTCCACGGCAAAAGTGTGGCAGCTATCACGCAGCATATGCACCAAAGCCAATCAAGATTAGAGTTTACGAGCCACTGCTCGGTAAGAACACTGTTTAGCATCGAGGCCACAACATAGCCTCCCGGGAGGTATCCTAAAGGTGTTTCAACCCAGTCACTGCTACCTGTAAATGCACCCGGCAAAATTAATATAGTTTGACCTTCATTGATAACCGGAGCAAATGACGATCCGTTCTTGATACGCTCAAGAGCACTTTTCAAGCTGTAGAAGTTTTTGGCAAACGATGATGGCGGCAACAAATTAACGGTCAGTAATCCTTTGAAGTCTGGGTGAAGTGAACGTTGTAGGTCGGGGATTTGCGAGTTGCGTCCGCTGGTTGACTCAAGAGCCAGTGAAATGTGAGGTATAAGCTTATCAGCTCCGATTTTGATCCATGGCGCGACGCGTCCATCTCCCTCGTATTGTAGGTGACCAATGCGCGTAAAAGCCTTCTGCACATCGACGTGAGGACCGTAAAGGTGTCCCTCAACCTGCGGCATGGGACGGTCTTTCAGGGTCACGATGTCAGCCTCGCTCAATGAATATTCTGGTCGTTCATTCATGGCGACTAGACTGTTCTTGCGAATCAGCCCAGGGTGCAAAAAGCCCCCACTAACGATCGGCACATCGAGACGCTTGATCGAGTCCACGAACTCGGAGCGGCCTTCGGTATCTGGAGTGCCGAAAAGTTTATCTATGTAAATACCCTTTGGCTTAGTCGCAGCAAGGGCTGTGAGCAGTTGAGACCACTCGCTTAGTGATAACTCAGGCCGATCTAAATACTGCAGGGTCTTATCATCGAAGGCATAAACCTTTAGCAACGGTGATACGGGCGGGTCCCTGTGAATTAGGCTACGCAAATAAAAGTTGACTGGTAGTGTGACGTTTTTATCGTATGTGACCCGAGCTGGTGTCATGTAAATCACTAGTGTTGCCAACACAACTATGCCGCAAACAATCGCGTTCGCTCTCCAATTATGGGTTTTATTCATCAGTGGCTCCGGGCAACTTCGCGACTGCGCCATCGGCAAATTTGCGGGCGTGTCCTAAAATTTATCGGCAATCACTGGAAAAACTTACGGTAGCGTTCTGTCGTAGGGTTTACAGACGCGGTAGGCTTGATTAGTAGAGTCAGATTTGATTTGAGAATTTCTAGCGTTTTTAAAGTTAACCAACTTCTAGGCAATGATTTAGCCAGCCGTTGTCAGCCCGGCAACTAGAGCCTTCTTCAGACGCTTCTCGATATCCTTGGCGGCAGGTCCTAATACTGCGAGCGCTGCGTTGCTTGCTGTCAAAGTACGTTTGCACCACTCTGCAGCTGCCTCGGTGGTGACAGCTTTGAGACGTTCGCGTTCCTCGACTAAGGAGAGATTGCGACCTGCGAGATATGCCCAGGGCAAGCGTGTGCCAATGACCTCTGGTACGGTTGGGGCAAGCTCAAGATCGACTATTGAGCGAACTCTAGCCCTTTCAAGCTCGTCTGAGGTGGGGCCATCGGTTGCCAGCCTTGCTAGCTCGCGAAGTAGCTCGGTCATAAATTCGTCTAGCTGATCTTGGGCGCAGGAGGCTCCGATATCCAACGTCCCCACATCGAGCCCAAGGCTAGGATGCGCATGAATATCGTAAACAAGACCAAGTTGCTCACGCAGGCGGCGACCAAGGCGCGAGCAAAATCCGTCGGCCAAGATGCGACTGACTAGCTCCACAGTTTGGGCCTCACTAGACCACTCAGAACCACAAACAAAACTAAGTTTAATCTCGTATTCGTTGTCGCTGTGCTCAACCCACTTGACCGTAGGTCCTTTGTAGTTAGCCAAAGGTGGAAAGGCGACTTTATTCACATCGCGGAAGTCAGCTCTAAGATTGCCAAAGGCAGAACGCAATAGGTCTAGTAGGTGATCGTCCCCGCCAACTACCGATATGGCCATATTTTGCGGAACATAAAAGGCGTCTCGATAACGTCGCAGGTCATCGACAGTCATACTAGCAATGGACTCTCGCGTGCCTAAAATTGGCTGTGCCAGAGTCGTGCCCGGCCAGAGTAGCGTAGCAATATGATAATCAAGATCAGTGCAGTGGCCGTGATCGTTGGTCTCGCCGTCGAGCTCGCGTGTGATGATACTGCGCTCAACCTCGATATCGGTAAATTGAGGCGTCGCAATAAAATCGGCGAATAGATCGATGACCTCGGCCGCAGTATGCTTGATACCTGAGTACCAGTACTCCGTGTGCTCTTGTCCAGTGGCTGCATTCCAGTCACCGCCCAACCATTCAAAAGCCTCAGCCAGCTGAGCATAGTCCGGGTAGCGCTTCGAACCGCGAAACATCATGTGCTCGAGAAAATGCGAGACTCCTGGCTTGTGTTTGCCGCGCTCTAGTCTTGTTCCGACCTTCAGTGTCACACCGAGAAAAAAGTGATCATCATGAGGACGTGGAATGCTGAAAAGCGTAAGTCCACTCGGTAACACCTCACGACGCCAGCTAGCATCAAACTGCTCAAGACGACTGGTGTGCATGTCACGCGGGTGTTTCCGGATCATATTATCCTAGCAATCTGCGCTATCTATTTACCTGACTTCTCTCCGGCTTAGTCAGCTGGTTTCCGTTCAAGTGGCTTAGTTAAAGCGGAAAAGGAGTTTGTTCGCCAAATTCTCGAGATGATCCCGTGCAGTGCCCGCTGGGAAACTATGCAGTGCTGCCATGGCCTTCATGGTGAAACCATGAGCTCGCTCAACGGTCAAATTTGCAGTGTCATACTTGTCGACTAGCGCGGCAATCTCAACTACCGAGGCTTGCGTGATATCCTGTGAAATCAGCTCCTGCACCCGCGCCCATTCGCTTGGCGTTGCGGCAGTGCGTAACAGAATCACAGGCAACGTCACCTTGCCTTCGAGCAAGTCTGAGTGAGTAGCTTTCCCCACAACCTCAGCTGACCCAGTGTAATCCAAAGCATCATCGATCAGCTGAAATGCAAGCCCAACATGGTGGCCAAACGATGCCAGTGCGTCGCATTGGGCTTGAGACGCATTGGCGAGTAGTCCGGCTGCTTGGCACGAAGCTGCAATAAGCACTGCGGTCTTGTACTCTAGAATATTCATGTACGTGACTTCGCTAACGTCAGCATTGTACAAATTTTCAAGCTGCAGCAGCTCACCATCACTCATCAGACGGATAGCGCGAGCGAAAGTCTTGACGATCTCCATATTGCCAGTAGCAGCCATCATCTCGCTGGCTGTCGAATATATGAGGTCACCGACTAGTACGCTGGCGGCGCCGCCGTAGATGCTGTTAGCAGTAGGTCGATTGCGCCGCAGGGTGCTGTTGTCGATGACGTCGTCATGCAAGAGGCTTGCAGCGTGGACAAACTCAGTCACAGCTGCGATCTGGTACAAATGGTCGCCGCGGTAGCCCAAAAGCTCGCTTGCCATGAAAAATAGGGCCGGCCGGATACGTTTGCCGCCAGCGGCCAAAACATGCTCGCTCACGGCGCGAGCCGTGGCAGTCTCGGTAGGAATAAAGTCCACCAAACGCCGGTTGAGCTCAGCAAGGTCGTGTTTAACCGGGGCCAAAGCCTTTTCAATCAAGGATTTAGCCAGGGTATCAAGTGCTACCGATGGATCTATAGCGTGCAGGGGGGGACCCTCCAACCTAAGGACAACACTCTAATTTGACAAATCAAATCCATGGTAACCAGGCATTCATTGCGACTAGTATCAATTAATGATATGGTCCGGCGCCGCTTGACGGCGTCGGCAAGCTGTTGCCGGCAGTCCTGAGCGACAAAGCTCACGCAGACAGTGTGCTTAGTAGGAATACATAGAGGAGTGCGGCATGGCAAGCCGATTGTCGGAAGAAGTGCTACGAGAAGGCTTAGCAGGGGTTGTGGATGCAGGGCATCAGGCGCTGCCTGTGGAGACGCCGTGGAAGGCCTCGGCCCTCTTACCGACGCCGGTAGATGTTGATGCGCTGCTCCTGAGCGAGGACCCAGTTGAGGCAGTTCAGGCCGTTGCGCCTCAAGCACTCTATCATGCGATCCTAGCTAAGGGCCCTGAAGAGTGCCTTGAGCTTCTGCCCTTGATGTCTGAAGACCAAGTGATTCGCATTATGGACTACGACGTTTGGCGTCAGGATCAACTCGAGATCCGCAGAGCCGCGCGTTGGTTGTCCTTGTTCAAAGAGGTCAGCGACGAGGAGATGTACCGGCGCTTTCGTGACCTAGACGAAGAGTATCAGCTTGGCTTACTCGGACCCTACATCGACCTAATCGATGAAGAGCTATACGAAAAACTAGGTTCTGCTGAGCAAGACGCCCTGCACCGACTACCGTGCGGGACGCTGCATTATCGCGTCAAAAGCGAGGACCCAGCGGTCGTCGAATTCATCAACCAACTGATCGAAGCCACCTTGTCCAGCGATGTGTCGTATGCCTATGCATTACTGACGCATGCTGCTTACAACCCACCGAACGAGGCGGAGGCACAGCTGGCCCAATTCCGCGCTGCGCGTCTGTCGGAAGATGGTTTTGTCACCTACGATGAAAGCTTAGCTGCGTTTCGTCCGGTTGGCCTTGAGGCCTTGCGTAAAAAGTACGAAGTCAAGGCAGACGATCTACTGTCCACTCAGGATCAATTGCCAGTTGCAGTGAGCAGCGAATCAAAGCTGTTCCTGCTCGATGTGATGGCTAGCATGGTCGCTGAAAACGCGGATCAGGCTCCGATCTTGCAGCATCAGCTCCTGCATCTTGCTAACTCACTCTGCTCCGCTTTGCAGGTTGAGGCTGATGATACCGGTGGTCTTAGGCGCATCCTGACGCATGCACAGGGCCTTGTAAGTCTAGGGCTTGAATATCTGTCTAGTGGCGACGTTAAAGTCGGTGCGACTATCCTCGCAACGGAGCATCCGCAAGTTCTTTTCAGAACTGGCCTGACCCTAGTCAACGGTCTGGCAAATGCTGCTTTGAAGCAGCTGGAGCGCCACAAGCTGCCCGGCACCGATGATATGGTGAAAAAGCTGCAGCTCAATAAGCGTGGCCTCTTGCTAGACGCTATCGACCAAAATCTCCTGGCCCTCATCGGCTACGAGCAGGCGGAACTACTCAAAGGAGCTTGCAACAGGCTTCCCGTCGTGCCGCAAAGATTGCAAGTACAAGGCTCACGTGGACCTAGAGTGGTATTTGCCCCAATCGGTAGCATGGCCCAGCTGATGGCGCTTGCCTCTAAGCTTGATGCCTTGAGCGGAATGCTGGCTGTAGCTCAGCTAGCTGACGATGACTCCAGCGCTGCTACGGTCAGTGTCGACAAGCGATTGATGACAGCCTTTGCGCGGGCTTTGGCGGGTGGGCAATTCACCGGCGCACCTCTGACCAACGCTGAGCTAGAGTCGTTGAGCAGTCGTGACGTCGCGTCCCTACAAGATTTGGCTGTCGATGTCATGCGCAGTATCGAGGGAACTTTAAGGCTAGCTGTAGGTACACCTAATGGTGATTCTTGGGCGGTCAGCGAGAACGCTGGTGTAAGCGTTTCAGATCCTGCCCAGAGAGTCCAGGGCGTCATGGCCGGACTGGCAGACTTATTGATGCAGCTAAGCACGGCCCTAAGGCATGCTCGTGATACGGAAACCAGTACTCCACATCTGGACCGTGTGTTGAGTAACTTGCTCCTCGTTCAAGAAATCAAAGGGGGAACGCTATGACCGACGTCAGGACCGGAACGACCGCTAACAACTGGTTTGATCAATCCGAGTGCGCTGATCTAGCTCGCCTTTTAGACCGCAAATTTGCTGGACTGCGAGGGGCGCGTTATTTTGGTGTTGAGTTTAGCAAGGACGGCCAGGGTGTTTACGCCAAGGTGACCTTACGTAACGATTCATCATCTTATTTCTACCCGGTCGAAGCACGCATCGCTTTTGCCGACACCTACCTCGGTGAACGCGCCGCTGGGATGTTCCTCCTCGACTACATTAGCGAGTACTTTGCTGAGTACTTCCGCGAAGATGGCGATTGTTATCTGCCCATCGATTGGACTGAGTACCAGTGGGACGGCGTGGCTTTTCAAGTCAAGGGGCAGATCCTTAATCTCGAGCTTGAAAAGATGGCGGATGAGCTGTTGGCTGGTTTTGACCTGGATGTCGAGGCACCTAAGCCGACTTTGTCATAGTAATGACAACCGGGGCTTCGGCCGCATTGACTTCTAGGTAATAAAGATTCTCCGCAGCTGGATCATCGCGCACGACTGATCCATGCTCGCGGAGTTTGTATGTCACAAAGCCGTCTCGCGCACTCCGATCCAGACTATAGTAGACTCGCTCCTGTAGGATCAAAACGCTTGCCGACAGGTGATCACTAAAGATGACTTTACGCATCGCTTCGTAGCGATTAGCAAGGATAATGCTGCGTCCGTATAAGTCGTAGGACTTTGTGCCACCAGCTGGGTAGAAACCCAAAATACTGTCCATGGCTAAACCAACGCAGCAGTAAAGAGGCTCGTGATAGGCAAAGCTTGCGACCTCTTCAGTGAATATCTCGACGAATCTTAAAGATAGTTGCAGGGCATCATTGGCCATCGAACCGGTGGGAGCCTTGAAGGGATAGCCAACGCTGCAGATAAACCCATCGCCCATTTCCTTAACGCGGTAGCCACTGGCTACGAGATTCTGTGGATCGTAATCCTGGTCCATGGCCTCGTTACAGCGTCTAAAGACTGCGCGGAAGAAGTCTTTGGCCTTTTCGTGATTAATTTTGCTACTACCGACAATATCAAAACAAATGACGCACGCCTCACCTGCCCCCGTAGGCATGGTGAGCTCTAGTTCCTGACCACTACGAATTTGCTGAAGTTGGTGTGGATAAAAGACCTTTGCCATTTGCTTAAAGGCGTTAGCGTTCTCGGCGGTAATCTGCGTTTCTGATAGGCGCGCTTTAAAGCCAACGGCTACAGCGAAAAGGACACTTTCAGCAACAAAGGCGATATAGAGTGCATAACGCCATACCACGCTGACGTGTGCTGCATATGCTTGGGCATTGATCAGGAATCCGATGGTCAGGATGGTCCAGCCCGCGACGAAAAAAGCTGCGGGTTTATAGCCCTGGCGTTGCCGGGTAATGGCTGCTGCGATTGATAGCCCGTAAATGCCGATTTGTGGAACAAACCACGGCATCAAGCGTCCCAAGGTGATCTCAACTGCGATCAGTGCTGTCATAGCTGCCAGAAGTACCATCATCGCGTAGTAGATCTTTGGTGTAAATCTTCTGAGCGATAAGGCTGAGGACATAAAACTAAAGATTGAGGCAGCGTTGGTTAAAAACAGTAGATTCCAAAACCACTGCATGAAGTTTTGGAGGTGAAACGACGCAATTGCTAAAATACCGAGCATCGATAAGCTATAGGTGATGTAATAGATAAAATACGAGCGCCGATATAGTAGGAACCAGGCTAAAGTTTGCAAAATTAGCGCGATAGTGATTCCGTATAATAGCGCAATGAGATCGCGCCCAGTGTACTGATCTTCCCCAGTCCTAAATGCGCTTGAGATTAGAAGTCTAGTCTTCATGGTATACGAACGACAGTTTTGCAAATGAAGGTAGAAATCGTGCCGACCTGATGAGAGCTCTACCGGAAACATGGGAGCAAAGCCACGAATAGGCTTGATTGGTATCCACTCAGCTCCCTGGTGGTGATAGAGCGTAGCTCCATCGATTGGGATATTCCATCGATGTTCGATGATGCCCGGTAGCCTAAGTTCAGAGTTGATAGTGAAACGAAACCAGACGCTGCCCCTAGGTATCTCAAAGGTCTTGTCGGAAGATTGACTCCATTTGGAAGCATCAAGATTTTTGATGGTTTCAAAGCTGAGCTTTTGGCTTTCATCGACGACATAGTCGACCTCGCCGATCTCAAGAGGTAGTCCTTCGAGCGTTGTGATTGCGCCAGGTGACGAAGCCAACGCCACTCCAGAGACCAAAAGTTTTAGCAAGCCATTCAGGATCATCATCAAAACTCACCTCAGCTTTGCTTATCGTCCAAATTAACTGGGAATTTAGAGGGGTTTGTCCGGCATAGCAAACGCACGGCATCAAGCCTTTCGGTAATCTGCCGATAACGACTAGGGAAATTCTGCATTTGGAGTGGGATATCGGCCTGATTGAAAAAATTGTGAATAGGTATCTAGAGTCTAAGCCGGAAGGCTCAGGGAAGGATGTCGTTTATTCTGCCGAAGCCATTCGCTCTGAAGAATGGATCTTGCAAGATCGCATGAAAGCTCGCGATTCTTTCTCCAGAATTTCAGCTCCCATCACTTTGGTTTCGGCTGTTTCATTATATTTCTTGGCGCCCACGTCCGTGCGGAACTTAACGACCTTGTTCTTTCTGATGCTCTTTAGCATTCATACCTGCTGGATTGTGCTGAGCTTTTATAATAAAACACCGTCTCTATTTAGACTTAGCATGTTCGCCGCAATCGAGTCTCTGGCCTACTTATCTGGCCTCGGTATGATCATGATTAATGGTGCGTTAGACCAGAGTATGGACATCTCAAATCGCCTGATTGGCTGGATTCTATACACGTTTTTTGGCACGCTCATTTGTAATTCTAACCGGGGCGCTCCGCTGTTTGCGATAGTAGGTGCGATCTTGCATGTATCCTTAGCTATGGTTATCTGGATAGTAGCTGGACATCAGCAAGTTCTGGCGATGATCATCCTTGTTACATGTACCGACGGCCTCACTTTAATGACTTCTAGAAAGCGCATCAAAGATCGTAATACCCTAGCGCGACTCGCCTTGGATAAGGCCTATCTATTGCAGCAAAATGAGACCTTAAAGCGGCAGGCCATCGAATCTGAACTCTTGGTTGCCAGCCGGATCCAGTCATCGCTGACGGTACCTGCCGCCAGTGTCCAGGTTGGTCGCATGAGTGTGTCTTTTCATCAGGAGCCTTACGGCATCCTTGGCGGTGATTGGTTGGCGACGCGTAAGCTAGAAGATGGAAGTCTTGTGATTGGAGTGGCGGACGTATCTGGTAAGGGAATCCCAGCGGCGATGGTGGTGCAATCGCTCCAGACGCTATGGTCAGAGAGCTTGCACGCGAATGAGTTTTTGGCAGGCTCTTGGATGAGTCGAGTCAATAATTCCTTGTTAAATCTTGGAGAAAAAGAGGCCTATACTCTAACCATGGGGCTTGTGGTCCTGAGTGAGCATAAACTCGTATACTACTGTGCTGGCCATGTGCCCATTTATGTCATAGAGGGTAGCGGCAAGACTGAAAAGCTTTCGGTCATCTTTGGTGATAGTAACTTGATGGGCATATCGAGAGATTTCACCGTGAATCCGCGGCAGATTGACTTGCAGTCCGATCAATCATACCGAATTTTCCTTGGAACTGACGGCGTCTTTGATTGGACGATTCGGCGCAATCCAAAAAAATTACTAAAACTGGTGGCACAGATTCAGGTCGAAGGTAGCAAGGCCTTGCGGAGTTTACCGGCTCCTGACGATAAGATTTTGGTTGTTATTGAGAGCCAGGAAGCTGGTCAAGAGGCTGCTTGAATTAGAAGCTGCGATGCTACTGATGCATTTAACGCACGCAAAATATCGGCAGGGAAGTTGTTTTGGATTGAAGTCCTGCTGTGCCGTAACCCACAGTTACCGCCCAAGCTGAACTTCCTATCAAACTCCAGCTGGTTGATGTCCACATATTGTTCGTCATATGTGCTTGGTTCATGAAATTGTAGCCAGCAATACCGGCAATTCCATGCAAATACAAATTCAGCATTTCTTTCTGAGTCGGTAGGCGCCACGTGCCAGCTGTATAGCCACCATAAGTCGAGGCAGCGCATTTGTTGATGGCAATATTCCACGGAAACTGGCCAGGAGACACAGTGCTCGTGGTATTTCCAGAGCTTGAGAGGATGCCTGTCACTTCAAGATTGGACATCATGTCTTTAGCGATACAGACACTACTGGTGCCGCATGGGACAAAAGTGGCACCGCCATCAAGCGTGGTGGTATTTAACCAGATACTCGGGTCGCAATAAGTACTCGTCGACCAGCTATTTACCTTAGCTGACGGGAAGCCATAGTAGTCGTCGATAGTGTCCCAGATGTCAGCCAGTGAGCCTGAGATCACGGCGGAGTTTGTAAGCGAAGCTATGGCACCGTCGTAGTTGTATTTGCTTAGATCCGCAGAGTTGCGACAGTTGGCTTTAAGTAGACCAGAGACTCCGGCAATGGATGTGCCGTGGCGAATATTCCATGCAGAGAGTCCAGCAATTGCTGCAGCACGCATGGAGCTAGAAGTAACGCAACCCACCTGGCCATCCGTCGCACAGTTCTGGAGAGACCCGACAACCCCGGCAATTGTGGTGCCAGCACGCACTGCTGTATTAGCGAAATTGGCCAGCTTGGCGGCAGGATAGGCGCTAACTGTGACACATCCAACGGCGCCATCGCTAGCACAGTTAGGCACGGGAGTTGTAGTTCCAGCGCCATTCACCGTCACGGTCGTTACCTGCACCGGTGGAGGCAGACTTGTACCTTCGATGCCGGCAACGGTACTGCCAGATAGTACTTTCCCTGCCAGGCCATTTACCATTGCAGCTCGGTAGTCGCTATTAGCAACGCAAGCCGTGCTGCCATCCTGGGTACATTCAGCAAGATTGCCAGCAATACCCGCGATCGTAACACCGCTGCGAATCTGCTCAGCCAACAGCGCGGTCGCTTTCACGGCCTTGAAGTCGCTGGATCGCCGAATGATACAATCAACTTGTCCGTCGCTAAGGCAATCAGGCAAAGCAGTCGTACCAGAATCGAAACCGCCAGAGGCACCACTACTGGAGTCAGTGACCTCTTCATCAGTCGACGTACTCTGCGCACCGTCGGTCGGTTGATCACTGGTACTTTCATTTTGATTGCAAGTGCTGACGCCAGAGGTCGCAAGACCAATGAAACTGTAAATACTAATCTTGCCGATCAGATTTAGGGTGGCTGCTTTAGTGGCTACCATCGTGACCTCCGCATTGGGTCCGTGCCATCAGGTGCACGTTTCCTATAACGGTAGCCAGCCTAAAAACTTGAGGTCGGCACTTAATAGTCGATAAACATTGCTTTATAAGCTCTGAATTAAAAGGTCACCTGAGTGACCTCAGCATTTTTTCTTTGATTTCAACTCGGCTTTACAGCCTCTGGTGTCACCGGCTGAGGTTCGGTGCCATTGTGGGCACTGACACGATTACGGCCAGTTTTCTTGGAGAAATATAAAGCGGCGTCGGCGCGTGCAATCGCCTCGGCAGCAGTCTCTTTCGAAAAGGCCATCTGCGCCAAGCCAATCGAAATGGTGACGGGAATGACCGTGCCGTCCATATCAAATTTGAAAGTTGCAATGGACTCGCGGATCTTTTCAGCTGCACCAGCAGCGCCACTCATTGGCGTCGCGGGTAAAATAGCTAGGAATTCTTCCCCACCGTAACGTGCAACGACGTCGGTCTTTCGGAATCCGTTTTTCAGGATCCCGCCCACGTGCTTCAGCACGAAGTCGCCAGCCTGATGTCCGTAGACGTCATTGATCTTTTTGAAGTGGTCGATATCGAACATGATGACCGACATTGTTCTTTGCTCTGAGTCAGCTGGCATACTTTCCATCACCTTGACTTGATTTGTCAGGTATTCGGAAAAATAAGCACGATTGAATAGGCCTGTTAAGTTGTCAGTTATCGATTGCGTAGCCTTATCTTTATAGCGGTCTTGTAGGTTGGTTTCTGCCGTCACGTCACGAAGGAGAACGAAGGCGCCGATATTGGCTCCGTTGACGATGAAAGGAAACACGCCAATGGTCAGGTTTAGCGACTGGTTATTAATCGTGGCAGTGCCAGTGACGTCATCGTACCGGTAAGGTGCTTGGTTGTTAAGGATCTCAGCTACGGTCAGAGGCATGCCTTTGATGTCAAAAGTAAGTAACTCAGCCAGCGACCCAGCCTTCATGATCTGCTTGGTCTTCTGACCTGTCACTAGGCTGAGCAACGCATTGCACTTCAGCACGCGGCCGGTCATGTCCACCACAGCGAAGGCGTCGAGCAAACACTTAGAGAAGTGCTCGTGTGGCTTGAAAGCATCCAGTACGTCTTGACCGCTGGTTTCGGGTAAATTTAGTGCTGCTTCACCCATGGCTTCACTCTCGACCTTTAAAAATGTTTATTTTAATCGTAACCACAAAATCAAACGAGAATCTCAGGCTGCATCTAGCCAGGCAAAAAATTCGTCTTCGAGCTCTTCCATTTCCATGGCTGAGCCACACTTCTCGCATTTTTGTTCACCAACCCCGTCTGCGCCCGAACTTGGTAGGTTGCGACCCTCTTCAAAAAGTACCCAGGTTTGGTTGTCGCACTGCCCGCACGAATATGAGGCATAAACAGATTTGACCTTGGCGCTGCCGCGAAAGTTCGGAATCATGTTTATCTGACAAACTATTTCAGGAGTGCATTCTTCGAAAATGAGGTTACGCCCTTTGGCAACCTCGCGCATAAAATTGATCCAAGCGCGAACGCCGCAGCTGTTGACGGACTCAACTTTCTTGAAGTTGATAATCACGTTGGCACCCAATGCTGAAAGCATGGGCTTGAGGTGGACCTCGGCGTCTTCGTTTATCGGGCCAACGTAGACCAACTGGTCCCATTCACCTTTTTTCTCGACGTTCAGAGTAATTCCCATAGGCTGACCTCGCATGAGCGTTGGGGTATCCCCACGGTGCTCATCGGCGCTTCAGCCCGGGACTTGAGTCTCAATCGAAAAAAATCTGTAACTATCTAAAACTATTGCCTATCGATCGATCAAATAAGGGTAGGAACGCATGAATTTACCAAGCCTCTCCAGGCCAATTTTAGCCTGGTCCTGGCTCAGCTTACCCTCACTGACTGCCCGGTCAAACTGTAGCTCGTAGCAACCAAACATCTCCTTGAGGTCGTAGTTGCGCGACTCCAGTAGCTCGTCGATGGGATCGCCTTTGGTGACCTTGGTGATTTCCCAGTCACCATCGGCGTTGATATAAATCTCTGCCTCATGAATGGCGCCAAAGAGGTTGTGCTCGTTGGCGAGACTTTCTTGGTAGGCACCGACCAGGAAGAATCCAATGTAGTAAGGCTCGTTGTTCGGAACGTGCAAGTCTAAGGCTGTTTTGACGTCAGCTCTGTCGACAAAGGTATCAAGGCAGCCGTCGGAATCACAGGTAATGTCGACGATGGTCGCCTTGTGCGATGGCTTCTCATCATGACGACTCAGAGGCATCACAGGAAATAGCTGGTCGATGGCCCAGGAGTCAGGGATCGATTGGAACATCGAGAAATTAGCTAGGTACTTGCTGACCATAACCTTTTGTAGGTCGTCAAACTCCTCAAGCTGATGACGCTGAAAGCTTGAGAAATACAAAGCACGGCGGCAGACGCGACGGAAAAGATCCTCAGCGTAAGCGCGATCCTGCAGATTTAGGTAACCAAGATTGAAGAGCGTGAAGAGCTCTTCTTGGTACTCAATGGCATCATGATAAAACTCAACGTAATTCTTTCTGTTGATGTTATCGAGGATGTACTTGAGTTCTTTAATACTCTTGTGAACTTCGCCCTCGGCATATGCGGGTAGGTCAGCTTCAATTGGAAGTGCCTCTTCGCCCTGGACTTCGCGAATATCTGTGACCACAACGGAGTGGTAGGCAGCAATTACGCGGCCACTCTCTGTAACGATCGTAGGGTACGGGACGCCTTCATTTGCACACACGTCACCAAGCACGTAAACGGCATCGTTGGCAAACTCTTGCATCGTGTAATTGGCGCTCGATAGGAACGACGTCTTACTGCCGTCGTAGTCAACGCCAACGCCACCACCGATATTTAGAAATGTTGGGCTGTAACCCATCTTGACGACTTTAGCATAGACGCGAGACGCTTCTTTAATCGCATTCTTGAAGCGTTTGATTTCAGTGATCTGTGAGCCAATGTGGAAGTGCAGCATCGCAAGGCGATTCTGTAGATTGGCCTCTTCGAGCAGCGAAAGACAATTAAGAACCTCGGTGGTAGTAAGGCCGAACTTGGACGAATCGCCTGAGCTTTTCTCCCACTTACCTGCACCTTTACTGTAAAGACGCACCCGCAAGCCAACCTCAGGCACAACGGAGTGGTTCTTAGCAAGGTCAATAAAGGTCCCTAGCTCATCAGGTCCTTCGACGACCACGATGACACGTTTACCCATGGCAGCACCAAGAAATGCCATGTCAATAAACTCGCGGTCTTTAAAGCCGTTGCAGATCAAAAGCGAATTGGCAGAAAGCGGGTAGCTCAAGGCGGCGATGAATTCAGTCTTGCTGCCAACCTCTAGCCCGTAGTCAAGCCGCTGACCACAGGACACAACGGCATCGATAAACTCGCGGCGCTGATTGACCTTAAACGGGAACACCCCGATGTGTTTCCCTTTGAAGTTAAATTCGCCAATTGCCTGACGGAAGGCCATATGCATCCGCTCAAGCTGGCACTCGACGATTTGCGGAAAGCGCAAAATCAGCGGCGTATGAATGCCCTGACTTTTGAGCTTGGCAATCACTTCGGGCAAGGACACACTCAGGTGCTCTTCGCCGGTGGGATGGCTCACTACATGGCCCTCGTCATTGATGCCGAAGTAGCCAGCACCCCACTCGTCGATACCGTAAAGTTCGCGTGCCTCTTGGATTTGGCGGATATTCATTGGACGTGGACTCACTCATTAGGGTGACCGGGACGGCGTAAAATGGCGGCAATGAAAGCAATTTACAAGTAGAAAATTATGTGAATAGCATTACCATCGCCACGACTTGGCCGCTTGTAGCTTAGAGGCTGAGATTCTAGGGGGTTAAATCTAAAAATGGAAGTCTTATGCTGATTTCGTCTGGCTGGGCAAAGGGAGCGCGCCTACAAGTACCTCCTGGAGATGCGACTCGCCCGACCGCCATCAAGGTCCGTGCTGCCGCCCTGAACATGGTGGCCAGCGATCTCCCAGGAGCCCAAGTCGTGGACCTTTTCGCGGGTAGTGGGGCCTTGGGACTTGAAGCCGTTAGCCGGGGAGCTGCACGAGCCGTCTTTGTGGAGCAGGCAGCACCTGCACTTAGGGCACTCAAAGCCAACATCACTGAGGTCGAGCGTCGGGCTAAGGCACAGGGATTGGATCTCCCGCTTTTGTCGATACTGGCGAGGCCTTTGCCTGAAGCGTTGTCGGGCGTTAAAGGACCGTTTGACCTGGCTTTTATCGACCCGCCTTACAGTTTGGTGCCAAAGTTGGCAGCCCCACTTTTGGCCGGTTTGATGCCCTTTATGAACGAGGGCGGGTCGGTAGTTTTCGAGTGCGCTGCCACCGACGTGGAGTCGGTCGTGGCCGCCGCTGCCTCGGGCTGGCAGCTTCATCAAAAGCGAGCTTATGGTGAAACTGCACTAGTCATACTGATAAGATAGGTGGCACGGCCCGAATTTAATTAGGTGAAATGACGATCGGAGACACAGGTGGCGACCTCATCCAAATCTGGCAAAGGTACTAGGACTGCAAAGGTAGATTCACGGCGTATAGGAGTTTTTGCCGGCAGTTTCGATCCACCTACGTTCGGTCATGTCGATCTGATCGAAAGAGCAACCGAGCTGGTCGATGAACTTGTAATTGGTATCGGTGCTGCTGACGGAAAAGCTCCGCTGTTTACGACTGAGGAGCGGGTGGCTCTCATTGAATCACTGACGGCAGGTCTAAAAAACGTGCGCGTTGCGACCTACAGTGGGCTGACCGTTGATTTTGCTACCAAAGTGGGTGCCACAGTCAGCATCAGGGGGGTCAGGTCGGCGATCGACTACGATTACGAAATGCGGATGGCTCTCATGAACCAGACTTTGAAGCCTGATTTACAGACCCTTTTTCTACCGACGAGGGCAGAGTTCAGTCATATCTCTTCAACCCTGGCCAAGGAAATTGCCCGCCACGGTGGCGAGTGTAAACTGCTAGTCCCTGGTCCAGTTGCCAAGGCCCTCAAGCTTAAGTTCGCGCGGCGATGATGCGGCAAATTTTAGCTGCACTGATCCTGTTCTTGAACCCTGGATCGTCTGCGCTTGCTGACAACATAGAGTCGACCAAGCAAGTCACCTCGCCCATGCCGCCAATGATTCTTCGTCATTCGCTGACGGAGTTCACCGTGTATCAGGGTGATGAAGTGACTTTATCAGTGCTTCCAGGCGGAGCTGATATTCAAACCAGGTGGGAAAAGGATGGGCATATTTTTTGTCGAACCACAGCCTGCACTGTCAACACTGGCAACATGGTGCTTGGGTCGCATCGCCTGATGGTCGTGTTGACCAATTCAGGGGGTACCATACACCTGGAATTCCTTGTGAAAGTGGTTGCTGCCCCCATGGATCACCGACCTACAGCGGTGAGCCCGCGGTTGGTGGAGGGACAGGACTTGCAGGGGATTGGGCCTGAAGATTGGGCCATTCGACTGCAACAGGGACGAGCGTCGATTGAGTTCGATGGGTACTCACAAAGACGGCGGCAGTCTATTGGTTCGTTGCCAACAAGATTGTCATTGGAAGCAAACCCTAAAATCGAGACTGGTGCACAGTCGCAAGTCCAATTTGGGCGCGCTGGTGTCATCGATGTCCAGGCCATGTCCGACAGCGAATTAGCCTTGCGTAAAACGATCGACGGCATGGAATTAACCATGAGCAAGGGGATACTAAGAGTTCGTCTTCTCGACGATTCGGCTACTGCTACGACGCTTAAAGTTTGTGATGTCGCCACCGTCACCTTAGCCACGCATGCCGATGTCGTCGCCACATGCTCACAGTCAGAACCGGTTCTAGTGAGCGTTTTGCGTGGCTCGGCAAAGGTCAGTCGGATCGCCGAGTCGATAAGCTCCGACGTCAAGTCTGGAGCAATTGAGACTGTGGTCTACGGGCAAACTTTGGTCGTACCTGGTAAAGTCGAAGACAGTCTTGTGCTTCAGCCTGTGGACACTTTTAAAATCGAACCCATCGTCGCAACGACTAGTCGCGATCATTTGCCAGATGTGCTCGAAGAATGGCAGGTCGATAGTCCTTTTCATTTACTTTTGCCGCAAATCAAAGATCCCAAAGCGGCCAAGTTAGCGGCACGACAGTATCTCGATCGCCAGGAGTATTTAAGTGCGCTCGAGACCTTGGCTCCTTTTTGGTCAAAGCTAAAGCAGGAGAGTGAAGGGACATTGCTGATGGCACAAGCCTATGCTGGATTGTTCCTGTACGACGAAGCGTTGGGACTCATGCGTCAAGCTATCAAACTGGCACCAGATTCGCCGATGCCGCATTACGAAATTGGCCGACTATTTGCCAGTGTCTCGAAGTGGAAGATGGCAGCTAAAGCTTACGTGGGGGCCGATCAGCGCGACTATAGTAACCAAAAAGATTTGCACTCGAGGCTCGGCGATGCTTTGCAAAGTAGCGGTGACTCTGTCGAAGCGTTGAGGTCTTTTAGACGAGTGCTTTGGTACCCCCCTCGAGACTCCGCAAGTGCCAAGGCTCAACAGCAGATTGATGACATCACTGATCAAAACGTTAAGTCAGCCTACACGCGGCTTGGTTTATTTTACGACTCTGCGATCTTGCGTGTTGCAGATACTAAACTAGATTTAGGTGACGGCGTCGTGCGCAGTAACTATGGGAGCGGCTTTCAAGCGGAGGCTGGTATCAGTCTATGGCCCTATCGAAGTGCGGAAGGTTGGACGGAAATCGCTTTAGAGGGATCATGGCGTAACTTTATCAAACCTACCAATCGGGAGCTGGCGCAGTCGAAATACCGCGTTCGTTTTGCCAGTGAGATGAGTTTAGGGGGGGAGCGCGCAGCGCGTTTTCTAGCCGTTGGCATGACAGCATCTCTTGGTCAAGACTTGATCGGTGCTGAGCATCAGCTTACTCGAGTCAGCGCTGGTGTAAGCGTCGGTTCGCCTTTGTTTCAAAAGATACGCTTTGAGCTCCTGAAGAGCTATTTAGTGGATCCAGCTCCAGAGCGACCACGCAGCATTGAACCAATAAGATGGGAGCTGGGTAAACCCGGGGATTTCACGGCAGCGCAAACGGCCTTAGAACTGGCAGGTGATGCTTGGACTAGCGGTGATTGGCGCATCGCCATGAAGATGCTGAGTCGTACTACAGCGTACCGCGCCGATTCCATGAGGGGAGAGGATTTCTCTGATTTGGGGGGTACTTTACAGGTTTTTCGAGAGCCGCATACAAGGACTGCTCTTAGATGGCAACTGACTCAGAACACCCGCAAGTTTGCTAAGGCTACTGACGGTCGTAAAGACAACGACTTGATCGTAGCAACGATCTGGGACTATTACTTGACTCCAGATCTCAAGCAGACCCTGGAGGCATCCTACGAGATGCAGAGTTCAACACGAAGCGCTAATCAATTTAAGCGCAAATACGTTTGCTATCAATTACAGTTGGACTTCTGAGCCAGGACCTTTAAAAGTCCCAAGCTGTGGCTAATCCCACATAGGTCGAAGTCATCACATCGGCTTTAGCAGTGCTGTCAACCGTGATGGTATAGCTGCTGTACTTGGCCCCAACCACGGCGGTTAGAGCCTTGCGTGTGATGAAGAAGCGGCCTCCGAAGCCAGCTTCTAGCCGGGGACCGATGCTGGATTCACGGTAGGAAGCAGTCAGAGTCGATGCATCAGCTCCCTCAGCTGCTGCTTTTTGCCGCCCCGGTGCTGCCAGTGCGTAGATGAAGTCACTTTCAACTAAGGCACGACGGGCGAGGGGAAAGCTGAAGCCACCGCTGACTCCGTAGCCATTAGTGACGACGTCGATGTAGTCGACAGGGTCTGTGTTGTCGTCCGGCTTGCCGTCTCCGTCACTGTCAGGTGGAGCGGTGATAGTGTAGGAGCTGCTAGTGATAACTACCCCTAGACGAGTCACACCGAATCGGTAGATTAGATGCAAATCCTGCCACGACTGAACAATCTTGCTGCTATTTAATGTAAAGGTAAAGGTAGCTGACGAACGGTCCAGTTTCATACCCAGTGAGTGATCCAGACCTGCGTACATCCCAACACCGTAAGACACAGTGGTGGAGGTGTCGTTGCTAGAGAGGAGAGCGCTTTTGTAAGTAGCATAGCCACCGACGATGTCCACGAAAGCTGTAGGTGCATAGGGTGAGGATTCGTCTGCATAGGCTTGCCCTGCCGCTGCTGCGAACAGCGCTCCCAGTACAAATTTTGTCAGCATGGCTTTCATGAGCACCTTTTTGCAGGGTGGAGTTAAGCCTCTTTGATGGGTTCGGCTGAGATGTGGTAATACTTTAGTCTCGTCGCACAATGTTCGGTTGGCAAAACGTAAAAACGTAGGAAAATGTGCAGATAAATAAGAACTCTAGTCAGTCGGTAGATCCGTAAATTACACGCGGCGAATGTTGGCAACTTCTAATCAAAGACGATTGTCTGCTACCTGAGAATGACAACTGTTTATCCGACAGAGCTTTAAAAAATCCGGTGCAAATTTCGGCCTCACGCATCTGAGTACTGATGATCCAGTTCGCGTCTTTGGTCATAACGATCCAAGGCGTAGTGCTCAGTCGACAAAACTCTCCGTCCGTCGATCTTTTAAGTAGGTGCACCTCCATGCCCGGATGAACGCGCCCTTGATCAAGCCATTGCACTTGCCCTGAATTCAGAGAAAAAGCCACAGATTTTGGCTTTAATTGGAGAGGGATTTCGCCCTGTCCCCAGGAAGAATTCGCTAAAGCCACGCCGAGTAGTAGCGCAGCTGTGTGTGACGCGAGAGGAGGCCACCCATTGAGACTTAATGAGAATCGCATAGTTTCACTTTCAGCAGAGAAACTGCGGGTTCTTCACCATCACTTACTTTAGTTAAGGCACAGAACGCTGGAGCCAAGCTTTCATCGTATCTAACTGGAGAGGCCAAATCATAGCGACCAGGAATGCAGTTTACAGCCATTGGTGTACCGTTATTCGGTATACGCAAATGATGTCGAGGACCATTTGTGATTAGTGAACTTAGGGATTGATGACAGTAAAGTGGAGACATTTTTTCGTCATCAAACAATGAAAGAAATCTATTTGTGGTCTGGATAGACTCTTTCATCAATTTGAAAGTACCGATATTAAGCATACTCGCAACCAGAAGAAGCTGTAATGAATGCATGGTCCAGTTGTTACCTCTGACTCGTATTCGATGTAAAGCGGCTAACCAAGTTTGCTTTAGAAAATGCCTCGTCTCTATCTTCTCGATGTAAGGACGTAGCCAATTTTATCTGTTGCGATCCGGCGCAAACACCATGGTGATCAGGTTTGGGTGCGTCAGGGTAACGGTCAAAAAGTTGGTCACGCTGAACCTCAGCCAATGCGCGAAAACGTTCCCTCAAATTTCCGGCGTTAGGAGGTAGTATTTCCCACGCACTAACAAGATTTGCCTCGGCCGCTGCTAAATTGGCGCAGATTCTAAGATCAAACTCGTCCTGCCATCTCACTACTGATGTGCTTAGCAACAAGTCCAACTTGTTCCATTGCTTTATATTTAATTGCACTAAATAAAATCCCACCGCAATAAGCACGCATGATGACAAAGTCTGCATGAAATACCCAAGCAAAGGTCAACAGATTGCAGTCAATGAATCATAGATAGATGCGGAGAGGAAGTGACATGAGAGTCAAACTTTTTAAGTCAGCTATGCAGCATCCCGATTGCTAGCCATGATTAGGAACGCCTCAATGACACGACGAACTTCGTCACTCGGTTCCAAAAACTCTACAGCGTAAATTAACTCGCTGACTTTCCGAGCGACCCGGCCTCTGGTTGTGAAGGAGGACAGAAACAACGTGTGACTCGCGGTTAGGTTTAGCTGCGAACCGACACTAAGCATCCCTCGATCCAAGCGCATCAGCATACCATTTGCTGCTAAGTCGATACTTTCGGCGTGGATGATCGATTGGTTGCGGAGCTGTAGAAGAACTGTGGCCTGACAGTGTGCGCGCGGAGGTCCTTGGCGTTTCTCAGGTGAAACTAGAAGTTTGAGTTCGGGCTCGATGTCACTAAAAAGCCGAACGTCAGAGGGTCTGAGCATATGCCAAACTTGCATCGCATGGACGCCCCCGTGCAGACCAAGGCTAAGCACTTCCTCGGGCAAGAGTGGGCCACATTCATGAGCGCCAACGCTGGCAACCATCCAAACTCGGTCTGGATCGGGTTTAAGTCCAATCGATCTGAGTTTCAATTTGTCGAGGCTCATGACTAGCCTCCGTTAGGGGAGTTAGAAGTTCCCTCCAGGTCTCCCACACTACTTGTCGGACAAATTCTAAAGTTGCTTGAGCAAACTTATAAATTTTAATTATCTTAGCAATTTATCACGGCCATGTAGCAGCGCCAGGAGGCGGTCGAATCCGAGGGCATTGCCGGAACAAGGTGGAATTCCCTTACGGAGCGCTGCATAGAACGACTCATCTTCGGCTGGTACCTCGTACCCTAATTCACTGCGCCGCCGGTGACTTTCGCGAATACGAGATGCGTTGGCATCTGCGTCGAGTAGTTCTTCAAAACCATTACAAAGCTCGACTCGTCCAATATAGATCTCAAATCTTTTAGCGACGCCGTCTCGAACTGTGGCTAATGCAGCTTGAGACTCTGGGTAATCATAGAGAATGGCAGCACCGAGTTCACTTAGGCCTGGCTCTACGCGTTCGAGGAGTAGCTTGAAGAACGCAGTTTCAAAGTCGTCGTCGTCTCTGAGAGAAATGGCTCCGCAAGCGATGCCCTTGGCGGCTAAGTCCTTATCGTGGTCGATGAGTTGAATACCCACCCAGCGCTCGAATGCTTCGGCTACACTGATGCGCTCAATTTGAGCGGGAAGCTTGAGTTGACCACCCATGATCTCATTGCAGTAGCGAATTAGACTTTCCGTTTGATCGATCAAAGCTGTAAATGAAAGACCTTTTTCATACCATTCAAGCATGGTGAATTCAGGGCGGTGCCAGTCGGATGTTTCGCCCCAATTTCGAAAACAAGGAGCTAGCTGAAAAATGCGGTCAGCTCCAAATGCCAGTAGCTTCTTCATATGAAGTTCGGGACTTGAACGTAGATATAGCGGATGTGGCTTACCGCTGTGATCCACCCAAGCCGTAGCGAAGTAGCGCAGATGGACCTCAGTGCCTGGGGTAGGCACTGCGATAGGTGTATCGACCTCGAGATAATCTTTTTGAGCAAAAAAAGACCGAATTGCGGCTTTAAGACGCGCCCTGGCTTTGAGTTCTTCTACATTGTCCATAAATACGTTCAGGCCCAGATTTGTCGTGTTTCCCAGTTTTCTTAGATTTCTAGCCTGAAATTAGTCGTGTTTCTTGGCTTTTTTAGCCTTCCTGAGTTTAGCCAACTTGGCCACAATGGTGGCCAGTGCAGTTCCTTCGGGAAACGCATCGTGCTGCACTTGCGTGTAGCCCAAAGGTACTCCAGTGGCTAGCTCAAAGGCATCATTGATGCTACGTATAGGGAAGATTCTAAATTTCCTAGCATCAATAGCAGCTCTAACCTCGGAGTGAAGCATGAGATTAGGGATATTTTGTGCCGGAACCAAGACGTCGTAACACTTACCTTTGCCAATCAAGCGCGCAGTTTTGAAGAAGCCTTCGACCTTTTCATTGATTCCGCCTACCGGCTGCACATCGCCGAATTGATTAAGGCTGCCAGTCATTGCAACATGCTGATGCACAGGTATTTCAGCCAGTGAGCTGAGCACGGCCACGGTTTCGGCAACGGTGGCACTGTCACCGTCGATCACACCGTAAGACTGCTCGAAACAAATACTGGCAGCTATACCTAGGGCTTCCTCCTTAGCTAAAATAGCATTAAGAAAGCTGCTAAGGATAAATATACCTTTGTCGTGGATCTTGCCTGAAAGGCGACTGGCTCTCTCGATATTAAAGATGCCCTCGCGGGTCATCGATACGGTGCAAGTGATGCGACCCAATTTACCAAAAGAAAAATCGCCCAGGTCATACACCGCTAGTCCGTTTACCTGACCGATGCGGCTGCCATCGACACTCAGCATGATGTCTTCCTGGCGTACCATTTCGAGCATTTGCTCCTCAACCAAACTTAAGCGGTGATGCTTTAAGTCCAAAGCTTGCTCGACATGCGATCGCGTCACCTCTTTGGCCTTCTCACCACGAGCGAGGTAGTCACTTTCAATTGTCAGATCTTTGATTTCAGCAAACTGCGTTGAGAGAAAACGCTGATCTTCCACCATACGCGAGCCATACTCAACCACGGCTGCGATTCCATCCGCATTGAATGGGAGCAAGTTTTCGACGTGAGTACGCGTAGCGATGAAGCTCGCATAGGCGTTGACAGTCTCTGCATTGCGGGTCATCCGGTGATCAAAATCCGCTTTGATTTTGAAGATTTTATGGAAATCCTCATCACCGGAGTGAAGCAAGTGATAGATGTCGTTATTGCCGATAAGGATCACTTTGACATCGAGCGGAATTGGCACCGGTCTTAAGCCTGATGTCGGCAAAAGTGAATACTGCTCACCCATATCTTCAATGAAACCGAGACGATTTTTCAGAGCTCGTTTCAGCGTGTCCCAAATGCTCGTGGTTTTAAAGATATCCATGGCATTCAGCACCAAGTACCCACCGTTGGCACGATGGATGGCACCGGCTTTGATCATGGTGAAATCGGTTAGGTACATGCCGTGTTCGACATTTTTTTCGATCCGACCGAACAAATTGTAGTAGGTCGGATTTGATTCGATGATGACTGGAGCGCCTTGAACGTTTGTATTGTCGACAAATACGTTGACCTTGTATTTGACAAAACGATCGCGCTCTTCGTTCATCATGTGCGCAGGTTCTTGCTCTTGCTCGTGACTCTCGTCGACAAAATCTAGCAAGTTTTCCAGAATATGGTTTTTGACTGCGGTCAGATGTGCGGCAATCTCACTATGATCCTTATACTCTTCAAGCAAAGGGTCGATCTCACGACCCACGAGATTCAGACCAAGGTCATTGCGCAGTGACTCGACAAAGCCACTGGTTTCCTGCTCGATTGCCCGTACTTTTCTGGCAAAATCGAGGACTTCAGGTTCGAGCTGGGACCGTCTGTCCTCGATTGATTCACGATCGGCGTCACCGAGTTTACTGTACTCTTTTTCGGTCAACGCGCGCCCATCAACCACTGGAATCGTCTCGATCCCCATGCGGGTCGACTTGATGACGAAGTCCATCGACTTGGCAAGTTTTTCTAGCTCGGCGTAAAGCTTGGCTTTGCGTTCATTGGAGGCAGAGACGTAGGCGTTAACAGCGTTTTCGTAGTCTTCGCTTTGTAGTGCCGACGGCACTAATTCGCGCAGCTGTTTAATCAGTGCGTCCATCTGCTTTTTAAACTTGCGACCTTCACCCGCCGGCATTTTGATCGCCTTAGGAGATTCGGTATCTTCAAAGTCGTAGACGTAAATATAGTCACAGGGGCGTGGGGAATCGCTCGACCATTCTTCGAGAAAGGAGCGAATGACACTCGTCTTGCCCGTACCCTGAATTCCAGCGACGTAGATATTATAGCCGGGCTTGCGGATCCCTAGGCCCATGTTGATTGCACCAACCGCTCGATCTTGGGCGATGATGTCATGGGATTTGGCTAGGTCCGAGGTGTCCTTAAACTTAAATAAGCTGGTTGGACACTTGAGATATGTCAGGCGCGCTGGCACTGGTTTGGGTAGTGTCCAGCGCGCCGCCTTTGCTGCCGCAGGCTTCTTGCGCTCGGTCGGCCGCAACTGCTTTTTAGGCACAGGTGATCCCTTTTGCGTTACAGAACCCGCAGCTCCCGTACGACTTCATCGTAGCGTGTCATAAGATTATGTTGAGCTGCCTGATCTTTGATGGTTTCCAGTACGTTCTCGATTAACTTTCTGCCACGTTGACTGCTGTCGTCTACAAAAACTTGGCCGTAAGCATCGATAAAATCTATAGCTTCTTCTGTCCATTCGGCTGAAGGCGTGGTCATACAGGCATTGATACCTTTGCGCAGCCACTGGCTGAGCTCCTGCATGTTGGCCTCGCTCTTTGCTCCCAGCCTAAGACACTCACCGCATAATGTAAGCAGTAAATCCTCGGGCAGGTCTTTTTCGTTACAGCCAACATAGTAGCCGAGAGTCTTGTAGGCACTGCGCCAGTTTTTCGCGGCGAGGAGTACCCGAACCTTTTCCATGGTATTGTCGTAGGCACGAATCGCCTTTTCGCGACGTTCGTCTAGGCGCTTTTGGCGGGCAGCAAGTTCGCCAGCCATGCGCTCTTTTAGATTCGCGAGAACTTGAGCCGCCTCGACCTGGGTGAGGGTCTCGTGGACCTCGAGTTCGCGATCCAGGGTGTCCGACAAGATGTCGACCACTTGCGGCACACCAGTTTTGGTCTTGTCAGCGATTTGTGCCAGAGTCCAACTTGTGGCCTCGGGCCACTTGCCAATAACCCTCTCGAGTTCACAGATAAAGTCGAGCATCATCGAGGCCTTCCCCATTCCATGGTTGAGACGTCCACTATCCTTTGCGGCGTCCTGATAGGATAACATGGGGACAAGGCAGGAAGTATCGAAAAACTTAACAAAAAAAAACCATCCCGGCCGATTACAGGCTGTTGCCTGATCGCCAAGATGTTTTTTCCTCAAAACAGACCGAAGCACCAATTAAACTTTGGTAGAAAAACCAAATCCCCAGGTGCTTGATCGGTCCAGCTCTGATGTCAGCTACGCTTAGATAGTCCGGAGCTGGCGACGCTTGCGCATCATCCTACGCTTTTTACGACCAACTTTGCGGCGACCTTTGGGATGTTTTCTTCTGTGTCTAGAACCGTGCAAGTCAGAACTCCAACTGCTAGTGATATAGGGTTGCCGAAGGTAACTAGGTCCGTGCAAAAGTGCAAGGACATTTTCACCCGCGGTTCTGCTTGTGACGCCCCTCTAACACCTCAGCCATATGGTTCAGCTTGCCGACCAGATCGTGCAGTTCATCTTTTTCGCGGATTTTGCAGCGAACGCTGTAATCGCCCTCGGTGACCTGCTCGACAAAGCGTTCGATGCTGACCAAAGGGCCGTAATATCTGTGTGTTAGCTTAAAAACCATCGTAAACATCACTGCAATGAAGAGTGCCAACATCGCACCAATCCGGATCGCGTTTGTGTAGAACACGTCATTAGTTACGAGCTCCCACTGACGACTTGGATCTACTACGTTAAAAATAGTCATCACATGGTTGTACTGCTCGTTGAAGGCCACCACAAACATCAGTGCACAGATGCCAACAAAGGCTACTGACACGCCGATCACGTAGAGCCCAAACTTGATCTGCTTGAAAGGCTCAATCACCGTCGACCGGAGACTACGGCGCGCACGTTCGAGATCTGTAGCGGTACCTGCACTCACTGCTAGCCCTTTCCCAACACGGGGGGGAATTAGTCCTCGTTGGTGGTATCGGCAGTCACTACGAAATCTTTAGGTCCCAATGTGAACCGGTTGACCCGTGGTCTCGAGCACGTTGAACCAGGTTTCACCTTCTGGATTAATGGCCTGTTTACGGCCACTTAGCGCTGCCATTGGAACATGTGTCATGAGTCCATGCCAGTAGCCGATCAGGAGTCCCGATTTGCCGGCCATAGCGGCATGCACGGCGTTTTGAGCTAGCCTCGCACATAGCAGCTGGTCGGTGGGATTAGCCGGAGCTGAACGGATGAGATAACTCGGGTCGATGTATTTAAGTGTCATATCAAGCCCACGCTCCTTGCAATAGGCGGTGATACGATCTTGGAGATACGTCCCGATATTGCGTAGCTTAATATTGCCGGAAGCATCGTGTTGCTGCTCCTCGCCCACAAAAAACTGCTGTCCAGCACCTTCAGCCACAACAATCACGCAGTGCCGTCTCGAGCGTACTCTAGCCTCGACTAGCTGGAGAAGCCCGTTCGGTCCTTCAAGCTCGAATGGCACCTCAGGGATTAGGCAAATATTAGCCTGACCTGCTGCTAAACAGGTGGTAGCAGCTATATATCCTGCATGGCG
>OMIY01000261.1 GCA_900299215.1 bacterium | reverse complement strand
GGCGACATTGACGCCGTCATTTTGTCGCACCTGCATTTTGACCATGCTGGTGGCCTACTGCCATCCTACGAGGACATCCAGGCCGGTCGTACTGACCTCCTGTTTCCCAAGGCAAGGTACATAGTTGGCAAAGCAGCCTTCGAGCGGGCTCGCAACCCGCATTTCAGAGACCGGGCCTCGTTTATCCCCGGGCTTACGACTAAGCTGGAACAAAGTGGACGATTAACCTTGGTGGATGGACCTAAGCTACCGGATTTCTACCCAGATCGCTTATCTTTCCGCTTCAGTCATGGCCACACCCCTGGCCATATGCACACGGTATTCCACGGGGATCAGCAGACGGTGATCTTCTGCGGCGATTTGATCCCAGGCCTACCGTGGGTCCACCTGCCAGTAACCATGGGCTACGATCGCTATGCAGAGCTAGTCATTGATGAGAAACGCGAACTCTACGAGATCGTCACCCAAAAGAATTGGTTGCTGTTCTTCACGCATGACATCAAACAAGCTGGCGCAACAATCAAAGCCACAGCTGACGGTAAATACAGTGCAGCGCAGATCTGGGCTGACTTAAAACGCCAGCCCATCTAGCCTTATATCAGCGCTTGCGGCAGATGTAGAGTCCATCGGCGATATTGATCATCACGCGATCGACGCGGTCATCCTTGGCAATGTGCTCGTTAAACCTGCGCAGGATATTGGTCGACTGTTCCTGGTTTTCCGGATCGGCGACGGTTCCGTCCCACAGAGCATTATCGCAGACGATGACACCACCGCTACGCAGCAGCTCAATGCCACACTCATAATATTTGAGCGAGTTCGCCTTATCGGCATCAATGAACATCATGTCAAAGCTACCGGGGCCAAACTCAGTCATCATGCCTTGAAGCGAGGTTAATGCCGGACCCAACCTTAGCTCAACGCGGTTATCGACACCAGCTGCGGCAAAATAACGCTGCGCTACCGAGGTAGCATTCGGATCGACATCGAGAGTGATCAGTCGTCCATCGGCTGGCAAGGCACTGGCCATAGAAATTGCGCTGTAACCAGTAAAGCAGCCAACCTCGACAATCCGCCGTGCCCCAAGCAGCTTAACTAAGAGGTGCATCAGCGCTCCTTGCTCAGGGGCAATCTGCATTCCTGCACCTGGCAGGGTCCTAGTCTCGTGCGCCAAGGTAGGCAGCACCGCGTTTGGTGGCGGCGTATGCGCCAAAATATAGTCGTAAATTTGATGGGTTAGGGGGATACCTTTCACAACCAGTCCTCGTCCTGATAGCCGTTCACATGAACCCTAATAGGGCAACAGCTCCGGACTTTATCACGGGACCGATTGGCTCGCATCTACAGTCTTGACCGAACAGTCAGGAGCCGTCAACCTAGCGTCCTGATTGAATCTGATGGGAGTAGCGACGGCTTGGAGGAAGCGCTCAGCGGTGATGTGGCGCAAACTGACCATGCGTTTGAGGAGACCGTTGACCAGGTCGCGGAAGTTTTCCGTGATACGCCCCTGGCAGAAGTAGCGATAGCGGATTTTAGGACTGGGCAAAAGATTAGCGAGATAGGCGGCCTCAGTCAGATTTAAATCGTCAGGCCCCTTGCCGAAGAACTTACGCGAGGCATCGGTCACCCCGTAAATGCCGGGTCCCAGCTCGACGATGTTAACGTAAATTTCGAGGATACGCTGCTTGGTCAGAATCTGCTCTAAATGCCAAGCAAGAAACAGTTCCTGCAGTTTACGACTTAGGGTTCTTTCGTGGGTTAAGAACAGGTTTTTCACGGTCTGCATCGTGATGGTGGAACCACCTAGAGCGATGCGTTGCTCTGAAAGATCGCGACGTAAAGCGTTTTCGATCGCACTGGGATCGATGCCCTTATGGTGGAAAAAGCTGGCGTCTTCGGAGGCAATAAAAGTTGAATTAATGTAACGAGAAATGCGCGACAGCTCGGTGTAAGAGGGCGAACTAGGATTTACCTCGATAAAAACGGGGGGCGCATTTTTGCTGCCCTGCCTCTTTAGAGAGAAAGGCCCGTTTAGTCGTTCGATCGAATAAGCGTAAGGTGCTTCATCGACTTTGCAGCTAAATAAATTGTCATGAAGCGAAAAATACGTCTCAGACAAACTTCTAGTTTTGACGCTGAGATCGAGACTTGCGGCTATATCGCCACTTAATTTAAATCCTGCCAGTGCGGGTAATAGCCCAGGTGGAGCAGCCATTAAGGCTGTCTGGCAAGATGATCTAGCCAGCTGCCAGTGAGCGTTGATGACATGTCCCGTATCCGGCTGCGTTTCTATTTGCCAGCTACCATTAAGCGCAATTTGTATTGGATCTGAGCCATAGCTTTTAGTCGAAGCGTCGGGCAATTTAATGGTTGCAGCACTGACAGTAAGTAATTGCCCGCGAGGCATCCAACTGCCACTAATTTGGCTGTCAAAATACACAGGACCAATCGACGAACTGCTAATAATTGGGATCTTAACAGTTGAGCCCTGGCTTTGAACTTGCGCCGTGAACTGCCAAGTGTCTTCGCTACGACGCAGATCAATCACCGCATGTCCACGTAGTTCTTCCAGCGCAAAAGGTAGATCCTTGATAAGTGGAGCTAGAAAGCTTGGATTTTTGTGTATATCAAGTGTGATCTCGGCCGCATTGATGTCCTTCTGCATGATACCGGTAAGGTCCCAGGCATTGGCGTTCTGATTAGGTCCCAGCTTTCGTCGCACAAAAAACCGGTAATCATGTGCATCGGGGCTTAATTCGAAACGGGCCAAAAGATCTTTCTCACTTAAACCGGTTCTTGTTTTTACTTCCTGCACCTTAACAAGCACACGACTGTGCTCGCGCTCGATAGCCACTTTAAGTCCCTGCACCGTCAGCATCGGCTCACCATCACTAGCAAGCAAAGTGATGCCAACGCTACCCATCGACAACTCGCGCGATGGTAGGGCAGAAAAGAATTTTTCGATTAGCTTTTTGACATTCTCACTGCGATCGGCAAGGCCTAAAGTTCCCTTGGAAGGGGAAAGCGCCGCGCCTAGTCGCTGATTAGGCGTCTTGATGCGCATATCGGCGACCGAGACACTGCGAATTTCACCAAAATCGTCGTCGAGCGGATTAACGTTGATCTCGACTCCGAGCGAGCTGATCACCATCTGTGACTCGTCGCCGATACGTATGTCGATGATCTGCGCTCCGCTTGGGCTGAATTCAACACCTCCGATGTTGATCGGAGCGCCGATTTTACGACTCACCAAAGCGATCGAGGCATCGATTCGGGCACGAGCATAAGTCTCAAATTGCAACCATGCATAGGCGATCAGAGCCAAAGCAGCAGAGGCGCTAATCATCGCCGCCGCTAGGCTCCTGAGCACATTAAATTGCTGTCGCCGGATTCGCCGGTAACGTCTACGAAATTGCAATGTTTTTGTGTCTACTGAGGAAGGTTTTAGGAGTGATTCTGAGGGATAAGCCTTTTAATTGTAACACACATGGAGACCTAAGGGATCTAGTACTGAGCTGCACTAGATCCCAATAAGCTTAGAATGGCTTGAAGAGGACCAACCAAACGATAAGAAGCATGAGTACCGTCGGCGCCTCGTTGAGCACGCGAAGGCGCTTAGAAGTTGGCAGATTTTCAACACCCTTCTCAAATCTACCAATAAGCAGACCCGCTTTGACCGTGAAATGGGTTAAAGCCAAAACCAAAATGAATTTAGCTCCGAACCAATGCCCCTTAGCGATTTCCGGCATCACGGCCACCATCCCTAGCCCCGCTACGTAACTCACGACGGCGGCAGGAATTGTGATGTACTTGAAAAGCCGACGCGCCATCAATACGAGCAAGTCCTTGATCTCACTGTTTGCACCACGCTCGGCTAGATAAATGAGTAAACGATAGAGGTAGAGGATACCCGCCATCCAACTGATCACACTGACCACATGTAGCCATTTTAGCCACAAATACATGCTGACTTACCTCACGACAAAATTGACGATTTTTCCCGGTACAAAAATTTCTTTGACTAGAGTCTTACCCTCGATGTGGCGCTGCACTGAGTCCAGAGCCTTAGCCGCTGCCAAGACCTGCTCCTTGCTGCTGGTCGCACTGATCTCAAGGGTACCCCGCAGCTTGCCACCAACTTGAACGGAAATGGTCAACTGATCATCCGCCGTAAGGGCTGGATCAAACTTCGGCCACACAGCATAGGCAAGTGTTGCCTGGTGGCCGAGTCTTTGCCAGAGCTCTTCCGCAAGGTGCGGAGCATAAGGCGCCAGCAGGAGCACAAGAGACTCCGCCGCATGGCGACTAAAGTGAGGCTCTTTATAAGCGGCATTCACCAGCTCCATCATCGCTGAAATCGCTGTATTGAATTGCATGACCTGCGAGTCTTCGCCTACTTTTTTAATCGTCTTGTGCAAAATCCGTTCAAAGCCTTCGCTCATCGGCGTGTCGACCAGCTTTTCGCTCAACTCGCCATTTTCCTGCAATATCAGACGCTGCACTCGTTTCAAGAACCGGTATACACCCGTGATGCCAGCGGTTTGCCATGGCTTAGAAGCCGTCAGCGGCCCCATGAACATCTCGTAGAGACGCAGAGCATCCGCTCCCCAATCTTTGATGATGTCGTCAGGATTCACGACGTTGCCACGACTTTTCGACATCTTTTCGTTGTTCTCGCCTAGAACGATGCCCGGATGAAGAAGTCGCTTGAACGGTTCCTTGGTCGACACCAAGCCACAGTCGAACAGCACTTTGTGCCAAAAACGTGCGTACAACAAATGAAGCACGGCGTGTTCCGCACCACCAACGTAAAGATCTACCGGCATCCAGTAGCTTTCTTTGGCGGCGCTCCAAGGAGCATCGTCATTCTTGGGATCGATAAAGCGAAGATAGTACCAACATGATCCTGCCCACTGAGGCATCGTGTTGGTTTCGCGACGGTAGGTCTTACCGTCCTTCTCGAAGCTAAGCCAATCCGTAGCCCGGGCGAGCGGCGATTCACCATCACCAGACGGCTTAAAGTTATCGAGATCCGGTAAGGTTACCGGCAGATCACTGTCACTTAGTAGATGAGGTTTTCCATCCTTATCGTGCGCCAGCGGGAAAGGCTCTCCCCAGTAACGCTGCCGCGAGAACAACCAATCACGCAATTTGTAAGTGACCGCACCACGCCCCACCTTTTCGCTCTCAAGCCAGGACACCATCTTGACGATGGCATCAGCTTTCGAAAGGCCATTGAGGAAGCCTGAGTTCAACAGTTCGCCGTCACCAGTGTGCGCAGCTAAATTAATATCGGACTCTGGTCCACCGCTCAAAACTCTTTTAATTTCGATACCAAATTTACGGGCAAATTCGTGATCACGCTCATCGTGTCCCGGCACTGCCATGATGGCGCCGCTGCCGTAAGAAATCAGGACATAATCTGCGATGTATATCGGAAGTTTTTCCCTGTTTACCGGATTAACCGCATAGGCTCCCGTAAAGACACCTGTCTTTTCCTTGCCTAGCGCAGTACGTTCCAGATCAGACTTAGACTTTGCGCCGTCGACGTAATCCTGCACCAGATGCTTTTGCGCAGGAGTAGTGATGGCCGCCACCAGGGGATGCTCAGGAGCGAGGACACAGAAAGTCGCACCGAACAAAGTGTCGGGACGTGTGGTGAAGACTTCAAAGCTTTCCTTGTGACCTTCAACTCCAAAACGGACATGGGCACCCGTGCTTTTCCCGATCCAATTGCGCTGCATTTCTTTGAGGCTGTCAGGCCAATCAAGATCGTCTAGGTCTTGCAGCAATCTTTCAGCATAAGCCGTGATTTTGAGAACCCACTGACGAATTGGTTTTTTTATGACCGGAAAGCCACCAACCTCCGACTTACCATCGATCACTTCTTCGTTAGCCAACACCGTGCCCAGCTCGGGACACCAGTTGACTGGCTCGAACGACTCATAAGCAAGGCCGCGCTCGTAGAGCTTGCGGAAGATCCACTGCGTCCATTTGTAATACTTAGGGTCGGTGGTATCGATCTCACGCGACCAATCGTAGGAAAGCCCGAGGCGCTTGATCTGAGCGCGGAACCTGTCCGTGTTATTCTTGGTGGTCACCCGTGGATGCTGTCCAGTCTTGACGGCATACTGCTCGGCCGGCAACCCAAAAGCGTCCCAGCCCATAGGGTGCAAGACGTTGAATCCACGCATCCGCTGGTAGCGCGCGTAAATATCGGTAGCCGTGTAACCCTCTACATGCCCGACGTGCAACCCGTCGCCCGAGGGATAGGGAAACATATCAAGGATGTAGCACTTAGGCTTGCTGGGGTCCTCGACCGTCTTAAACGTCTGATGTTGGTCCCAGTAGTCCTGCCATTTTTTCTCGATTGTCCGAAAATCGTAGTCCTGCCGGCCTTCGGTTGTGCCCGTGCTCATTCCGTCCCTTCCCTATGGTTAGCGCCACGACGGCGACCCTACCACAAAAGAAGGCACGGCCTGAAGACCTACTAGCTACGGATTAATGTGCTGGCGGCATCCACTCAGCCCGCTGACGCTTGGCTGCCACTGGTTTGGGAGCAGTATCACTGAGCTTGATGTAAAGCCCATCAGCAATCCTACCCCAACCGTTATCAACCTCGACGATGATACGTTCGCCGCGCGCCAACTGCCCTACAGCATCAGACTTGACCGAAGGGGCGGACCGTAGCGTCGCCTGTTTGACCTTGACATGGCGGACCACCCGGCCACTGCTGGGAGGTGGCGTTGCAGCCATATTTGAAGCCGGTGCTGGAGCCGGTGCCGGCGCAGCGGCTGGAGCTGCCTCCGCATCGCCAGGATTGGCAACCCCAGCGGTCTCCGCCGCACTGTCGCCGGCTTTTGATTCGCTCTCAGCCGCTTCCTTGGCGTCGCCTTGCGGTTCTGGTGCACCAGCCCCTTCTGCGTCAGCCTCGGTGCTAGGGACCAAACCCTCCTCATCCGACTTGCTGCCCGAGCAAGCGACTGAACCACCAACCGTTAAGCCGAGGATCAGTAGGAGATGCCGATATGTTCTCTTTTGTTGCGTCGCCATGACCTATCCTTTCGCGAGCCAAGCGTTCTCTCGGGGAATCGGTCATTAGGCGCAGCACTTTAGCGCAGTAGCAAGACTTGGCGTTTGGCAAGGATTCTACTAAGCTAGCTAAAGCATCAATAGTTATTGCCACTTAAGGGAGAGCCCCCATGCGTCTATACGCACTGCGGAATCGCTTACCACAAGTTTTGAGGCTACTTGGCACTACAGCCCTGATCGGGCATTTAGCGACCGACATTGCCAAGGCCGAATGCAAAGGGTTAATGCGCGGCCCAATCGTGGTCGAGGTCAATGGCTGCAAACAACTCGAACCTGAGAAAGTGTTCGATTTGACCAAGGAGCGTTACGCCTGGATTGCTGGGCTGGACCCCGCCGGCAAGAAGCAAGTGATGGATAGTTATCGAGGCCTGTTCGTCAAATCCAAAGTACTGATTACCAGCGCGACCGCCCAAGGTTTTAACACCGAGACCAACAGTCTCGCTGGACAAACTCACTATATGTTTATTCCACCGCCAACCCCGCTCACTTGTGACAGCGTCAACTTCAAGCGCGTATCGGCCACACTGCAACAAGTGTGTTGTGAGGGAGGCGGAAACGCTCCATGCCTACTTGATACATCCTACACCCTAGCACAAGCTCAGTTGGCCAAGGCTGGTGGTGTCAGCAACGCTCGCGCGAAAGCGAAAAAATCAGCCCTCTACATTCAGGCCATGACGGCCTTCAATAACCGCAAATATAAAGTTGCGGCCCGCGATTTCGAAAAAGCCAGAACCAACGGCGACCTAGACATCACCGGTTACTACCACCTTGGTGAAAGCTACCGCTTTCTTGATCAGTGCCGCGATGCTTTAGCACCACTCAAATATGTTTACGATCAAGTGCAAGCACGCCAAGTGTGGGCGGACGAAGAGGATGCAGCACGCGGAGCGGTCTTACTGCTGGCCCGCTGCCACGCCAAGATGAACGACCCCGAGGCAGCAACTTACATCCTGAACGCCTACCTGAACGAACCAGCTAAGTACCAAAAAGAAATCAACGAAGGCTTGAACCATCGTGACTTTGGCTGGATCCATACTAGTCGCGAGTATGTTGACTTCGCTAAGAACGCACGCCAAAAGCTGCGTGATTTACCGGCTCAGCCCAAGTGAGTTCATCTAGTCTCTAGCCACTGGCGCCAAGCTTTGAAAGCGGCGGCGCGGTGGCTAATGGCATTTTTGACCGAAGCTGGCATCTCGGCCAAAGTCCTGCCTTCATAGCCGGGTGGTGGGCAGTCCGGCACGAACAGGGGGTCGTAACCAAAACCGTGCTGGCCAGCTGGATGGTGGGTAAGTCGACCTTCGAGAGTGCCGACAAACTCCCGACCTACTCCCTGTTCGTCGACAAAATAAAGAGTACACACAAATCTTGCCGTCAGGTCCGCGGCCCTGCGGCCAGCAATGGCCTGCAAGAGCTTTTGATTGTTGGCGGTATCGTCACCCTCGAGGCCACTGTAGCGGCTGGAGTAGACGCCCGGTGCACCGTCCAGAATGTCCACGACCAGTCCAGAATCGTCAGCAAGTACGCAATCATGCGTCAGTCGCCGCAAAGCATCCGCTTTGATCTTGGCGTTAGCCAGAAAGGTGTCACCATTCTCGATCCAGGAGATCTCTGGAGAAAGCTCTTTGGCGCTAGCTACTTGCCAAGGCGGATCGAGCGTCGCTAGCATGGCGCCGAGCTCGGCAACCTTGTGGGCATTGTTGCTGGCAAGATAAAGACGTGGCATAGTTCAGGTCCTTTTGACCAGATGTGTTTGACGGGAATCTTTTCCCCGGAGCTTAACGACATGACTACGGCTGATATCATCATCGCCAAGATTAAAGAACAGCTTCCTTCTGCACAGATCAAGGCCACCGATCTCACGGGCGGCGGTGACCATTGGCAGCTTGTGGTCAGAGCCGCCGAGTTTAAAGGCAAAGGCCTGGTCGAGCAGCATCAAATGATTTACCGAGCCCTCGGTGACATGATGCGCCAGGAAATTCACGCGCTGTCTTTGGACACCAAAGAACCCTAAGACTTTAGACGGCTAGAGTCCCTCGCAACCTTAGTCGGCATGCTTGGTGCGAGCTCTGATGGCCTCTTCTTGCTCTGATTTGACGACCATACGGATGATTTCTGGCGAGGTCCGCAGGTAGGTCCGCATGGCATCTAGCATCATAGTTTGCTGACTCATGGGTACGCCGAAAATACCGAGCTCACGAAAGTGGTCGATCACATTCTTCATGATGGTCTCCGGCTCAATACGCCAGTTCTCGACCAACTTTTGCACCTCAGGCGAGTTGTACTTGAGCACAACGAAGACTTCGATTGGGATGGTTTCATAAATCATAAACCGCCTCCTACCAGAGTCACCATCGGCACTTGCCGTCTAAACATGACTCCCTCAACATGGCGCCGGCTCACACCAGACCCGTCGATTGCCAGGGCAACCCTTCCAAATTAGAATGAAAATTAACCAATCTAGCGCAAAGGAGCCCTCGGCCGTGAGAACCATAACCTCGACGATCCTAATCACTTGTACCGCCATTCAATTAATCAGCTGTAGGGCAACTCATAAGCAGGACGGCTCGCAAGTTGCGAGCCTCAAGCAACCCGAACTCACACCTGATGAAATGTGCCAAGCCAGCGCCAAAGAGCCAAAATCTCCTTTGGGACTTACGGTGGCCGCGCTGATCAGAGATACAAAGTCCGCTGATTGCGCCGGGATGTTTGCTGCACTCCCCAGCAAAAAGGACATCCAACTTTCAAATCGCGGCATCACCCTACTGAGCCCACTACGCTACGCCGAGGCATTGGAGTCCCTGGACGTCACCCAGAATGCCGTCACCGATTTTAGCCCGATTGCACACCTCACCAATTTACAGAGACTGTACGCTGCCAATAATAAGATCACAGCTCTTCCTGTCCCTAATCAGTGGGGCAAACTTATCGAACTTAACGTTTCCGGCAACCAAATCACCGACATTTCCGCCGTGATGTCGATGACTGCACTAGAGTCCTTAGATTTCAGTGACAATCAGGTCCAGACCGTCGTCGCCCTGGGTAATGTCCCATCACTCAAAGTGCTCTATGCGAATAACAACCGCGTCAGAGACTTATCACCAATGGCCTACACAACGGCACTGGAGCAAATCCAGATGGAAAACAACATAGTATTCGACCTAAAACCTTTGGCTGACCTCAAAGAGCTTCGCTACGTGAAGTACCTGAACTTCCGTGGCAACCCAATCAATCGATCCGGGTGCCCGATCATCGGTGACAGTACAGCCATCACGACTTATTGCCAGAATCTGTTTGTTGATCGAAATTGATCTGGTTGCGACCAGCAGCGCTTTAATTTTTTAAGATTCGTTATATATTTCAGGGGTCTCGACTCTGGTCATGCAACCGCCGCATGGCCAGACTTCGGAGTTTTACTCCTTTTTTTTGCCCGAAAACAATTCCCAAGCTGGAGCCTCGGGTTAACATTTCAATCCACTCAGGGTATGCCTGATACATACTTTATCCTAGGTGCCGTAAAACCCTGCCATTCATGGCGGGAATACAAGGCACCAGCCCGAGCTAACGCGCAGTGTTAGCGAGT
>OMIY01000260.1 GCA_900299215.1 bacterium | reverse complement strand
CATCACTAGTGGTCGCACCAGCGAATTTGATACCACCAGCAAACTTAGCCGACTCACCGCCGCAGCTAAACTGAGTTGTAATTAGGGATACAAGCGTGAGGTAACGGAGCAGCATGGGACCTCCGAATTCGTTACCTCTAAAAAGCCAAGGCTTCGCCCTTAGGCGCAATATTCCTCGTTATCGGCTAGTAGCCGGGAAAACTTTAGAAACGCAGAAATTATGATTTTTTTCTTTTATTATCAGATGCTTATACGGTCTAATCGAGGAGCGTTTTACTTCACTAAACTGCCCTGCACTCGTGATTTTCATCAAATGCAACCGGTTTGGCCCTCGCCTAGGTACCCAGTGGCATTGGAAAAGCGATTCCGAGTAATTTTTTTAAGCTACGGTGACCGTAACCCCTGTGGAAGTCACTACGGTCTGGTAAGTTCGCAACTTTGAACGAGCAGGACCACCAGTGACGGTTCCATCTGCTGAGAATGTAGCGCCGTGCAACGGGCACTTGAAACTCCCCCCAGAATATCCGTTAAGAGTGCCCCCTTCATGCGTACAGACAGCCCTAATAGCAACAACTTCACTCGATGATGTGCGCGTCACTGAGACTGGCGTACCATTAACACTAAGCCGAACAGAACCACCGACATTTTGTAGGTCTGGATACTTTGTGTACTCAAGTGAAACTTTACCACTAGAGTCAACGCTCACTGCTTGCCCAGAGTCGCCACCGCTTTTCGTCTCACTGCCGCAGCTCGCGGATAGTGCCGCACTGCCCGTGACAACAAAGACACTCAACTTAGCCCCATTGCCTACTGCTTGCCGGCGACTCAAACAGCTTTTGCATGATATTTTGGTCTTCACGGTATTATCCCTTTCAAGCGAGTGATCTTCTTTCCGACCAAGTGAGGCCAATCCTACTCCAGTGATCGCACCCGCCTATCGGAAAAAACTCATAAAAGTTTAGCTAAAAAACCATTGTGTGTTCTCGACTATCGATATTGATGCTAAACTTCCAATACCTTTGAAATATTTGACAGGTAAGCGCCGGGAGTAGTTCTTATGATGGCGATGATATTCGCGTTGCTGTACTCAAGTTTAGCCTTTTCGGATACCGCTAAAATCACTGTAAAGGTTGCGATGTTCCCCGGTGGATCGTTCGAGGTAACCTCCAACGAAGTGGTTGGCTCAGGCCTCAAAAAGGGCGATAAATACAGCGCAGCAGAGCTCAAAGTGCCTGTTAAATCTCTAGTCACGGGTATCGATCTAAGAGATACCCACATGCGTGAGCGACTAAGGGAAAAAGAATTTCCATATATCACTGCCAAGAACATCGACGCCAAAGATGGCACCGGCACAGCAACGATCACGATAGCTGGCGTCACTCAAAAGTTAGACTTCAAGTTCAAAAACGCGGACAACCAGACTGCCGAAGCAACTTTTAAAATCAAACTCTCTGACTTCAAAATTAGCGAGATCAGTTACTTGGGCGTTGGGATCGAAGACGAAATTGAGGTAATTGCAAATGTTGGATATCAACCGGGTTAAATTTCTAAAAGGTATTACCTTTGCATTTCTACATCTTGTGGTCTTTGCATTAATTTGCGTTGCATGTGGTCAAGACTATAATTCCAACTCTAGCGATGACCACTTGGGTGCGAACGCATCATCAGCCTGTACAACGAATGCTCAGAAGCGTTTGTGTGAAGCACAACAAATCATCGGAGATCATTGTAAATCCTGCCATTCAGGGTGGACTATCTATACGAGCGACGATGCTTGGATTCGCTCTGGACTTGTATCAGCTGGAAGCGCTCAAGCGTCAAAACTAATCACAAACTTGAAGAACGCCGGTGGAAGTATGCCCGTAGGTTCCGACACCTTGAGCCAAGAAGAGTATCAAGCTCTTGTGGACTGGGTGACACAAATCAAAGTTCAATAATCTACTGACTAATCTGCACATTAATCCTTTGACTTGGCGGGTATTTCAGAATGAAAAGATTCTATGTTGCCCTCCTCAGCGTATTTTTCACGCTTCCCTGGACTAGACCATCGTTCGGATACCCTAACTTCATCAGCTATGGTTATCAGTCCTGCATGAGTTGTCATTATAATCCTTACGGCAACGGCCCCTTAACCGACTACGGCCGAGCCGTCGCAACGAGCGAGATTAGTAGCCGATACTTTGTCGATGAGAAAGTAACAGACGAAGAGTTAGCAAAAAGATCGTCATTCCTAGGTCATCCAAACCCAATTGAATGGCTACGCCCATCGCTCAATTATCGAGGTCTGAGTCTCACAAGCAATCTGTCTGGCACTGAGCGAAGCACACGATTTGTAAATATGGACTTGAGCATGTCTCTAGTCGCGAAGCTTTTAAGCAGCGATAGCCTAATATTAGTCGGCCAAATCGCCTATGCTCCGACTCCAATTGCCCTTGCAGGAAGCCAAAATATCAAAAACTATCGGTCCAGAGAATTTTACGCAGGCTACCGAATTACCAAAAATTTTGGCGTTTATGGCGGCTTGATGGACAAAGTTTTTGGCATAAGAATCCCAGACCACATCGCGTATAGCCGCACCCTTACGGGCCTCAATCAAAACGACCAAACTCACGGAATTCTTTTCCATTTTGTTAACAAGTCTCTTGAATTGGGCATACAACCGTTTATCGGAAACTTGGTGCAAAATATTACTCTGCGACAAAAAGGAGTCACGACTCAGGTCGAGTTCACCGCGGCAGATACAACGCGTCTTGGGATGTCCTATCTAAAGTCAGAATCAGAATTCACAGCCGTCCAGATGGCGGCGACTCACCTACGAACAGGTGTCGGACACGCGAACAGCATATTAGCAGAATTCGGACGAGTGAATCGCCAGCTGAAGACCCAACAAACAACTGAAGTCAACGACTATGCCATGACTCAGTCACAACTTAGAATCACTCGAGGGGCATGGGCAATCCTAACCCTCGAAGGCAAGAAATCAACTTCCGACCCGAATCATGTAGCAACGCGCATAGCTCCAGGAATTCAGATTTTCCCACGCCAAAACATCGAGGTTAGAGCGGATGCCTATATCACACCTAACTCTACTGCCAATAACACTCCACCACAATGCGACCTAGCTGCTCAACTTCATCTATGGTTCTAATAACTGGGAATTTGGCCTTCTGAAAAAAACATTATCCATGTACTAATTTTAATTCCGCTATCAGCTGCGCCATTGCCAGGGCTCGCTCAGCTTCGTCCTTTATCTTTAATATCTCCTGAGGATGGCTCGTCACCAATGTTCGCTTAGACCAGGTGGAGGTTAGCCACCGACCGCGTTCGTCAGCAATACGGACCAGACGACCAAGAACCGAGAGCGCTGCCGTGGTACCAAGGCAAATCACAATCTCCGGCTTAATCAATTTCAGCTCCGCCGCGAGCCATGGACGGCAAGCAGCGACCTCTCTAGCCTCAGGTTTCTTAGCGACGCGGATTTGCCCACGCAACGTCGCTTTGAAATGTTTCACGGCGTTGGTGAAATAAATGCCCTCAGAGCGAATTCCAGCAGCACCCAGGGCCTCCATCAAAAGTTGCCCCGATTGCCCAGTGAATCCCCGACCAGAACGTTCTTCTGTTTCATCAGGCTGTTCGCCTACGATCACAATCTTCGCAGTCACAGGTCCAACACTAAAGACCACTTTGCCCTCAGCTTGCGACAGCGGGCATCCAGCACAAGTAGCCGCAGCAACCTGCAACTGATCAAGCGTCGTTGGATCTTTAGGCACAAATGCCGCAGCTGAAGTTGGCTGTTCCCTTAACATTTGGGCTACTCTTGCTTCGCTAGATGCCAAGAGTTCACCGATCAGTGCCGTTTCTGGAAGGGTGCGCCAATGCCTGACCGGCATCTCCCGTTTCATAGCCTTAATTTTAATACGAGCAGGATTGAAGATCGCACCGTAGTAGCTACACCAAAGAGACTCAAGATCATCTTCGAGCCGAGGAGCCATACCCTCAGGCACACTCGGGCCATATTCGAGACGCTGCTGATCCCAAAAGGCCGATCCATCTGGAGTTAAAATTGCAAACTTCATCGAACGGAAGCGTCTGACGAAAAACGGCACGGCCAACCGAACGATAGCATGATCTGGACAATGCCAGGCCACGTAAATAGTGTCGTCAGGATCGCCCTGATCCAGCCCCGTCACTTTGCGGAATCTGACAAAAGCATGCATCTTGTGAATGTCTCGCCCCACTGCTTTAGCCATGCGACGGAGTAACAAAATATCGTCGTCAACTTCAATATTCAGCAGATGAGGTTCACCGTGGGTTAGACGCCACAAGATACGGTAGAGCACCTGCCAGCGGCGTGGATCTCGATGCACGGCGGCAAGCTCGGCTGCTTCGACAAAATCACGCGGCACTCGTAATGACGCTTTAGCCTGAATTTTCGCGTTGGCGTCGCTTCCCATAGT
>OMIY01000259.1 GCA_900299215.1 bacterium | reverse complement strand
GTTTCTGGCTGGACGCCATAAGCATACTCCTGAGTGATGTTTAGTGAGTTCTCAGATTCGAATACTTGGGTAAAAAAAGCCAAGGCCACGACGACAGCCCCAGGCGAGACAGACATAAATGAGCGAAATAATTTTAATTTAGAAATCGACATGTTTTACCACAAATCTAAGCTGCTTTGTCTTTTGTCGTCACAATCGAAAGTAGTTGTGCAATGCGAAAATGAGATTGTTCCTCATTGGAGCCAATGATTTTGAAGCCCTGTTCAATGCGTTCTCCGTCTAATTGGCTCCAGCGAACCTCCAAGGTGAGCGCGAGTAAGTGGCGCTCTCGAAGGTTGCGGGCCACGACTGGGTCCTTTATGTCGAACTCGGCTTCGATGATGGCATTTTGCCCGAGTATCACAGTGGATGAGGCCCTGAATCCTTGTAGTGAGAAGTCGAGAACATCATGGATGCCGTGAGCGCTGACCAAAGAAATGGATCCAGGATATTTGGGTTGAAAACGGTGCTCTCGATTGACGACGCCGAGTTGTTCAAAATGTAAGTTCAAACCTTCTCTGACGGCATTTTGGCGGCTGGTAAATGGGTTGTAACGATAGGCGGGGAAGAGTTGCTGCCTGTGCTTAACGGCGATATTTATCGGTTGAAATTCATGAGCTGGATAACGATCTGCAGTCAATTTTCGATGAGCTTCTTGACTAACGACGATTTGGAAAGGACTGCAAGCTTGCTCTAGGTTGCTGGCGAAATTAACTCCGTTACCGACCATAGTGAAGTCTATTTGGTAAGCTCCGACCAAATTACCAATGACGACCCGGTCAGTGTGAATGCCTATACGCACTGGCATTAGGGCACGTCTTGATTGATTGAGTCCAATTTGCTTGGCGTCGCGGGCGATAGAATCATGGATCTTTATGGCAGCCTCAAAAGCGCGTAGCGTATGGTCGGTGGTACCGGCAGAAAAAAAACAGAGCAGGCCGTCGCCAAGTGACCTATCGATCGTTCCGCCATGTGATTCGATGATGATGGTTAAGTGACGTAGGCGCTGGGACAAGTCAAAGAACACCGATTCAGCACCAAATTTCTCCGCAATGACGGAGAAAGACATGATGTCTATGAACATGATAGTGACGTCAAACTCTTCGTGTTCCCGAGTTGTGTTTGTCTCGGAGTGCCCTATTGATTTGGATCCCCCGTCATCTGAACGGAGGATGGAGATTGTCTGCAGCCTCTCATTTTCGAGGAATTGCATGCGTCTCGAAAACTCTATAACTAGCATGGTTGCAACGATATATTGTCCTGCCACCAGGGCATTTTCTAAGTAGATTGAATTGGTCAAACTACCAATAATAGCGCCGATAGTTAGGCTAAAAGCACTCCAAAAACTTGATCCCATTAGAGCGATTTGCTGTAAGTTTAAACTTGCATCCGGTTTTTTGGCAAGAAAGAGGCTGGCCTCAACCATCGAAAGCAAGAGCAGTGCGACTATAATTGAAGGCTGAAAAGAGCCTGGTATTATCGGTAAAACCAAGATTAGGGTGAGAAGCATGCTGATCTCAAAGGACCAGCGTCGACGCAGTTTGTCAGCCTGTTTGATTGATTTGGTGAGCTCAACGAGGCAAAGGCCAAAAAATAAGATGGCCGTCATTGAGCTCTGTAAAAGTGCTTGTTGATGAAGGTCGGTGCGTGTTGCTAGCCATGGTAGGTAGCCAAAGATGTCCCCATAAGCAAGTATCATACTGATGCTAATGAACATTTGAAATGCCACTGAGTAGATATAAATGTTACTTCGTAGTGAAATGAAAAGAGCCATGCCAAATAGGATCAGAAAAAAGCTTCCACCTGTGACTAGGCTTAAAAAAATATTTCGGTTGTTGATGTGTTGTTGGTGATCTAAGGCATCCTGAATACTTAAGGCGGTTTTAAGAAAAGTGGTCGGTTGTATTTGAATGTAGACAGTTGCCTTTTTGCCCTCGTCGATCTCTATTTTGAGACTTGGTTGAAAGTAGTCATGCCACTTGGATTGATCTGAACCATCAAGTGCGAGTCTTAGCTCCTGTCTGTCCGGTTCTTGAATATAGAAATTGATGCTGCGCACAAACATAAGGGGGATGCTGAATACCCTAGACTGCTTCGCTGCTGACGCATTGAACTCGTAGCGGAGCCAGATGATTCTTGGTTCCGCGGCTCCTTCGATCACATTTGTAAGTGACCGTTCTTGATCATCTGGAGCCGGTGATATCGCTTTCCAAGCATCTGAGGCTATAGTCTTGACTACATCGGGCTTCAGATTTTCAGTTGAGGCAGGAAGGATCGTATATTGATAAGGAAATAATTTTAGGACTCCTAAATGTGTCACAAAAATATAAATGACGCAGCCAACAGCCACTAGCACTGGCACCAAGCTATGCCAAACTAGTTTCATTCGCGGTGATTGCAGTATCTGCAAAGGATCCCTCTAATCCGTTGAGTCCACAAAGTGTTTCGGCAACTTCCTGGTAAATGTTTACCTAGGAGAAGGATTGGCTGGGAGAGCTACACCCCTAACAAGTCTTGTAAGCCTTGGGGTATCGTTGGAAATCCTCAAAATTTATAAATAGTTCTTGTCTTTTTCGTGGTTTCCGGTTTCCATAGTATAAACAAATATATTTGCCTTACCAAAATGAGGAAGCAGATGCGCCAACGCCTGATGACGTCTTGTGTTGCCTATTTGCTAACAGCCTGTTCTGCTGGCGCACCATTTGCGAGTCTTACGGCATCTAGTAGAGATACGACTCATGATGAGATGCCCGGGATTGAGCCAGCTGTACTGCCGCTACACACGTTGGGACGTTACATAGTTGATGCAACTGGTCGTCGATTGAAGCTCGCCTCGGTCAATTGGTATGGCGCCAGTGACACTGAACTTGTGGTTGGTGGTCTTGATAAGGCACCACTTAAGGTGATCGTGGCCCAGATTAAAAAACTGGGCTTTAATTCGGTGCGCCTACCGTTCTCAAATCTCATGCTTCACGCAACCACCGTGGATCCATCCGCAGTTGTTGCGAACTCTCACCTGGCGTCGCTTAGTCCTCTTATGGTTTACGACGAAGTTGTGCGAGAACTCAGTGCTGCGGGCATTTATGTAATCATCAACAATCATACGACTCACCCGATGTGGTGCTGCAATTTTGACGAGGACGGTCTTTGGTTTACCCATGATTACAGCGAAGACCAGTGGTTGGACGATTGGACCATGATGGTCAAGCGCTACCGTGATAATCCCATGGTGATCGCTGCTGATTTACGTAATGAGGTGCGCATATCGAGGCATAAGAACAAACTGCTTCCCATGGTGCCTAACTGGGGTAAGGGCGGCCATGATTGGCGGGCAGCGGCTGAAAAGGCCGGGGCACGCGTATTGGCGGAAAACCCCAACCTATTGGTGATTGTTGAGGGGATCAATTTCCCCCGCGAGCATCTTCAGGGCGTCGCAAATGATCCGATCCGTTTACCCATTGCTGACCGCTTGGTATATGCAGCTCATAATTATGCTTTTATTTCCCCGAGCACGCTTGGCGAGAAGTACGGTGATATGCAGGAGCCAAATCTGCATGCTCAGGTAGCACGAGAATGGGGATATGTGGTATCGCCGGCGCGGCATTTTACTGCTCCTGTGTGGGTTAGTGAATTTGGGGAGGCTTACAACGCCAGTGATAAGAAGTGGTTCACTTACTTTGTGAATTACCTCCGCCAGCAGGACCTTGATTTTGCATATTGGGCTCTGAATCCGGGTCCCAAAGCTTCGGGTGATGAAGAACTATTTGGACTGCTGCAAGACGATTGGCATGAACCAATTTCAGATTGGCGTACCGATCAACTTCGAACCATTCTTGCGCCACGCTTGGGTCCAGGAATCGAGCCGGGGTGGGATAACCTCCCGCACAACCATTTTACAACCCTGATTTTTAGTGACTTTGATTCGCAGATTGCAACTGACCGCCGCGATTGGATGCCCGAGGCTTTTAAGGCGCGGTGTCGCGAGGGTGAGCGGATTGTTGGTGTTAGCCTAGGGCATAAGGGTAGCAATCGTATGAATCACGGTGTCCTATGCTCTGATTATGCCTTGAATCTAGGTACTGAAGATGTCGCCGTGGTTCCCAACTCAGGCGCCGGTCGCCTGGACTGTCCCGCGGGCCGTCATTTAGTTGGGTTGGCGCAGTCTCGCGTGAGTGGGAAATATCAGGCAGCTGGAGCCTTGTGCGCTGGATCGGGACGCTCGCTCGGAACTTCATGTTACGAGATTCGATTTGCTATTAAAGATGATAGGCGCACTTTGATACCAGCAGATTGGGATCCGTACGCTCGTAAAGGTCAATGCGAACTTAATGAGTACGTTTCTGGTGTCACCATCGAACAAGGGGTCGTCTCAGGTTTAGTTTGCTGCCATTAGCCTTTAACTTTTAGTGTGCTTGTCTAAAAATCCCTCCGCAGCAGCGGCTAACTTTGCCTTTCTTGCAGAGGCGATCTTGTCTAGTTGTCTGACAGCCATGGATGTACGAGGATTACGCAGGTAGAACTCTCGTTTGCGGTCAATGAACCGCCAGTAGAGACCGTCGACGATGTCGGCCCATGCTCCGCCCTCATAGTCACTCATTTTAAGTAGATAATTGGAGCCGCAGATATAGGGTTTGGTAGCAAATATGCCGCCGTCCGAGTGCTGTCCCATGCCGTATACATTAGGGCCCATAACCCAATCGCTGGAGTCCACAAACAGCTCCATAAACCATTTGTAGACGTCGTGCGGGTGTATCTCGCTAAGTAGCATGATATTACTAAGGATCATGAGGCGTTCAATATGATGGTTGTAACCGTATTTGAGTACCTTAGTGATGGAGTCGTCGAGTATTGGTATGCCAGTAGTGCCATCGTACCAACTTGACGTTAGGCGGCGCTCGTGCCCAAAGAAATTTGTAGTCTCCTGCTTGGTGCCAAAGTTCTGATCGATGCCGCGGATAAACTCTCGCCACCCGATAACTTGGCGGATGAACCCCTCGACTGACGCAATGAGATCGGGCTTGCGAGCAGCCTTAAATGCCTTGACCGTCGCATCTACGACCTCTTTGGGCGTTATAAGTCCGAGGTTGAGTGCTGGGCTTAGGACGCTATGGAAAACAAAGGCAGAGGATTTGGTGATGGCGTCCTCGTAAGGACCGAAGTCTTCAAGTTTTTCATCCAGAAACTCGCGGAGCCATCGAAGTGCTTCGGCCCTGCTGACGGTGTGTGAGAAATGCTCCAAAGTTCCGGGATGATCCGTGAACTGACTATTTACCAGCTTGATCACCGTTTTAGTTAGGGTGCTTGGCTTGCTTTCCGGCATCTTCGGCAGGCTCAACCCCTTGGGCAGCTTCTTGCGATTCTCGGTGTCAAAGCTCCACCGTCCACCGTAGGGCTCGCCATCGTTCGTCATGAGGATGTTAAGGCGCCGACGCTGCCATTCGTAAAAAGTCTTCATGAAGGGCTTTTTCACGCCCTTCAGGTACGACTTGAAGTCATCGCGAGAGGTGAGAAACATCGGAGATTGGTGCCAGGTGATCTTGACGCCGGCCAAGTCGAGGGCAGTGGTTAGGCTTGCGGCAAACGGACGATCCTCAATTTCGAAAAGATTGACGTGCTGGATCCTGTCCGCTTTAAGGCGCTTCACCAACCGTGCGGCATAATCTAAGCCATCGTCCGTAAGCTCATGATAATAAACGGTAAAACCTTCGTCTCGCAGCTCGTCACGGCGCTGCCTCATGGCCGCTAAGAAGAGGGCTATCTTGGCCTTATGGAAGCGAAAATAGGTGCAAAGTCCGATGTCCTCAGCCATATAAATGGGTTGGTTCTGAAAAGCCGTCAAGCTGGCTTTCGGAAACAGTTGGTTTCCCATTAACACAAGTAGACTTTTATTCATCTGAACCTCGAGCGCAAAGTTGCCGTATTCTGACGGCGCTGGATCTCGATAGTATGCTGCAGGACAGTCAAGTGCCGACAGTAATTTTTCCGTTCGCAGAGTATTGGTGGTTCTACCTAGCTTTTACAGCCTTTGTTTTGCTGCTTTTGGTGGTGGACCTTGGCGTGTTTCATCGGCAAGCACGGGCTGTTTCAATCCGCGAATCGGCTGGGTGGAGCGTGGTCTGGATTAGCTTAGCTCTGCTATTCAATGCTGGTCTTTACACATACGTGCATCACAAATTTACTGTCGACCCGGTGATCGCCAGTACGACTGGCATGAGTGCCGATATGGCAGCGAGCCGGGTGGCGCTCGAGTTTTTGACAGGCTTCATCATTGAGAAGTCGTTAGCTGTCGACAACATATTCGTTTTTGTCGTGGTTTTCTCCTTTTTTGCTGTCCCTAACATCTACCAGCACCGGGTCCTGTTCTTCGGAATCATGGGCGCATTAGTCTTTCGTGGGATTTTCATCGCCCTAGGTGCAGCACTTCTGAAATTCCATTGGGTGATGATGCTTGTTGGCGTGTTCCTGATCTTCACGGGTTTTAAGATGATCTTCAGCGATAACGAAGATCCAAATCCTGCCGATAATGCGGTGATTAAGTGGGTCCAAAAGCTCTTGCCAGTGACACCAGACATCCACGGTCAGAAGTTCTTCAAGCGGATTGAGGGCAAGATTTACGCGACGCCACTTTTTCTCGGCTTAATGTTTATCGAGATGTCGGACATAGTCTTCGCTATAGATTCGGTACCAGCGATCTTTGGCATTACCAGAGAGCCGTTGATTGTCTACACATCAAATATTTTCGCCATCCTTGGACTACGTTCTCTTTATTTTCTGCTCGCTGGAGTGGTGGATAAGTTCCATTTTCTGAAATACGCAATTGCATTAATCCTCGTTTTTGTTGGTTCTAAGATGACCTGGCTCAGTAAAGCTTTGGGTGAAGAGCTGTCTATGGGGTGGTCATTAAGCATCATAGGTGGGTTTTTGGCGGGTGGTATCGTCGCTTCCTTACTCGTGACAGCTCGACAGCCTGATGAATGAGATTAAGTTTTCAGTTCCTATGCTAGCTAAGCACCGTTCGGCTGAATTTGAAGCCGTAATGGCTAGCAAGACAAAGCCAACGAGGTCGCTTGGCGTGATCGAGGACGTGGCCCTCAGATTGTGCTTGATTCAGGACTCGGTGCGTCCACAAATCACAGAACCCACGATCGTGGTCTTTGCAGCTGATCATGGCATCGCAGCAGAGGGTGTGAGTGCATACCC
>OMIY01000258.1 GCA_900299215.1 bacterium | reverse complement strand
GAGAATCAGAAAAAGAAACGCTAAGCTATGGCTCTAGCTTATCGCGATTACTGGGGGCGTCTGAAGGGAATCACGTTGCTGGCCTCTGGCGACGACGAACCATCAAAGGCCCCCATCCCCTCCTCCGCTACGACCCGCTCAAATACAGAATAGAAATAGAAATCTAACCCTCTAATGGGTAACCTAGACCATTGAATTGATCGTGAGTTCACAACCTCTTGCTCACGATACGTTTAGCCTTGATCCAAACGTCCGCAGCGCCTTTTTGGCAACATGATCAATCAGAATGACTAGGTGGGTATAATCTATACGAAATGTTACCATTCGATCTAATAAGCCAGTGCGGTCGATCGATCATTCTGACCTTAAATCCCTTTCCTTATGGGCGCACCAGCCTGAACAAATCTCTCTTCGAAAATTCGGTGTGGAGGAACTCCTCCATCATTTAGGGCAGCCACCACACTGTCCGTATAAGCATCAGGCCCACATATAAAGTAATCTGCATCGGGAAATCGATCGATCGTGTGTGCGATCTCGTCAAAACCTAGACGTGAACCAGTTGACGTAAATCGAAACTCAACACTTACGCCATCATTCACCTGACTTGCTAATTCAATCTCTGAAGCAAAGGCCATTAATGCTCGGTCACGTGCAGAATAGTCGATATGAAGGTTACCTACTTCGCCGTGACACTTTCGTCCACGTAGAATCGCTACTGCTGGAGTAACGCCAATACCTGCTACAAAACAAACTGTAGGTCGTGAACTCGGCACCCAAATGGTATGTCCACGAGGGAGAGATATTCTAAGTTCTTTTTCTGTTATAGCACCCTCAAAGAGCCAACGAGAAAATAGTCCATCAGTCTCTCGCTTAACCGCAATTTCCAACCCTTGCCCATGCACAGGCGGCGACGTGATTGTATAACTTCTGTTGATCCAATGCCGGTCAATACGGCCAGAAAGAACTACGTACTGCCCAGTTTTCCATATTATTTGTGACCTAATCGCAGGTTTTAATTTAATGCAACGTATATCCTGAGCAAGATCCTCAGCCTCGGCGACCACCGGGATCCATTCGGCATGACCAAGCATGGATTGGATATGAGGTTCGCAACCACCGCAAAGAGATCCACAGCCGGTCTTTTCTCTCAAGCTTTGAAAGTTTGTATAGCCGCGCTCAATCAAAGAATTAATTGTTTTGGCGGATACATTAAGACAAAAACAGATTTTCTCATCAGATGTTGCGATGCTGGAATCAATGTCGATTAAACCTGTTTTCTCAAAAGTATGTAAGTTATCTTGGTTTAGGGGCACTTGATCGATCGCAGCTTCTATCACTTGCGGTATCTCGTGCCACTCTCCGACTGAAGCGATGCTTATGATCTCTCCTATACTAGAGATCTTAATGTTCCTTCGAAAGGAACTCTCATTATCAGTAGGCTCGACCCATTTGAATTCTTGAAACTCATCTGCTGAAGAAGCAGTGATGCTTTCCAGCTTAAACGCTTGCAAAGTTGGTATCCAGGATGATAGAAATTTCCTGCCATTTTTCAGCCTATAAATGCGTTCAACAGCGACGAATCCTGACTTCTCACATGCATATTGTAGAGCAACACCTCTTTGAGGTAAGTGGTAGACAAATTGGAGACCTGATACGATCTCACGCAACTCAGAGGAAATTTCATGTAGACGCAGGAAGCTTTCCCGAGAGATTCTAACGGCAACCAAATCTGTAACTGCCCGAACACTGGCCGCTCTAGGTTTACCATCAACGCAGGCCTGCTCACCGAAGCAATGACCAGCATAAAGATATGCTAGCGGCTCATGCGGAGTCCCCTCACTGTATACAGCTGCTTCTCCACTGAGTATAAGCCATGCAGCATCAGCCGTATCTCCTTCTCTAAATATGACCTCTCCTGCTTGATAATTCGTATGAACTTGCGGATCTATCGCACCCTGAGAAATGAGAACTTTGAATATTTCAGAACGTTTTCCGAGATTCTCAAGCTCTCGTTGATCTCGTCTTTTCTGTAACTGATTAACAAGATTGAGGTCGCGGGCAAGCACATCTCGGAAAAGCTCCCCTTCTATACGCAATAAGGTTGTTTTTTCTACCGCGCGAACTGAAGCGCTACGATTACCATCAGAATTTTTCAACAGATAATGTTCACCTACAAGCTCTCCTTTGGCTAACGCGGCTAGGACTACTTCTTTACCAAGAGCATCGAAAGTGAATATCTGCATCAACCCAGTAACAACAATATAGACTGAGTCTCCTGGATTGCCCTCAATAAAGAGAATATCACCGGCATCTAGCTTAAATTCTGCAGATTTCTCAATGATCTCTGCGAGAATATCCTTAGATAAATGACTGATCAGACCCTGACGTCTAACAATTTTAATATAATCCTCAATGCTGTGATTTTTCTGCCTCAATTCCTGAACAGCAACAACTAAGCGTAATTTTTTAGATGTAGCATCATCTTGAGTGACCGGAATTGGTATATTAGTTACTAATGCCTGTTTTTGAGATGATGTGAGCACGTCACGCTGGAATAATTCTAGCACAGATTCCCAGCCATGACTCTCTGGATGTAGAGATAAAAGATATTGAGGGTTATTGTCTATGAAAACTGCTATCCGAATAATTTTCTGTGTCTGATCAATATGTATGATGCTCTCCCCACCAGGTGCAGTTTTGTTCAAAAACTCCTTCCATGCAATTTCATCGAGGTCCCCTGCGAGACTATAGGCGATAGCTTGATCAACACAAATGTGCGTCCACCATACTCCCTTGGGTAGAATCACTGACTTCTTAGCTAACAAGAACCCCTGCATCCTATAATCAATATTTTTAATTGTTACGGGGGTTGCCTTCGCCTCTGGTTGCCCAGAGATGGGGTCTATCTTGGGCTCAACAAGAGCGTCAATTCTTGCATGGGAAGATGTTTCATCTGTCCAGTGGATTGGTACAAAGATACTACCAATAGGTTGGCGGTCAGTTATGTTAACTCGAAGAATACAGGACCCAAGCGCTGTCAAGATCTCTGTAAATCCATTATCGCGTAGCCGCCACTTAGCTGCATCAGATGGATTAATATCGACAAAAGGCTCGAATAGTTCTCGAGAAAGCCGCGGACTTAATCCTGTTCGCGTCATAGTGTGCCACTGATCGCGTATACGGCCGGTGTTTAGTCTCAGTGGAAATTCTGAGGTAACAAGGCTCGCAAGTTTGGGATCCTTAGGGGGAATGAACTTGGCTCGCCTGTCATCAGTATAGAATCCACCGCACTCAAAAAAACGACTTTGCCCAGCTGATTCCTTTGAGCGAATGGGCCAAAACGTAGCCTCAAGCTGATCGTAGGATTCATTGCTTAAATCAACTAGGCCAGTAAGATCAAAATCACGGCGGCCATTATTTTCAAAAGATGATAGCGCTGCATGCTCACGGAAGATGTCAGCAACAGTATCATAACTGAAGCCAGTAAAGCCCATACGTCGACCGACATCGGAGAAAATTGCCCAATCTGGGCGAGCCTCCCCAGGTAATGGTAAAAATGGCCTCTGTCTCGAAATACGGCGTTCAGAATTCGTTACGGTGCCATTTTTCTCGCCCCACGCTAGGGCAGGTAATAATATGTGTGGTCCACATCGGATTGTATCATTATTCCTTACGTTATCTGAGATGATTAGAAGGTCTAGTTTGCTGAGCGACCTTCGTATTAAGTCGGCATTAGGCATTGAGGCTGCGGGATTAGTTCCTGCGATCCACAGTCCTTTGATCTCGCCACGCGCTACGGCGTCAAACATTTGTACGGCTTTCAAGCCTTCGTGATGTGCTATTTTAGGGGCATTCCAAAAACGTTGGACACGGTCAATACTCTCAGGGTCAAACCCCATATGTGCAGCGAGCATGTTAGCGAGGCCGCCGACTTCCCGACCGCCCATAGCATTAGGTTGTCCAGTGAAGGAAAAAGGCCCACACCCGGGTTTTCCGATTCGCCCAGTCGCGAGATGACAGTTTATGATCGAATTGACTTTATCGACCCCTTGCGCCGATTGATTAACTCCCTGCGAGAAAACCGTGACTACTTTTTCAATCGATGCAAACATATCAAAGAATGCAGCAATCGCAGCTTCAGTTATCCCAGTCGCTAACGCCGTAGCTTGAGCGCTCTCGGAAATCTTTTGCGATTTATGCAGCGCCTCCTCAAATCCAGTGGTATATTTAGAAATGTAATCCTTATTAATTGCGCCTTTAGAGACAAGATAGCAGAGAAGTCCGCAAAAGATGCTCTGGTCGCTACCGGGCAAGATTTCTAGAAAGAGATCTGCGCTGTCAGCTGTAACAGTGCGCCTCGTGTCAATAACAACAAGCTTTGCGCCGTTGGCTCTCCGATTCAGGATACGCTGGAATAGAATTGGATGACACCAAGCAGTGTTCGATCCGACTAAAATTATTAGGTCCGCAAGATCGAGGTCTTCGTAGCATGCGGGAACCGTATCGGATCCGAAAGCTCTCTTATGCCCCGCAACAGTGGAAGCCATGCATAATCGAGAGTTGGTATCTACATTTGAAGAGCCTATGAAGCCCTTCATTAATTTATTAGCAACGTAATAATCTTCCGTTAGCAATTGGCCTGAGAGGTAAAAAGCTACAGAATTTGGCCCATGCTCTCTGATTATGTCTTCTAGGCCACTTGCTGCTGCTTCGAGAGCCCTGTCCCAACAAACTGTCTCTAGTTCACCACTTTGTCCTCGCAATAGTGGATGAAGCAGCCTTCGCTCGAGTCCGACCGTTTCTCCAAGCGCCATGCCTTTTGTGCAAAGTCGGCCTAAGTTTGCTGGGTGCGCTGGATCCCCAGCTATTTCTATACTTCCATCCTGGTTGCGTCCTGCAATAACGCCACATCCAACACCACAGTAGGGACAGGTTGT
>OMIY01000257.1 GCA_900299215.1 bacterium | reverse complement strand
TCTGAAGGTGGCACCATAAAGGAACCGTTGCCAACTCCGCAGCGTCAAGCTTGTGTGCTTACCCCCGCCAGACTTGCAGAAATAAGTCGCGTTTGTTTAGATGTAGAGCTTGATTTTGCAGAATCAATGGTAGTCGATGGTCCAACGCAGGCTATTGACATGGAGTGGTGCTATCACCGCAAAAGTCTCTATATCCTACAAGCTCGTCCGGTGACCGCCTTAGCATTGTCTACGGCTCGGGCAACCGCAACGGTCGCGCCATTTGGAGTTGTGTCAACCACGGTCGAGGGTCCCAAAGTACTGTGGGATAATGCCAATATTGTTGAAAGCTACTCGGGGCTTGTGTCCCCTCTCACTTTTAGTCATGCCCGCCGAGCATACCGGCAGGTCTATGAAGAATTTTCCCGTGTCATGGGGGTACCTGAGGCGATTATTGCCTCCGAGCGCGAACTTTTCGGCAACATGCTCGGTTTATTACGGACATGTATATTACAATTTGCTCAATTGGTACCGCCTTCTTAGTCTTTTTCCAAACGCTGAACGTAGCGCTGGTTTCATGGAAACCATGATGGGCGTCAAAGAAGAGTTGGGAGATCAGTCAGCGGCAGAGTTTTTTGCTAGCGTCCGTTCTCCCTACACTCCTTCGCCGTCGCGCAAACTTTGGTTAGCCTCGGTCGCAGTCTTTCGTCTAATCACCCTTAAAGGACGGATGGCAGGCTTTGAACAAAAGGTCAATTCGACTTGTGAAGAAGCTATGGCCCGAGATTTTGAGCAACTGAATGTACCTGCACAATTTGCTGCCTATCAAAGCCTACGCGAGAAGTTTCTCGCCAATTGGCAGGCTCCGATCATCAACGATATGCGCTGTATGCTGCTGTTCGGCTTGCTTAAGCGTCTGGGCTCTAAGTGGCTAGGTGAGTCTTTTGATGTCAATCAGGTCGTTCGCGGTCACGGAACGCTTGGATCGGCAGAGCCGGTGCAGAGGCTCAAATTTATCGCTGAGTGTATTTACAAGGGGTACTTACCTGGCCTAAGTTGGTTCAGCACCGTGAGCTTGAATGAGGCCTATGAGCAGCTTTGCGCTAGCTCTGAGTTGCTTCCGCTTCGACTTGAGGTTGAGGCTTATCGAGCTGAATTTGGATTTCGCTGCCCTGAGGAGCTAAAACTCGAGGCCAACGATCTTTATATCGATCCTACCCCAATCTTTCAGACCATTGCGGCCTATTTAGAGCAACTGAGGTTGCAAGGTGGAGCGACACAAAAAGCCAAGATTCAACATGAGATTGAGGGAGACCCGATTAGTTCTTTGTCACTAGGTCGACGATTAATGATGAAACTTCTGATCAACCACACGGCCAAAGCTATTGCCGATCGTGAGCGATTGCGTTTGGTGCGTGGTCGGACCTTTTCTGTTGCACGCAAGATCTTTCGTGCGATGGGAAATAAGCTAGTTTCACTTAATCTCCTTGCGAGCATGTCTGATATTTTCTATCTCACAGTGGATGAGCTCGCGGATGTTGTGGCTGGACGTGGTGCCACGGGGGACTTATCTAGTTTGGCATCGCAACGACGTCGGGAATACCTGAACTACGGCTCTCAGCCGTCGCCACCAGAGCGTTTTGTCACTGAGGGACTGCCTGCAGCATCTTTGTCTCGAGCAATGATGGCACGCGAGCCATTAAGCAATGCGAATGCAACGGATCAGGCAAAGGCTTGGCGGGGCACATCTTGCTACCCAGGAATTGTCCATGGCAAAGCCATAGTTGCCAAATCATTTAGCGAAGCCTCCCAGGTCCAGGGTGAGATCCTAGTCGCTAAGAGTACCGATCCCGGGTGGGTGGTTTTGTTTCCTCGTTGTAGTGCTCTCGTAATCGAACGCGGCAGCTTGCTGTCTCATTCAGCTGTAGTCGCCCGCGAGCTTGGGATCCCGACGATTGTCGGGGTAACAGGGATCACAGATGCGCTCGCAAGTGGGGTGGAGCTGCAAGTTGATGCGGGCACGGGCAGTGTGCGTATAGTTAATGCTCACGACGCTGACTAGGCACTGAACCCAACCCTGGTACAGTATTTAGTAGGTAGTTGCAATCGGACAGGGTGAGGGCTAAGCTGTTGCGGTTATGTGAGTACGGTATGCGGGGGTGAGGCGGCGGATGCCTAGTATTTCAGTTGCGATGGCGACTTATAACGGTGCTACCTTTCTCAGGGAGCAACTGGACTCGATAATTTCGCAAGAGTTACCGGCCGCAGAAATTGTCTGTGTCGACGATGGTTCCAGTGATGCAACTCTGGATATTTTGCACCAGTACTCCAAGTCCTCACCGATTCCATTGCGGATTGTTGAACATCAAGTCAACCAAGGTGTCACCGCCACTTTTTCTAATGCACTTAGTTTGGTCACTGGTGATTATGTTGCCTTAGCCGATCAAGATGACGTTTGGCTACCAGAGAAGCTCAAAAAGTTGCACCAATCTCTCGAAGAGAGACAATGGGATGCGGTTTTTTCTGATGCTAACCTTGTGGATCAGGATCGGAAGCCATTGGGGTATCGGCTTCTTGCAAACAGTAGGTTGGAGGGTGCTGGGCTAAAGGCAGCGTTGGAAGGTAATTTATTTTCCCAACTACTTCGTTTTAACGTCGTGACCGGCGCAACTCTTATGGTGCGACGTTCTGTACTTTCCAGAGCGTTACCAATTCCTGCAGAGTGGTTACATGATTATTGGATAGCTTTGGTAACAGCTGCGACTGGCAGAATTGGATTATGCAACGCACCTTTGATTGAGTATCGGCAGCATGGCAAAAATCAGATTGGTATGCGCCAAGGTTTGGATAGAGAGATTAAGAGTGCTACGCACAAGTCTCACGCCGCATATTTAGCGGAGCGGGACCTGTTTCGGACTTTGAATGTTCGACTTGAGGACCTTGAAGTATCATCGGAGTATATGAACGATTTAGGTGGTAAGATTCAATTTCTTGAAAGTCGCTATTTGCTGCGTGAAAAACCACTGCGCAGGTTGCCTTTGGTTGCAGAGAACATTCTGAAGTCTCGCTATTTTAGATATGGTCAAGGATTAAAGCCCCTTTTAAAGGATTTGTGGCTTCCGTAGAGGCGAAAAAATAAAATCGGTCGGTAGCAAATCGGAGTTTATTGGGCATGTCCATCAACCGGCGGCGAATCAGCGTAGCCATTGTATCTGGTTTTTTTTTAGAACTAGTTAACAAGATCTCGCCGCTGTTTATTTTGCATCATGCTGAGAAAACGCTCGGTTTGCAGAATTTTGGTTTAGCGCAATACCAGCTTGCGTGCCTTGAGGCGCTACAGCCCCTAGTAACGTACGGATTCATTAATTACGCGATACAAGCGGTTTCTCAAGCTCAAGGCGATGGATTTGCAAGCCGCCGAGAAGTCGTTGCTCATACCTTATTGCTTAAGGCCGTGTTAGCTACTTTAGTATTATTCACTTATGGTTTTTCTAAATTTTGGCTCACTGGGGACTACCAGTCATTTTATTTATTGGCTGTGGTTTTGTTCGCAACTGTGATTGATAGCTTTTGGTTGTTAATTGTCGACCATCGCCTAGCCCAGGCTTCTTTGGCTGCCGGGGTTTTGCGATTAATTAACTTAGGTTTAATCTTTTTCTTGGTTAATTCACCCAGTGATATGTTGCTATTTGTATTGTTATCCCTTCTGCCTAATCTTCTATTAGCAATTGGCAGCGGTATATATGCTTTATTCAGGGCGCGGCCGCGGCAATGGCAATTTGCTACTTGTCGTGCCATCTTGATTAAATCAACGCCATTTGCCTTAGTTACTTTGGTGTCTACTCTTTTTGATCGTCTTGATATTTTTGCGATGCGGAATTTTTTTGATTTAACTTTAGCGGGTGCATATGCAGGGCCACAGAAGATCATCCAGAGTGTGGCGCTCATGGTTGGTGCTTTAGCAGCGCCTTTTTACGCAGAAGTCGTACATCTGACGGACAAGGCCTCGATTTACAGTCATGTCAAACTAAGCATTTGGGTGATGATGGTTGTGGTCGCTCCATTGGTTTTTGGGACCTATTTTGTCGAACAAGAGGTTTTGCAGGTCGTCTTCACCAACCTTGCAGGAATGCTCCCACATACACTAGCGATTTTGGCAGTGAGCATGATTGGATCGGTTCTACTTGCTACGTTTGGCCTCCAGGTCTTACTTGGCAAAGGAGCGCCTTGGGCAGTTTTTAAGGCTTTACTAATTGGATTAGCAGTAACTTCTCTGATTGTTGTGCTCGCTGTTTCCACAAAGGTGCTTTGGCTCGTTCCGTTTGCGATGGTATTTGGCAAAATTTTGAGTGGTATGATGTGTGTCTTCTCCGCCCGTTCTTATCTCTCATCTTTGCCAGTAGCAGCCTTCGTTAAACCTTGTATCGCTGGGTTTGCGATGGCAGTGGCGTTGCTGCTGCTGCCTAAGCTCTCACTTTTAGCCACACTTCTGACGGGCGGATTTGTGTACTTCTTAACACTCTATGGGGTAAGTCAGCAGGAGGTGCACGAGCTGTCCCAGGTTCCGAAGATTCGGCGACTGTTAATATGGCGGCGTACTTAGGAAAATGGCGGCTCGGAGACGCGACCACGCAACGTGGCCTTGCTATATTGCGTCAAGAATTAGGTCAGACATTTAGTTACTCGAACTCTGCCGCTGCCTTCTCGTCCAGAATCCCAGACGTTCACGATCTGATTTAGATCTGAGGCAGCCCTTAAGGATCCATAGGTCGCCAATGAGCATTCCTATATAACCAGACGCAAAAAGAACTCCAAGAACGCGGGGCTGGGCAAATGAGGAGGTCAGATATGCGAACGACGCTAGGCCTGCGACCATGGTCATTTGGAGTGAGCCTAATCCGCGCTGGTTGACACCGGTGCTTAAACTGACTTTGCGGCTGGCAAATAAAAACTGGATGGCACTGTCGCCAGCTAGTCCGACCAATACCGCGGCAAAGAGGCAGGTGACAAAATTAACGCTACCGATGACCAGCGGCAGGAGTCCGAGAAGCACACAAGGTCCCCAAATTGAGGAAATAATGACAACGCCGATCCCAGGCTTAGCGAGCGCGCGGGACAGAGATATTAGCAATGCGATGACCAGCACCAAGCTCACGGCGAAACTCTCGATCAGCGTGCGGATCACATGGTCGGAAAATACGGCAAACGACATGAGATCACCAGTGACAAAGCACCTATCACCTTTGCATATTTCCGCTAACCGCTCCCGTATTGGGCGGAGCGACCGAATGTCATCGTTTGTAACGAAAATTGTGGCACGTACCAGTGGTTCCTTATTGCTAAACCACCTTTCATAAGGTCTTGTTAGTGCAAACTCCCGCTCCAAGATCTCGCGGCGTGGCGGTGACAGATCTTTGGAGGCAAATGCCAGAACAGCGTATGGATCCTCGATCCGTGTTACTCCTGGAATGCTCTTCACGGCATCAAGGATTTGGCGTTGTTCCGCCACGCTGTTTGAACCTCGCATAACTAAGTCAACGGACCCTTTAAATCCAAAGTGGCGTTCTAGTTGCTGAATGCCTTGATTAAAAGGATGACCGGAGTCCCAGAGGTTTTCGATCGAATCCTGGACATCGATCCTCATGGCGCCAAAAAAAGATAGACCCAGCAGGAGGAGCAGCGCACGAAAGATGGGCCGAGGTAGTTGGAAGCTACTTAAACCTAACAGTACGCGGCTAGTACGCGTCATTTGGGGAGCGGTAAAGCGGCGTAGTTTAGGCCAGACGGCCATGACAGCTGGAACTAGAAAGAACATGACCAAAAATTCAAGCATGGATCCGGATGCTGCCCAAAAGCCCAGGCGCCGCAC
>OMIY01000256.1 GCA_900299215.1 bacterium | reverse complement strand
GTCGTGGACGAAGCATTTACGCTTAAAGTGCCAGGAAATCTCGATTTGGCTCGCGTTGCACCGTTACTCTGTGCAGGTATCACCACCTATTCTCCACTCAAACATTGGCAGGTAGGTCCAGGCCAAAAGGTCGGCATAGTAGGGCTTGGTGGTCTTGGCCATATGGGTGTGAAGTTTGCCCGGGCATTTGGTGCTCACACCGTATGTTTCACGACGTCTGAGAGTAAGAAAGCCGATGCTCTGCGGCTTGGCGCCCATGAAGTGGTGTTGTCGCGTAATCCTGACGAGATGCAAAAGCATATAGGCAGCTTTGACTTTATTCTCGATACGGTATCAGCACCTCACGACTTGAATATTTTCGTCTCTTTACTCAAAAGAGACGGAACTCTCTGTTTAGTGGGAGTTCCAGACAAAGATCCAACTATAGCTGGGTTTAATCTCATCTTTGGACGGCGGCGTATCGCCGGGTCACTCATAGGTGGGCTTCCAGAGACGCAAGAGATGCTGGATTTCTGTTCTAAACATGAAATAATGAGTGACATCGAATTGATACCGATCCAGAAAATTAACGAAGCCTATGAGCGCATGATTAAAAGTGATGTAAAATATCGCTTTGTAATCGACATGGGCAGTTTAAAGCAGGGATAAAGTGAGCAAGGAACTTGTCAACACAGCTAAGGACGGCGATGTTGACTCGGTCACGGTGGCAGCCGAAAAAGCTGTAGCTGCAGTGATCCGTCGTCATGCCATGGAAGCCGCTTGGCCGTCGATGAAGGACGGTCAAGTCAAAAGCTCTATCTTTCAAATGGCGACTGAAATTGCATCGCTCTTTGGCAAGACGGTCGACGACATCAGTATTGAAGATATCGGAAGAGCACAGCGCACAGTCGAGCAGGTGTGCTCCAAGGTCTCTCTGCACAAGGTCGGTTGGCGCAAAGCCCGTGGTGCCGTTGATCTCTACAATAATATAAGCAGCGCTACTGAATTTGTCTCGCACGTCTACTGGGTGGGGAGCGCGTTCTACGGTAACTTTGGGCCCGTTGTACGCAAGTTTGGTCTCAAGGTGGGCGGGGCTCCACTCGCGCGGGCCACGGGTGTTTGGCTGGCGGGGCAGGCGATTTCAGAGTTGTATTTTGACGCCAGCAAGTTTCAGCCCAGTCGTGATCAGGTGCAGGAATATTTCCCACTGTTTGACGCTCTGACCTACGAGCAGTACCGGGAACTTGCAGTGTACATGGGCATTGATGTGCGCGTGGCATGGGACCACAGTAAGCTCCGTCAGGAGATTCTCGCGGAACTCACCAAGGCCCACCATAACAAGGTTGTTGCCATGTGGTCCGAGGCGCCACCTTACAAAACTCTACTTCTTAGCTTGGCGGAGGAGCTGGAAATTCCGGACTACAAAGTAACTGATAACGAAGAGTTGCTTGAGGAACGCATCGTCGTGCGGATCACGGCAGAGAGCATCGACAAGCTATCGGCAGAGCAGCTCCAGCGGTTTGAGGCCGTGGTGCGTTCCAATTTTGGCGATCGTTACTGGAGCGAATCCATTAAATCGACGCTCTTTGCAGGTGGGCTAGTAGCTGGGCGGTTGGCTGGTGCCAGGCTAGCACTGGTGGCGTCGAGTGGGCTTGCTACCTTAGTAGGAAGCATCACCAGTGGTGTGGGTGCTACCGCTGCGGCGACAGCTGCGACGGCGCTCTCAACCGTATTTGGACCTTTAGGGATCGCTTCGGCAGCGACCGTTGCTGCACTGCATTGGACTAGGGCCAGGCCGCGTAAGGCTCTACCTTTTGTACTCTATATGGCGGCAGCACGTGGCATCCTCGCGGCGGAGAGCCGCCCGCTGTCGCTCTGGGAGCGAGTTTTGGGCTGGTTTCTCCGTGTTCGCGTGATGCTAGGTCTAGGACCTAAGAAGTAATCGGCCTACTGTTTACTGGCAACGCAGCAAGTAGGTTTTGTGAGCGAGAATCAATTGACCAATGCGCTTGGTGCCAACAGGGGTCACGACGAGCAGAACTTCGGTGCCTTTGGTTGCTGCGCCTACGTCATCTACGAAGCTCGTGTCCAGACCTTCGATGGTCTTGGTTTGATCACCAAGTGTGTAGGTCAAGGTGCCGAGACCGGTGCCGTACTCAATTTCAAGCTTGAGATTGAGTCCATCAGATCCTGTGCAGTTGATCTCTGGTGCTGCGGCAAATGCGCTCGAACCGAAAACCAAAGATGCTGCAATCAAAGCTTTGCGAAGTAGCATGGTAGCTCCTTAACTTAGGTTTATTGGGGGATCATCTGGCGCCTAGCATAAAGGAAGGCTAGGCGATAGCAAGGAAAAACAATCATTGCAGTGGCCAGACAAAGCGTTTGAAGTCGTCAGCAAAATTGCCTGGTGTGCTGATCGATCCGTCTTTTAGAGCCGCTTTGCCACGTTCTTTAAGGACAACGACGTCGCCTGAGCGTGCCAAGGCCTCGCTCGAAAGTTCCGCCATCAACTGCGCATATGCGGGATCTGTGTCAAAGTTGGGGGCGAGGATCACTTTACTGCTGCGGCTTTCTGCGGAGCCTTGATTTTTCGCTTCGAGCACGTCGCGAGCAACGAGGTTAAGGTCGTAAAGTGTGGCTCTGTGATGATTAGTAAAAGAAAGACGACCGTCCATGAGCACGTTGACGCATCCGTCGGCGCGCATTTGCTCGGCTACAGCTTTGGCGTCAGGCTTGACCCACTTGCCACCAGGGATAAAGTCGTCGTTCAGGAATCCGTGATAGAGTCGGTAGCCGCTAAATTTGGCTTCTAGCCAATGAAAGGTGCGTCGCATCTGCCGAATAGCCGGATCGCCCTTATCAGTGAGCCATTTCGGTAGCCCGTGAGAGGCGATTAGCACACAAACTTGATCGGCCGGTACTCCGGCAAAGTTAGTATTGAGATCGCGCTCGATCGCGCTGGCCATGACTTCACGAAAGCGCTCGTCCTCCGAATACTCAAAGCGACCGATAGCCTCGACATCCCAGTCTGGGTGATCGTTTAGGTATTTCAGGACATCGTCCATGTTCTCGCCGCTCGATGCGTAGGAGAACTGTCCGCCCTTATTGAAGACAAGAATTTGATCCACGCCATCGTTGCGCATCTGGTCTAGCGCATCGCTAATAGAAGGAAAGGTGAAGTTAGCGCCAAAATACGCTTTGCCCTTGATGCCAAGTCGCGCAAGTGCGGCAGTTACCGCATCAGCCTGCATTTTGGCCTTGTCTCGGTACTTGGTTGGGCCGATCTGTTCATACTGCTTGCGTACCGTATTGACGGACAGCCGATAAGCGGGCTCAGTAATCGGTCCACGGATCCACCCCGGAAGCGGAATGCCGACATTATTTTGAAACGCCGTCTTTATGTACGACTCCAGCTCGGAGAGATCATCAATATCACCGTGAGAGGCTAGGAGTACGCCTACTCGGCCACGACCTTGGGAGGTCTTAAGTGTGCTGAAGTCAGATCCCCCGCACCCGAGGGTCATCGCTATCGATGCAACGCAGGTATAAAACAGAAGTCCGGGAAGCCCATTTGGCACTTTTAAGCTAGACATACGCCCACCCCTCTTTAATCGCTGAATGCAAAGATCATGACAAAGATGACTATCGTGACAATCATGACCATGGGCTTAGCTCACGTAAGTGGTTCTCGCGAGTCGCATTTCTGTACAACGTAATGAAGGGGCAGGTGGGGCCTGGAGATTTCCGTATTTTTCTTACCTTAATAATTTTTACCCCAAATTAATTTGTATCCGTCGGCATCTCGGAATTAAATCCACCGCGACAAGTTCCGTGACTAGTTCCGTTGTAAGCTGCGTTTTCCCCCAACCATCAGGAGTCATACATGAAATCGCGTATTAATTTTGCAGGTGTAACCATCGCTGCTCTATGTCTCGCCGGTCAAGCTTCAGCCGCAGATGTGCGATCACTAGCGGGTTCAACGACCCTCTCTGGTGTCGTCACGGATGCGATCGTTCAAGGGGGTCTAAGCGACCGTCTGACTTATCAGGGGGGCGGCAGCGGCGCTGCCGAGACAGCTCTTGTGAACAAGCAGCAGGCTTTAGCCCCAATGTCTAGAGGCCTGAAGCCAGAGGCCTTGGCATCGGTACAAAGCTCTGGCTTCAGTGTCATCGATCACGTGATTGCCCTCGATGGTGTGGCCGTGCTGGCACATAGCTCCAACAAACTTTCGCAAGTGAGTTTGGTCGACCTTCAAAAGATATTTTCTTGCTCGGTGACCCGTTGGGAAGATCTGTCAGGGTCTGGGCTTAACGGGAGCATTGCAGTTTATGTACGCGATGAAGCTTCAGGTACTACGGATGCATTCAAGGCTCTCGCGGGTATTAAGGCTTTTGGCTCGTGTGTCAAGGTAGTCAGTGAGTCAGATGACATCGCTAACGCTACCAATACCAACGATCTAGCAATCGGCTATGCGGGATTGAGCAGTAAAAGAGAAAATAATCTGATGCTGGCTGTCAGTCGTGACGGTCAATCACCAATTCTACCCACAGTGGCAAATATTCGGGCAAAAACCTATCCACTTTCACGTGAGTTACATATTTTTGTCGCTGACGGAGGATTCAAACCTTCTTCTGATGAACAGGCATTACTGGAAAAGCTCCTTGATCGTTCCTTCTTGGATCCCATCGTTCAAGATCACGGATTTGTCACAGTTGATTAATATTTGATTTGTCTGATTTTTGATTCGGGGGACAAGGGCGTGATTTCTATCTTGCGGGCAAGTCAGCTACAAATATCTTGTCGATGGCTTTTAGCAACAGCGCTACTTGTAGTCGTGAGCTGTGGCCGCCAAACTAGAAATACTCAGTCCCCCCATACTCATCAGGTTACAGATCCGTCCACGCCGCCCCTTGGGCCGGGAGTTTCCGACGAAACGACGCCAGATCGGATCTCGCAATCGTCGCCTCCTACCCAAAGTGCGAACGTGCCAAAGAAAAGGGTTTCTAGCCCAGCAAGTGATCCTTTTGGTGCTGAAAGAGCGGCTCGAGCGAGACGATGCATCGCTACCTCAAGCTCTCAAAAAATACCGTTGTATGGTGCCGGGGCGGTCGGAGCACCAAAAGTGTCTCCCGATCCTGATTTCGTCAGCATTCGTGAAACTTTGCGTAGCGCATGTGCAGGCTGCCACCTAGCTCCAGGCGCTAACGCTGGGCATTTTTCTTATCTCGACAGTTATGAGCAAAAGACCGTATTTGCCAACGGTCGTGAACAAACCTTTCCCGGCTTAGTGGAATCTGCCGAGCGTATTCGTGATTCTGTGGTTAACCAAAGGATGCCACCCGCCGTACTACGGAATGCAAACCCTAAGCTTTATGACCAATTAGGAGAGCAACTCTCACGTTGGATTTCTCGTCAAATGCCAGCTGAACAAGAGCAGTCCGTTGCCCTTCCTAGCGAGTTGCAACAAATCCTTGGTTTGACTGAGCCTCAAGGCTTCACTGACTTAGGCGACTGCCTTCCGGTACTAGACCCAACGAATAAAGGCAAAATCGACTCTACTAAGGACGATTTTTTTGCAAAATCGAATGAGTTGCCAGAGGATCTGAAAGAAACTGATTTTATATCATTTGATGCCGACGTATTGGCGCGTCACGGAACCTATGCATACAACGTTGAGTATCCTCTTTGGACCGACAATTTAGCTAAGAGTCGGCTGGTTCATGTGCCTTCGGTCGATCGGGGTGGGGGAAAGGTTCCGGTGCCCATCCGTTTTGACCTTGAAACACGCCAATTCTTAATTCCAGACAACACTCGATTCTATAAGACTTTCTACCGGGCAGTGGCGCTCAATGACGGCAACTTAGAGTACCGGCCCATCGAAACCCGACTGATTGTAGTTAGACACCCACCAGCTAATCCGCTCTATGGCACCTATGTGTGGAGTGATGATGGCACTAAGGCCAAACTATTAACGGCACCTTATCGCGACGGGACATCGTGGAAAGATCTAGTCTTCGACGTGACTACCGACGAAAAGACTAACCAAAAACGCAAATATGCTGTACCGGCGCGGCACCGATGCGATCAATGCCACAAGGGTGGGGATGACCAGAGCTTCATCTTAGGCTTCACGCCAATACAAATAAATCGGCGAAATGCAGGAGAAGCAGGTAGGGTCGATCATCCATCGTCTGATGAGCTTGCGCAGGTAGATCGGTTGTTAGCACTCGGGGTCTTAACTGGAATCGATGCATCACATAAATTGCCCAAACTAGAAGAGACCGTAAACGAGGTAAAACCGAGCGAATGGACTCTGCGCGCTCAAGGGTACATGTTGGGCAATTGCGCGCACTGTCATAATCCGAACGGCTTCGCCATGAAAGACAACAAAGTCACCCTGAATTTGGCTGCAGGTGAGTTGTTTAAGTTCAATACGAATGCACACTCGATAAATTCAAGTACTAAGAAATTCGTCGACCACAATGGTAATCTCGACTCTAGTTATCTCTATAAGCGCATCTCGGCGAGTCGAGAAGAGCTAGGTCTAGAGAGTCAGATGCCGTTGCACTCGCCAGGCGGACCCGATTGTTACGGATTAACGGTCATTGGACAGTGGATACGTTCATACGACAAAAATTTAACTCCGGAAGCATTAGCTAACTTCAAACCTGCGACACCATGTACTCCGCGAAACGCAGTAAACAGTGGCAACTTCACTTGGGTCACCGAGGACTTCACTTCGGTGCCAGGACCATACGCGCCTCGACGTTTGGATTGGGCAAATGAACAAACAGGTATGCCGCCTAGATATCGTCAAATGCGGTTTGATGGTGCCCTTCAGAAGCTGGTCAATAGGCCGACCCCAGTAGATTTTTGGCGCCCGGATGAAGCGTGCGACTTCAGTAAGAATCGAAATTTAAATGCACGCGACGTGCGACCCTGGATGAAAAAGCCCGATGGGAGTTTGAAGCAGCCACTGAATCAGGTCTATTATGCGACACCCGGAGGTTGGTTCTTCAATTCGACCTGCAGCGTGTGTCACGGACGATATGCCAAAGGTGATGGTGTTATTGGTCAGGCCATAACGCGTTGGTCAGGCGGCGACGTTACTGTAGCAAATTTTGCAGACGGTATGTTTGGCGGCGACGGTGATAACAAAGGCCAAAACTTGCGTCTATTTGATGTGTCTAAGTCTTGGGGGCGAACGACCAATTTGGCGCCAAATTATCTGATTTGGATGGCGATGGAGGGAACGCGAGTGAATTTGCCGGATGCGGCGGCACAGTACCTTGGCCCACACAAGACTCAGATGCTGAGGCAAGTTCGTGAGCGGTGCGGATGGCTAATTCCGACTTCACCGGTAACGTTGACGGCTAGAATGAACACTTATGAAATATTCCGTGATGTGTGTACTTACGGTAATACACCAGTCACGGCACCTGAATTGCAGTATCGCGCAGATAACGGCCAACCTTCTAATCCTGCGGCTCTGGAAGCTTGGCTAGACCGGGCAGCAACGAATGCAGGATACGCTATTTACGAATATTTGCGTACAGCAACTAAGACGGGCAAATGGCTGTCGACGCAGGGTGAATGTCGGACCGGTCTACCTTAAGAAAATTTACTAAAACTCGTGATTTTAGCCCATCGTCGAGCAGCTTGGATTCGGAAAAGTTTGGCATTTGATAAGTGGGATCTGGCCCTATGACGGATCTTACTTGTAGAATCATAGCTAAACTGATCGGAGATCCGCCTAAATGACCAGTAAATTGCCGACTCTGTTTTTAGCCCACGGCTCACCAGTTAACGCGATCCGCGACAACGATTTTACCAGGGCACTTGGGCGGCTGGGGCAGTCCTTACCAAGGCCCAAGGCAATCCTGATCGTATCTGCTCACTGGCGTAGTCGCACCACCCGAGTGCTCACGCTCCAAGAACCTAAGACTATTTACGACTTCTCGGGCTTTCCCAAGGAGCTCTCTGAGATTGTCTACGCAGCCAAAGGCTCGCCTCAGCTGGCCTTGCGGGTTGCAGCACTGCTCACGCCGTTTGGAGTCGAAGACGATGAGTCTTGGGGCCTAGATCACGGGGTTTGGTCGGTACTCCGTCATATGTACCCCGCCGCTGACATTCCGGTGGTGCCGCTCAGCATCAATCAACGACTGCAACTTGAGGGGCATCTGGCTGTCGCTCAAGCACTGCGTCCCCTGCGGGCAGAGGGTATACTGATTATCGGCAGTGGTAACATCACCCATAATCTCGGCGATATCGATTGGGACGAAGCGGCTAAGCCGCAAAAATGGGCTCAGACTTTTGATGAGCGCATGGCAAAGGCCATCGTTGAGAGAGATACTAAATTTTTACTGAAAGGTGTCGGACCAGATTACGCCTCACTTTGGCAGCGTGCCCTGCCAACGGCCGAACATTACATTCCGCTCCTATATGCATACGGTGCCAGTGATGAAGGAGAGCAAGTGTCGTTTCCCTATGTCGGGATGCAGCATGGGACGCTGTCGATGCGGTGTGTGCGGTTTGGGTAGAGTCGGTGTTTAATGACGTGTTGCGATCAGTGCTCCATGTCCTTTGCAATTTGCTCTTCAACTGAGTAGTTCTCAACCTTCAATAATTGTTGGAGAGCAATCACTGTATGACAATAAGTGATGACATTCATGTTGCGACATCGAGAAGCGGATCAAAGATTTTTAGTTTCAAATTACAAGATCTAGAGCATCAGAGACAAAGATTGGAACTGATGTGTTTTGATGATCATTTTGACGCATGGGCTGTGTTTCAACGTTTGGCAGTGCTTGCAATTCGTAAGTATGGAGTGGATTCCGAAGCTTATAGCAGCTATCTCATGCAGGCTAATTTACACCGCGTTTTTCTAACTGAAGAAATAATAATTAATATGAAAAAGAAGCTAGCCCTTAAGACGTCTATAGATCTCATGCAGTTCGCAGCCAAGCTTTGCGACGATATCCTCATCGATTAAAGGAGCTAAAGGATCTGCCCATGGGTTGAAAACTAGGTACGGATTTTTGTCACCTTTTGCGAGACGAAAAAATGCGGCATCTTGGATTGGGCGATTCACCGCATGTAGATTTTGGCAGTATGAGATAATATGAAATTCATTATTTTGCTCACAAACCATAATCAAATTTGCTAGCTGTGAGGGCCCCAAATCTCCCAAGAGGCCAAGAGGCTCTAGGCCGTACCAATTAAGTTCATGGACATCAGTGATAGGCGTCACGAGATTATAGAACTGGTCAGCAGTGACTATCAGTTCCATGCGCTCCGAGTTTGCAACACCTGCCATGGCAGACCTCCCTATACGAGTTTGCCGGGGAGCGTATCGGAAATTGTTGGTGTTAGTTTAGGGTGAGTTAAATTAAGTGAAAAATTGAGCAATAAATTTCGATCATTGCTCCGCTAGAAATTGAATATTGTCCAATGAGAACCATTCATTGTTGCAGGCTCCTCCTGGCCATCCCCCAGCTACCACTTCACCAACTTCTGAAATATCCAATCTCGCTGCTAACTCTCTTGAAATAGTTTGTATCAATAGACGGCCGCTTGGTCTCATCCCTACAGGTAAAGTAAAAATGCTAGTGCCGCATGTACCAGATTTTACTAACCCACGTAAATGCACGTATCCGAGCTTGTCTTTGTGATAGGCTGCAGAGTAGAACGAGCCGCCGTAGTTTGACCATCCATTGGTGAATGTCACTAAAGTCCACGTCGGTGATCCTTTGATGGCACCTGTGACGTAGATATCTCCTTGAACGTGAAGTTTTTCGGATGGAGCAGTAGTACCGATTCCGATGTTGCCGGGGACGGCACTCACTAGATTATTGCCCGCGGCTCCCCATCCCGAGCTGCCACTCAGATTTCCGCCTGATCGAGTAAGTATACGCAATCCGGCGATGTATGATTGGGCTTGACCAGATTGAAACGAATTCACTGTGAGACGCACATAACGAGCAGAGAACCCGAGCATATGAGTCACAATAAGCTTAGTGTTGTCACTGACGGTGACGAGATTCGTCCACGTAGTATTATCGGTGCTATAATCTATCGAGTATCCCGCAGGCGGCCATCTAACGTCATCTCGCCAGAAGGTGCCGAAGGTGATTCCAGTCAGAAAACCATCAGTCCCACCCAGGTCAAAAGTAATCGATTGACCTAATGCCGATACGCGCCAAAAGGAGTCGTAACCACGTAAACCCGGTCCACCACCGCCCAAGCTACCCCCGGATACGGAGACTGTCGCACTCGGAGCTAGGTCTACAAGTCCGCGCGTTTCTACCAAGTTTTGAGCCAATTGTGTGCCCGACACATCGAGGGCTGCCTGAGGCGATGCCGTACCTATGCCGACGTTGCCGTTGGCTAAAATTGTGAAATCTTCGGTACTATCGCTAAACAATCTGAAACGATTGTCATAGTTGTCAAGAGTCCAATGAACAGTTTTACCGCCGCCAGGTGATAAGTTGATCTGTCCTCCTTCCGACCCGTTGTCTTCTGGGCGCAAATAGATCGTGCCCTTATTGGCGACAAAAGAATCCTTAACTTCTAAGATACCTGTTGGCGATGTCGTCCCAATTCCGACGTTGCCGGCTGTTGTGATTACCAACCGTTCGTGAGATGCCGTAAGTGCCGAGCCGTTACCAATGGTTTCACCAGAATAAAAAGACATGCGAGTAGCACTGTTGAAACCAATCCCAGCAGCGTATCTATTATTTGTGGGGTCCGTGATAGCAATCATCGGTGTGTCTGGTGTTGTTGCTGTATTTCGCAAATTTAGTAGATAAAGCGGCGCCGTCGTACCAATGCCGACGTTGCCCGTGGAAGTTATGCGCATCTGCTCAACCATGGCAACGCTTGGATTGGAAAAAGTATGGAAGCTCAGATAGCCGTTACCACTTTGATCGGCAGTACTCTCTTTGGCTCCCCGGATACCCGCAAACATATTTTCGTACCCTGCCGCGTGATAGGCACCGCCAAACGTGATCGAACCTCCACTTGCATTCATGCCGTCGGTAGTATCGTTGTACGCACCGCTATACCAAAGTGATAGTGTCGAAATATTGGTGAGACCACTACCAGTCGCCATGTATCTGAGAAGCGAACTTTTCGGCGATCGCACCACCAAGCTCCCACCAGAGACCATCGCTTTAACTCCCAAACTAGCGGGATCCGGCACCGTCGTCCCAATCCCAACACTCCCAGTGGTGGTGAGATTCGAAAATGAACCAGTATTTGGTGTCGTCGCTCCAATCGCACCTGGTGCTGCCCAGTCTGGAGTAAAGGTTGGAATACTCCACGTCCCATTCGCTTTAAGGAACTTTCCGCCAGCTGCGTCACCAGACCCCGGAGCTGGCACAGCTCCCTTGGTGCCGCCCGAGCCAGAATCACCAATCATCGGCGGTAAATCAGCGGCGTCAATGGTCCCGACTGAGATGTTTGCACCTGCAGATGATTGTTTTAAATACTGGCCCGTGCCACCGGTGCTCTGCAGGTTTGCTCCTGTGCCACCTTTTGAAACAGAAACAACTGCCGCTAAGTTAGTGGGATTTAAATTGGTCAAAGCACTGCCGTCTGTTGACCACGACCCTAGACCATTTGCATCGCTCGTCAGCACTTTACCTACTCCAGGTGTACTTCCAGAAATGATGGGTGAGGTTAGCGTCTTATTGTTCAGAGTCTCAGAAGCTGTTTGGGTCACGATGACTCCTGAGGCTGGAAATGTGGCAGCGGACGCAACGCCAGTACCACCAAGACTTGTCGGAAGGATCCCAGTCACGGCTGCAGACTGCGATAGGTTTATCGCACTGAAGGAAGGTGTGCCTCCCCCAGCTGGAACCACTAAACTCTGGTAGGCGTTGCCTGCAGCAGTCGAGAGTAAGTTGCTCGAGCCGTTGCCTAGAATGACTCCGTTATTCGTGAAGTTAGATGCACCGGTACCACCGTTGCCGACTGTCAATTGGCCAGATCCGATAATTGATGTCGGTAATGACGGGATATCTGC
>OMIY01000255.1 GCA_900299215.1 bacterium | reverse complement strand
TACTTCAGCTAGTCGAACTTAACTCCGTACCAAAGCTCCATGGCGCGTTGACGATACTCGTTTTCGACGCGCTCTACTGTCGCCCAATTTTCGTGCGATGCTACGGCTCGCAGTAAAAAATCTAGCAGAGCGTGATGGCGCCTCAGAGTGCGTTGCAGACGGTGTGGTTTCACCGGATTAAAGATGCCGAGTGAAGAAAATAGTTGGCGTGGATTTTTTTTGATCCAGATCCACGAGCCCATCTCCAGTGTTACCGGTAGCAAGGTGTGTCCGGTCGGCGTCTTTTGCGATTCGAGGTAGATATAGTCCCACAAATCGCCATGGGTGGTGTACTGAAGCGACTGTGGTTCCATAATGTAAACATGATTGGGCAAGCTGCGTTGGAGTTTGGTCTTAAGCGCGTACATCAGTGGTAGGTGTTCAAATGGTCGCCGCGAATAAGCATACGGGAACCATAAACGATCAACCGTGCCAAAACCTGAGTGCATGTCTAGTGCCAGGGAAAAACGTGAGGGGAAGAGCTCCCTTTTCACAAACTCAATAAGTATTTGCGCTTCCTGTTCCATCGGTGCGCCAGCAGGTCCTCGGTACCATGGCAATTTCGGTGATTTACGATGGCCACCAAGCAGAGGAACGTTGGGTTCCTGTTCGGCGTCTATTGGCGAATTGCGCATCAGATCCACACCGTTGGCATTGGAGCGTGTGGTTGCATACATGCCAGCTGGGTTAACCAGAGGCAGGAACAATAAACGCGCTTTGCCAAGGAGATGCTGTAGCCCTTTATCCCAGTGCACGAGATCGACAATGGTGCGCAGATATGAGATTGCGACGTTGGTACCGATACGTTCCAGTCCGTGCACACCACCGATGAAGGCCACAGTAGGATCCGTCCACTTGCCTAGACCGAAAGTGAAGGAATAAATCGGAAACTTAAAGCCGAATGCATCGACGATGCCCTCGACTTTGGCTGTGCCATTACTTTGGCAAATGCGGGCAAGGTCCTCAATTTCCGCCAATTCGGGAAGTTTTGTGCGAATTTCTGGGATATTCCCTACCTGTGGTGCATCGACCACCGGGTCCAGTTCTTTTTGCACAGCAGATTGGCGGCTCAAGGATAATGTCCTCGCCTGAGTTTAAAGTAAGTAACTAAGCTTAACGGTGTAATTACGACTGGAGTTGAAGGTAGCTTCGCCGCTAACTGCAGCGAATGGGGACCAAAGGTTGATTTTTAGTCCTGCTGCAGTGTTGCCCTTGAGTTGACTTAGGTCGTAGGACGTCGATGCCAGGGATTCATTGAACCCAAGTTGATCGGTGGTTACTGGACTTTCATAAATTGAGCCATGATGACTTCCGAAGCCAGCGCGGCCAAAGACGGTAACGTAGCGCCAAAATCCATGTGAGATGATGGCTTCACCACTAGTAGACGTAAGTTTGGTGCCGAAATGCCCTTGCAGCTGCCCATAACTGGCCCGCAGAGCAAACGCTGGTCGCCCTAAACTTTGATAGACGGTCCATTGCAATGCGCCAGTAACCTGCAGCAGGTCTTGGTCTTGTCCTGGAGCTGCCATCGAGACATTTAAATCAATGGGCAATGCGAAACCTTTGGTGAGCCATAGCCGTGGTGTGGCCATGGAACGTGTTGTTCCCTTGGCTGTAGCGTACTCAAGGCCAATCTGTTCGAGCAGCAGGCTATTGGAGGTCGGCAGCACGAAATATTCCATGCCAACGCCAAGATCGATGCCATAAGAGCCATGGCAGGATGCTGGTTGCATAGAGCTGGGACTGTTGATGTCGGCTAGCACGTGAAACGCGGCCTCGGCCGGGATTTCCGCCGTGGATGCCACGGCAACCTGACTAGCTGTCGTGCTGACAGCGAGCATGAAAAGATACCAAATGATTGACATATTTTTTGTAGCGTCTCGGCGAGGTTGGTGCCATAAGGGCGGTCATGCGCGTGGCACTTATAGATCATTATGACAGTTTTACGTTCAACGTCATAGACTGGTTGACCGGTTTGGACGGTGCCTTGACGGTCGATTACCTAACCTGCGATGATCATGCCGGTATAGAGCGCTTGCGAGCAAATCCCTGTCCACTTGTAGTATCGCCTGGGCCCAAACGCCCTGAGGATGCTGATGCCACGTTGGCCTTGGTTAAGGACCTGCTTGGCAAGGTCCCTATTCTTGGAATTTGTTTAGGCCACCAAATCCTGGCCATTGCCACAGGTGCCATGGTCGTCAGAGCCGCGGCGCCTCATCATGGCGCCACGCGTCGCCTAACAATGGGCAGGGAGCCAGGATTGCTCAAGGGCATGGCTTCCGGTCTAGAAGTGGCTAGCTACAATTCACTGACTGTCGATCCTAGTACTCTTGGGACGAGTTGGCAGATCAATGCCATTTGTGATCAAGGTGAGATTCAGGCGATGAGCCGGCTAGTTGAGGGTGAAGCTCCAGCCTTTGGACTGCAGTTTCACCCCGAGTCTTTTCTAAGCCAAGGGGCTGCGGTTATGCGGCGCAATTGGCTGGCTGCCCTTGGTTAACACTGCACTTGGTTAACACTCGGCAATAGAGCCCTTGGACATACCTTCGTAGCAGATCACGCGTACCCGCTCGTGCGTGTTTTCTTCTCGCTTAACGAGTCTAGCCACCTCAGCAGCGACGCACTCGATGCTGGTTTCGCGTTCGACGCAGAAGATCCGCTCAGCTGGCAGTGTCGCCTCAAAGTAACCTTGCGAGGCTTGGTAGCCAAGGACGATAGGCTCACGACCCTTGCCGCGGCTGCCTGGGGCGATCTCTCCGCTGCGGAACTGTGACGGTGTGGCTATGTGTACGTTAGCTCCGAGCACGTCTCGGGCAATGTAGTGTTCTAGGTCAGGGCGGCGCTCTTCGCCGACAAAAACTTGTAGGCGAGACCGATGACCATGCATCAGCCGCTGGCACATACCCTCGTGTCCTGCAATGCCGTGAGTGTAGCGGAAGGTCGCCTCGGTCGGATCCACTTCCTCTTCCCGTAAGGCCACGCTGATGCTTAGAATCTCTTGCGGCAATCGATGGCGCAAACTACGCACAACTTCTTGCTCAAGGACTTGTCGGTTAATCGCCACGCTTCTGACCGGAAAAACGGCGCCATTGGGGCTGTGGTATTCCCACTCGCCCTCAACCCCGGCCTTTCCCGAGCGCGATTTCATGTGCCACCACTCGCTCTTTTCCGACCCGCGGAACTCCATCCCACGAAACTGCACGGCTTGGGAGTTGATGGGCATAATCAGTGAGTGATCGATGCTGCTCTTGAGCACCTGGCGCACCATCTTCTTCAAGAGCCCAAAGTCAAAGACAAAGCCGTTGTCACCCAGGGTCCCGGTCAACGTCACGTCGATATCCCAGCTCTGGCCAAAAATACCCTTGGAAGGGTCGAAAATGGCACAGTCGACCGTGGTAATGTCGTTGAGAAAGATCGTCCCACGGATACCCGTGTCTTCACCGAGGTCGTTGGAATTCGAGGCGTTTTTCACTCTGTTGCACCACCTTTTTGCCGCCAGTCAGGGCGTAAACGTTGCCTTATACTGACTTCTTAATTGAAATCCAAACTAAATGTCAGTAATCCTTGGAACCCTGGCCCCAAACTGACTGTCCCCGTGCTTGCTGAGGTGAACCATGAGCTTTGACCGAGTCCGCGTGCGTATAGCCCCGTCGCCCACCGGTGACCCGCATGTAGGGACGGCCTATGTAGCTCTGTTCAATTATGTTTTTGCCCGTAAGCACGGCGGTGACTTTATCATCCGCATCGAAGATACCGACCAGTCGCGATACCGGGCTTCAAGCGAGGACATGATCCTCCGCAGCCTTAAGTGGCTGGGCCTGAGCTGGGACGAAGGTCCAGATGTCGGTGGTAAGTACGGCCCTTACCGGCAATCCGAGCGTCGCGAGATTCATGCTGCCCACGCCATGCAACTCGTTGAACGCGGTTTGGCTTACCGCTGTTTCTGCACAGCGGAACGCCTTGATAAGGTCCGCCAGGAGCAACGGGAAAAAGGCCAGACCACTGGATACGACCGTCACTGCCGTGACTTAAATCCGGCCGATGGTGAGCGGCGTGCAGCCGCCGGAGAATCATTTGTCGTTCGCCTCAAGATGCCCCTGGTCGGCGTCACCAAGTTTGACGACGCACTGCGCGGCACAGTTGAGATCGATAACCAACGCCTGGACGACCAGGTGCTACTCAAATCCGATGGATATCCTACCTATCACCTGGCCAATGTGGTCGACGATCACCTGATGAAGATCAGCCATGTGATGCGCGCTGAAGAGTGGATTTCGTCGACTCCCAAACACGTTTTACTTTATGAAGCGTTTGGCTGGGAGAAGCCGGTCTTCTGTCATTTGCCGCTTCTGCGCAACCCGGATCATTCCAAAATCTCCAAGCGCAAGAATCCCACGTCGCTGCTCTACTACGAGCGTGCCGGCGTATTGCCCGAAGCTCTTCTCAATTACCTTGGTCTGATGGGGTGGAGCTTCGGCGATAACGTTGAGATCTTTAACGTCGAGCAGATGACAAGTCGCTTCGATCTTAAGGGTATCCACCTGGGTGGACCCATCTTTGATCAAACCAAGCTAAATTGGCTCAATAATCAGTATCTGCAGAAACTGTCGGATGACCGTTTTGTCGCGCTGATTCGCGATCAGGTCTTCGCACCGGACGTGCTCAAAGCACTTCGTCCCTATGTAGTCGAGCGCATGGACAGGCTAGAGCAGTTTGTTGATAAAAATAGCTTCTTCTTCAATGGTGCCTTGCCCTATGCCGGTGTGCCGCTGGTCCCACAAGGCAAGACTGCTGCCGATATCGTTGCCATGCTTAGCGAGCTCGTCGAAAAACTAGACGACCTCTACGATTGGGATTTTGAGCACATTAAAGCATGCCTTGATGCTCATCGCGAGGCACTTGGGTGGAAGCCCAAGGATTACTTTATGACTGTTCGTCTCGTCGCAACGGGACGTAAAGATTCACCGCCGTTGGTAGAATCGCTGGTGATCATCGGTAGAGAAATCGTTCGGTTCCGCCTCAGGGATGCTATGGAATTTGTAAAAAAGCTCTAGGTTTATCGTGAGCTTAGAATTCTAGACCCTGGTGTGGCCTTAAGTTAAAGCGAAATGGGACCGATTCACCCAATGAATCAGGTGAGGAAAGTCCCATGGCTGCTTCGAATTCTAAAATGTCTCTAGAGGCCACGGCCCCCAAACAAAATGCAGAGCCTAGACCGATTGAGGTGCAGGCCGGGTTTAGCAGCTATCAAAAAGTGGTCGTTGCTCTACTCGCGTTCTTGCAGTTTACAGTCATTCTCGACTTTATGATCCTGGCGCCGCTGGGCGCCATCTTAATGCCAGCTTTGGGAATCTCCACGTCAGAGTTCGGCTTGGTCGTGTCGGCCTACGCATTCAGTGCGGGACTTGCTGGGATCTTGTCAGCCGGATTTGCCGATCGCTTCGATCGGAAGCGGATGCTGCTCTTTTTCTATGCTGGTTTTCTTCTAGGGACACTGATGTGTGCGGTAGCGAACTCATTTGAGGCATTGCTACTTGCGCGGATCGTTACCGGTTTATTTGGCGGAGTCCTGGGCTCAGTCGTATTTGCGATCACAACGGACCTATTTCCCTTTTCCATGCGCGGTCGTGTCATGGGCATATTGCAGACTGCCTTCTCTGCCAGCCAAATCTTGGGAATCCCACTCGGAATCTATGCTGCGAATACGGTGGGCTGGCATTCACCATTTTTTATCATCGTCGGCATCGGCGTCATTGTTGGTGTGGTCATCGTTCGCAATTTGAAACCGATAAATGAGCATCTAAAGCAAAATAGTGACCGCAAACCGTTTCATCATTTGTGGACCACGGCCAGAGATCGAAGGTATCAGCAGGGGTTTCTCACCACCATGTTTCTTGCCATGGGTGGATTCATGCTCATGCCATTCAGTAGCGCTTTTTCCGTCCATAACCTCGGTGTGGATTTAGATACATTGCCACATGTTTATATGGTCACCGGAATCTGCACGATGTTTGCCGGACCCCTGATTGGCCGAGCCAGCGATGCGATCGGCAAGTACCGTATGTTTCTGATCGGGACTTTCCTGACCATCACCATGGTCATGATCTACACCCATCTCGGCAAGACGCCTTTGCCGCTGGTGATATTAGTAAATGTAATATTATTTATCGGCATCACTGCCCGGATGATTCCGTCGCAGGCTTTGATGTCGGGTGTACCAGCTCCGCAAAGCCGCGGTGCCTATTCGTCTATTAGCGCGTCACTGCAGCAGATGGCGGGAGGCCTGGGCTCAGTCGTGGCTGGACATATAGTTGAGACGCTGCCCGACGGCTCGATCAATTACTTCGACCGCGTAGGCTACGTCGTCGTGGTGGCATCGCTGTTCACGCTGTACATGATGATGCGGATTCACAGACTTGTGCCAGAACCCACACCTAAGCCGGTAGCCACCACGCCTAAGCAGTAATTAGCGATAATCAGAGGCTGAGGCCATCGGTGTAGGGGCTAACAGAACCTGTGCCCCAGCCGTGCAACTAGGTTGCGGCAGGGCGACGCTGTAAAAACCAAGCGGTGCTAGGCCGCCGTTATCCCAAGTGGTTTCGCCGTTGGCACCAATAATTTTGACGGCTAACTCGAGGTGGCTCATGTGAAGGTGGCCGCGTTCGTCGACGGTTAGCTCTGGCAGCGTAGCTGTCCAGAATGAGCCGTTGTCAGTCGAGAGCGTCACAATCTGGGGTCCGATAGCCCAGGATTTCACATTCCAGGCATCGCGAAGTGAGTAAACTAACTCAACCGACTGTGGATTAGCTCCAGCCGATGCTGCCACTTTATAGGTAACCGAGCCATTGAACACAGCACTCGAAAAATAACCCGGGCAAGATAGCACGTGGCTTTCGCCTGTTACCTCTATGCTGCTATTTTCGTTTGCGAAAACGGTCGAACCGAAGGTCCCAGAGGCAACTACAAGGCCAAGGGTAAAGGTTGCTGCGAGGCGACTAAAAAACATAGTTAACTCCACTAAGCGGTCGTAGTTCAGCTTCAAGACCGCGGCGTGGTATAGAGCCTTAAGTCGTTGTTGTCACCTTTAAACTGATCCACTTAGTTGTTGGTGAGGGGCCAAGTAGATCAGTCCATTTGTACCGGTCTCTTTGTGCCACCTACCAGATGATTGTGCCACCATGCGTAAATGGCCAGTAGATGCCTTAAGTATCCGATTTTTTTGGTTGTGCACCACGTTCGGCGAGACAGCCGCTTGATCCTGTCCCGAAACATTGCGCAGGAGTGATTGAGGACGAAAAGTGGATCATAGCCACCTTTTTTCAGCTCACCCTGGCCAACTACACATCCCCGCCTACTTTTGTGCCTTTCGTGGACTACCGTCCCGCCGAAAACACTTTTAACTACTGTTTTGTACTTGGCCCACATGTCAGATTTGAGCCTGGCAAGGTGAGGGCATAGGCGCTTTACCTCCTCGAGAACCCTTTTGAGTGCTTGAGATCTGTGATCCTTGCGTGGGCCGTAACGATTTTTCGATATATCAGATAGCAAACCCTTTGCTGGCATCACTGAGGCCGCGACGGATATAATTTGACGTGTCGATGCAGCAACGGCCAAGGTGATGGAAATGGGCTTACATTTACTGTGCTCGAAAGTCTCCATATCGTCGAAAATCACCAATTTTTCGGCACCATTCGCAATGTCTTTGGCTGTTCTTGCCTTCAGGTGAAAATCAGCTCTCACCCCGAGTCGCACAATCTTTCGTGCCACCGTGATAGGTCGACAGCCAAGCAGTCTTGCACAACCACGTTGTGACACCGATTCCATCACAGCTCGTAAAACCGCCTGCGTCAGATGCGGCTTTCGCTCCCGATATGTAAGTCCACCGGTCTGAGCTGAGAATGCTAGTTTACAAGATTTGCAAAAGTATCGCTGGATTCGGGGAACGTGACCAGTCCCTCGTTTAAAAAATCCGTACTTGATAACTGCTTCGTTACCGTTTGAACATTCGGGACAAACTCTGAAAGATGAATCCAAATCTGACACGGACCGCCTCCCTCTTTGGAAACGGCAAATATGATTCAAACTCAGTTTTCAAAGAAGTGACATGAATAGTAAAGTCGATGACATGTTCAGCAGTCGCCAACAATTAAGTGGATCAGTTTGTGCCTGATTAATTCTTCGTGAGTCTTAGCTCAGACAGCCACTCGTTTAATCGCCGCGCCAAGCACCTCTAATTTACGGTCTATTTCCTGATAGCCGCGCTCGATCTGGTAGATGTTGTGGATTTCACTCTTGCCGAGTGCGATCAGGGCTGCCATGACGATCGCCATCCCGGCCCGCACGTCTGGGGAACTCAGGTTGGCTGAGAATAGCTGCGAAGGCCCTGTGACGACGATCCGGTGGGGATCGCAAAGGACGATGTTGGCGCCCATGCGCATGAGATTATCGGTGAAGAACATCCGCCCTTCGAACATCTTTTCAAAGAAGATCATGGTCCCGGTAGCTTGCGTTGCTCCGACGATAGCCACCGACATCAGATCGGTGGGGAAGGCTGGCCACGGCCCACTGTAGATCGAGCCATTCCGGTCGCCGATGTCTTTGCGCATGACTAGGGGCTTGGTGCCATCGATCGTCAGGGAGTCGCGACCGATCTCTGGATGGATCCCAAGCCGTCCTAGTACCTTTAGGGGATAACGCATATCGTCGACGTTGATGTCGGTGATCGTGATCTTGCCCTTGGCGATGGCGCCGAGGCAGAGAAAGCTCCCTACCTCCATGAAGTCGGCACCGATGGTGTGGACGGCACCGTGAAGGCTGGTGACACCCTCAATCTCCAGCCGGTTGCTACCGATCCCAGAAATCTTGGCGCCCATGGCATTCAGGAGACGGCAAAGGCCGACCACATGGGGTTCGGAGGCCGCATTGTGCAAGACGGTGGTCCCTTCGGCCCGCGTTGCTAGCATCACCAGGTTCTCGGTCGCTGTCACCGAGGGTTCATCAAGGTAGTAATCGGTGCCAACGATTTTGGGCATGCGGCCGCTGATGACGCGGTCTAGAGTTAGGATACCGCCCAATGCCGTAATGCCTTCCCAGTGGGTGTCGATACGGCGCGCGCCAATCACGTCGCCACCGGGAGGGGCCAATTCCACCTGTCCGAACCTGGCTAGCAGGGGGCCCAGCAACATAATCGAGGCCCGTACCTTAGCGCACATGGCGTAGTTGGGGTGGGAGCTGTGAGCCTTACTTGCATCCAGCACGACCGTCTCGTGATCGGTCCACTCAACCCGCACTCCTATGCCCTGCAAGATCTCAAGCATGGTCAGTACGTCGCCAATCCGCGGCATACGCTTGAGTGTGACGGGCTGATCCGTCAGTAGGCAGGCGCACAGAGCTGGTAGGGCTTCGTTTTTATTTCCAGAGGGTCTCACGGCCCCGTTTAACGGGCGACCGCCTTCGATGACAAATTTATGCATGGGGCTAGGGTCCATTCATCAGCTTGGCTAGTTGCAAGCTTCTATAATTAGCAGGAATGGGGTCATTCACCAAGTGAATGCGAGCTTGTTGATTTTTCTAAGTCGAGAACCTGAACCGTCTGGGTGTAGAATTACCTTCACTGTAAAAGATCGATGAGTTCTTGACGCGACAAGGTCTTAAATACTTCCTCGTCCTGATCCATAAATTTCTCGAACAGGGCTCTCTTATTTTGGATCATGCGGTCTATTTTCTCTTCGAGCGTGCCGCGGGTCACCAGCTTCATCACTTGAACGTTTTTGTTTTGTCCAATCCGGTGTACCCGGTCAGTGGCCTGGTTTTCTTTGGTAGCGTTCCACCACCTGTCGTAATGAATCACGACCGATGCAGCCGTCAGATCGATACCGATACCGCCGGCCAACAGAGATCCGCAGAATATCTTGATCTCAGGATCGGTCTGGAAGTTCTTGATGATGGCACCGCGATTACGGCTTTCACCAGTAAGGGTGACGTGACCGATATTCAGATCGGATAAGTATTGGGTGATTAGTTTGATCATCCCCACATACTGACTAAAGATCACGATCTTGTGGCCCGATCCCAGTGCCTCTTCGATGAGTTCCTGCATCAACTCAAATTTGCCGCTGGTGTGGTCTTTGTAGCTACCCTTTTTGCTGACGAGTGCCGGATGGTCACAGATCTGCTTAAGCAGCGTAAGCGTCGCAAATACATGCAGATAGGGCACCGGTGAGCCTTCATCTTGCAGCTGAGCGATCAGCGGCTGCGCTTTCATAGCGATGACGTCACGGTACATTTTCACTTGTTCATCGGACAGCGCGCAGTGGCGAAGGTCTTCGACCTTGGCGGGGAGTTCTTGTAAGACATTGTTTTTGGTGCGCCGCATCTTGAACGGGTAAATGAGCTTCTGTAGAGCCAATGTCGCTTCTGGATCTTCGCCAGTTGTCACAGGGGTGATGAAATTGTCGCGGAAATATTCATCCGAGCCTAAGTATCCAGGGACGAGGAAATCGAATAAGTTTTTGAGTTCGCCCAGATGGTTTTCCATCGGTGTACCACTTAGGCAGAGTCTGATGCGACTTGGTACGCGGCACGCGGCTTGATAGGTAGCGGTGCCATTATTCTTTACAAAGTGGGCTTCGTCTAGGATCAGGGCATCCCATTCGGTTGCCATCAGATGACGAATATCGCGGAGCATGACGCCGTAGCTGGTGACTAGGGTATGCGGTGCCTCTCTGTCTTTACCCAGATTACCTAGAAGTCCCATGCGTCGTGGTCCGTGATATTTGACGCCCTGGAGCATGGGTACAAATTGCTCGATCTTATCTAGCCAATGGTCGAGTACGGTCGTCGGGCAGATCACCATAAATTTGGCGTTCGGATTTTCCTTCAAGATGGCGGCCATCAGTGCCATCGCCTGATGGGTTTTACCTAGACCCATTTCGTCGGCAAGCAGACCGTGGAGGCCATTTTTATAGAGCCACCAAAGCCAGCGTAGGCCCGTCTCTTGATAGCCGCGCAAGGTGATGTTGGCATCGTGGGGGACGGGAACGCTGTCCTCTGGAGTAAACTCGAGTCGTGTACGTATCTGGGACAGCGCCCGCTTACTGCCAACAAATTGGTCGAAATCGCCGACGGCGGCTTTGAGGCGCAATAGGCCTAGGGCATCGACTTTGAGCGACTGGCCGTCCTCGGTTAGTTCCCATTTGTGTGCGGTGACAAACTCCGGAATTTTCATCCAGGTGTTGCCGTTGCGGACAAATTTACGACGTTTGGACCTATATTGCTGCATCAACGTCGCCATTGAGATGCTGCCGCGTCCAGTGCCGTAACGAGGATCAAGACGGAACCACCCGTCCTCCTCCGAGATAAACATGATTTCTGATAGCTCAGGCGCATCAACGATGGCCGTCTCGGCCAACGCATCATCGAGGTAAATAGGGCCCACGCGCGCATATTCATCGAAGCCGCGCTGTACCAATTCAGCGGCCTCATCGTCCTTATAAGTCTTCGTTAGGGGCAGCTCATTCCATGCGGTAGAGGTCAAACTACGGCGAATTGGATAATATCCGTGGCCGGGCAAAAAGAAGTACTGATCCCCTAGGTAGCGATTGGCCGCTTTACCTTGGACAAAAAGGAAGTGCTCCGCTTTGTCGCCGGGTGCTTGGTCGTTAGCGCGTCTGTGGTAGTTGCCACGCTCAAAATTGAGCCGTTGATCAGGCGCCATTTTGCTACGTGGATGAAGACCCAGAATCACGCCGCGTTCAGCGACGATTTTATCTGGGTCTGGCTGGGTGAGTCGTGTGCCAAGTTCAACAGCCTCATCGCTAACGATTAGCTCTTTGACTTCGGTGGTCGCCGCCTCGAGATTCTGATGTGATTTTAGGAAGGCGGCAGCCGCATCAAGATTCAAATCGTAGTGCGTCACATGGCCAGGCTTAAGCTCAATGCGCACACGTAATCCCGGTCCATGCGCCAGCAGCGAGACGCCTTGGATATTGCCCTTTAAATGATCGATGATGGTCTGGGTGGCACCAGCAGTACTCTTTTTAGGCTTACCCTCTTTGACGTCTGCCACCGGGACGGTGATTTTGCTGCGCTTGGGTGAAGACGGTGGTTTCAGCGGCGCCGCGGCGTCGAGACTCGAGAGCAACTGCGGCTTTTCCCGGTCGATGTGGATCATGAAAGCGGCGATGTGTTCGCAGTAGTGCCCGAGGGCTCGGTTCTTCCGGCAGGTGCACTCAATCCACTGAATCACATGACCGGCGGGATGGATCTTTAGGCGTACCTCAGCGCGGCTGGACGCCACGACGGTAGCCATAATCAAACCGTCGAATGTTTGGAGTCCATTGACCTTACCCGCGTGATAAAGATCCACACCCTCGAGCCAGTCAGCTTCGTCGAGATAATCGTAGAAGTGATCAAGTAGGTTAGGTTTAGCGGCTTTCTGCAACGGGAGACTCGGTAGTTGGGCCGGTAGCAGCCGGAGTGTGTACAAGGGGGGAGAGTAGGGTGCGGGCGGTAGCCAGCGGTGATGCTTATATTCTAGCAGATTTTTTCTCTACTGCCCCGACCCCCTGAGTGGAATCCTGGCTAACTTCCAGTAACAAATAGATATTTATAAACCTTTTCACCCTCTGAGGTAAAGCCGCAGTGATCTTTATAAAATTGGTTTGTTCATACGCACTGCTAAAGATTGCTTGGTTACGTGACCAGATCTAGCTGGTGGGAATGGGGGCTCCGAAGGATGGGCGTTCCTGGTTCATACCTCTTATAGGCCAGAATGGGTGCCAGGCTGATTTGGAAAAAAACCAAAAAAAACTTCAAAGCCACGTTGACAAAAGTTTTGAGAAGCGTAGATTCACCTTCCTCGGCACTGAGCCACTTC
>OMIY01000254.1 GCA_900299215.1 bacterium | reverse complement strand
TTTAGCTCCTGAGGCGGGAGTAAATACGCCAAACGAAAGATTGGGTGCCCGTGCTAGGCTGCTCATGGACCACTGTAAAGTCCCCCGACTTCAGCTCGGGGTAAAAGGTGTCTCCGTCAGTGATTTCAAGGTCGACGTCCGTGTAGTAAATCTTGTCGACGCATGGGAAGGTTTCGGCAAAGATTTGCCCACCTCCGATGATGCAAACCTCCGAGCCCCATTGGGCCTTTAACTGATCGCATAGACCGATGGCCTCTTGCACTGATTGCACAACTTTTACACCAGAAGGGCAGGGCCAAGTGGGGTCTCTAGTGATGACGATGCTGAGTCGACCGGGTAGGGCTTTGCCAATCGACTCAAAAGTCTTGCGTCCCATAATCATGGGCTTACCCATGGTGACCTGTTTGAATATTTTGAAGTCCTCTGGGATGTGCCATGGTAGCCCACCCTTCCGACCGATCACCCGCCGATGGCCGGCTGCAACCACGTGGCTTAAAGTTAAATCTCTGAAATTATTGAGCATCATGACCCTCTAACTGGACTTGGAAGAAAGTAAAAATTATTTATAAAAAATGCCAAAAAAGCCTTCCCAAGTGAATCGCGATTACATATAACTGGCCAGTCAGTCATTTTCTCCCAGAGTTTAAGTTGTACCAGTAGCTGAGCCAGAACCACTAGAGGTAATCATGCTCTACGCAAGTCGTTTCCATAACGCAGGCACCGCTTTCGCGGCAGTCAAGAACACAGTTCTTAGCGTTGGCTTCGGCATGATTATTACCGCGTGTGGTGTTGCTAGTTCATCAGATAGCACACTTAAGCATGATCCGGGTAAACCAGTTCGCAATCCTATGGCTTGGAACTGGCGCGATGTCAGCGATGCTGAATACAGTGACGTTATGGCCGTTGTGCTTGGCATTCCTCAAAGCGCCATTTTGCCAGCGTCGCACGAATTGACGGAGCGGGTGCAATCATGGGTAGACCGTATTGATGACACCATGCGGGCCAGCTATCCGTCAGAGCTGACGAACGTGCCAAAGCCTCGTGCCAAGGTCATTTCGAAGGCCAATCCCAATGCATTTGTGGCACCTGTGCCAGCTTGTTACGATATCCCAGTCCGCTTTGGTAGCAACTCCGGTGAGCGTCGTAAATCCAGTCCGCGAGTCATCATCGAGAGTCGTACGGGATCGGTTCAGCCTTGGGAATCTGACGCACCTTGCATTGATGGATCGAGCAAGCAAGAGGCTGCCGAGACCTTGCAGCAACTGGTAGCCAAATTCAACGAATCCTCGCCCAATGGCTGTAAATTTTCCATAGCAGGTGACGGTGCGCTTGTTGTGGGTAAATCGTGTGAAGTGGATTCATCACTGTCGAAAATGTCCGGCGCTGACGGTATCGTGCTACTACAGACTGCCAACCACGTCACCGTGCATTCCGGAATCTTGTCGATGATGTCAGAGGCCGCTGTTGCTTCGGTTTTGAGCCATGAGCTCGGTCACTATTATCGCGCACATGTTACAGCTCACGACGCTGATTACGGCTACTTCTACACCCAGAGACCGGAACACACGGATCGTCGCCCCAGGGCGGAGCCTAATCTTTCGGATCTTGGCAAGGATGCGGTGAAGGCGACACAGGTTCTCGATCGTGGCACTTACTTCACTAAAGTTGAGGGCCAAAAGCTACGATCGGACTACTACTTCTTGGTTGGTTCGGTTGTCTCCAAGTCCAAAAACGCCACACCTGCATGTAAATCCGCTTATGCGAAGGCATCAGATCGTGATTTCCTGAAGACCATGGACATGTTCCCTGTCGGCAAGGAACTGAAGGACGGCCAGGCCGAGGCTTACTTAACCTTTGAAAAGGCGGCGTTGGATTGCCTCAAGACTCTTGATTTCGGACGCAGCGCTAATTTTGCTGCTGGTAGTTACAGCTGGGCGGCACTTAACAAGCTTGCTGCAAATCCGGTCTGGCCGGAATGGTTGGCGCAAGTCACGCCGGATTCTGAGGCTGAGTTGAGCGAGTTGAACTCTGCGGTCGCTGACTCCTTTGTCGATAGCAGCGCTGAATTCGCAGTCAACACAGTTGCCGATGCCCTGATGAAAGTGCATGGATCCCTGGAGTCGGTAGAGGATCACGCAGTTGCGGTGCTTGAAAAGGCTCACCGTGAACGATTGGGCCAGTATACCTATGAGCAGGAAGCGGATGACATTGCCGTTGAAGTTACCGCCAAGATCGGGCTCAATCCCAGTGTTGTGACTGATGCTATGCGTGCCTTGGGCAAGGGACAGGGGAGCTCACTCCATGGATTGTCCCTGGGTGAGAAAGAGTGCGAAAACTTGCGTAAGAATAAATGGCGTGACGAAGATGGTCAGTACGTCTTCGTACCGGTTGGCGGATTCGTCGATCCCCATCACAGCATTTGTTACCGGATCTTCAATATCGAGCGTGAGGTACTTGCACACAAAGTAGAGCCTGCGAAGGTCAAACTCCCGGCTTATGATGATGCCTCCTGGAAAGATCTACAACATGAGGCTGAGCGCCAAGGCGTCAACTTCTTGAAGGGCGAAGATAAAGCATCTGCACGCTGGCCAGTCGTGTCTGCCGTAGTCCGTCGCTTTGCTAAACTGAGCTGCCTCTTCGACGCGGTGAACTAGGAATTTGCAGTTGGTAGGGCTCTTGTTTGTCCAGGAGCCTGTTCAACTCTAGTCAGTAATTCGGTGCTAGTTCCACGGTGGCGGTATGGGGCTTTGTTGCTCCAGGATAGAACCACTGGGTACGGACCTTCCAATGCAGGTAACACTGTTAAAGCAATTTGGAAGGGTGAGAGTATGGCGCGGGCAATATCTAAGTGATAAGCCTGCTTATCACTGCGCTTTGGTACCTCTGCTCCATTCTGAGAAGCAACCTGAATCACTAGTAAGGATTTTTCTGGCTCCACCCTTACTCGACTGACAACTCCAGATTGGGCAGAACGAGCCAGGTCAGCAAGTGCCAAGTAAACATGGTAGAGCGCTGACACCCAGACGGTTCTAGGTAATTCTGGAAGGTTCTTCGGTAGAGAGTCAGATCCCGGGTTGATAAATTTGGCGGATTTTAGACCTGGTGCAAGTCGGACTAGAGTTTGGGCTTCGTCAATCGGCAGCTGAAGATTTTCGCAGATTTCGGCGTCATGAGTCTTCATAGCTAAACCATGCCATAGCCCTGCAAGTTTAGTGGCAAGATTAGCTTGGGTGATTAACTTCTGGCCAACTTGTTTTGCGTGATGAGTTACGTCGCCAATTTCGCTACAGACTGAGATTAGAAATCCTAACTGGCGATCCAACTCAGTGACTCCATCATCATCGGTAATTTGAGTCTCAGCCAGACCGCGGATGAATTTACGGGCACCACGTTCGTTTATACCCTGCTGCCATTCATCGAGAAACATTCTAAGAGCCTGACCGCGATCACTCAGAGCCGTAAGGATACCCGCAGTAAGATCATCGGTCTCGCCTCTAAATTGCTCCATTTGCTTTAAAAAGGCACTTGTAGAGTGTTGCAGTTGCAAGGCAAGGGAATCAAGTTCAGCTAGATCTGACAGGCGGCTGCGAAGTTTTTGTAGTTCATCTTCCTGTTTAGTCACTTGATCGGAGAGAACTGCTTTTTTCTGATCCTGATTGGCGATTGCATCTGATTTCAGTTGAAGTGCGTGGGTGATCAGCTTTTTCGCCAAGTTAAGTGGTGATTTCTCATGACGCCCGCTAGCGGCCAAAATTGATTCACTCGACGGAGTTAAGGTGCAGCACCAGTTTACAAAATCTGTCAGACCACGTACCGCAGCCAATCTGTTGGCTCGTTCACGCCCCATAGCGATCAGAAGGCAGCCAAGAGCGATGCCGAGACTTGGCCAAAAAGCGATGTTGCTTAAAAACAGATTTCTGTTTGTTGCGGTGAGGATAAATCGATCAGCGTAATGGGTGCTTCTGAGAGTCGGCATCGTTGCACCGCTTAAATCCAGTGAGGGCTCAGCGATTGCTAGACCAGTGTTGTCGCTAATCTGTAGGCCAAGCTGATCTATGGCTAGAGCCAACTGTGGATGCATCCCAAGCCACTGCTCGTCGAGTTGAACGGCACCTATGGCGATGATTTCTGTGCCTTCTAGTCCACCTAAACCGTGGGCTAAGGCCAGCATGGGAGTGCCTTTGGACATGGTCCAAAAGACTTCATCTAAATGGCCAACTAGTGGTGCCTCGAAGGGGCAGGGGACTTGTGCCATGTGATTGAAAGCAGCATGGCCGATTTCATTGCACCCCCTTCCTATGATGGCGATTTGGTCGAGGGAGCCTTTTTGTAGCTTGCCCTCCAGGTTGCCTTTTACCGAGTGCTGCAGTTTCCAGTTCATGTTCTGCACCAAGGTACCATCGCCCGTGACCTTGGATAGGCTGTTCAGAAGTTGGTTTTTGGTATCAGCGATGGCGAGCAGATATGTTGCTCTTGCCGCCGAAATATCAGCGCGTCGCTGCTGCAAATTTTGTTCTGTGACTAATGCAGCGGCAATGACGATCATGGCAATCGCTGTAAATGACATGAGCGGCAAGCGGGGAAATTTCATGCGCATGCGCACCGACCTATTATGTTATTGATATGATTACATAATAGTTTAACGGGCGGGGCGCGGTTCCGTCAAGAAGGTGAACCTATGCTGGCTCAACCAGTTCGATCAGAAGACCACCGGTTGACTCCGGGTGGACAAAGGCTATGCGGGTATGGTGGGCACCACTTCTTGGTTTCTGGTCAACCATACGTACACCTTTGGCTACGAGGTGGGCGATGAGCGTCTCCAAGTCTCGCACCGTCAGTGCTAAGTGATGGATTCCAGAGCCCTTTTTTGCCAAGAAAGATCCAACCGCTCCGGCTCCCTCCGGCGAGGGCACTAGGATTTCCAGGCGTTCGACTGGATCGGGGGGCGAGCCAAACGCAGAGAACATCCGGGTGAGCGTCTGCTGCTCCACCACAAGTTCGTCGCCTAAGTGAGGTAAGCCCAGCACATCCTGGAAAAACCACCTGGCTCGCTCCGGATCCTTAGGAGCAAGGCCTAGATGGTTGATTCCGAGTACAAACTGCCGGGCAGTAGGTAACTCAGACTTGGTCACCAAGTCCGATGGCGTCAATGGCATCCTTCAAATCCTTGCGTTGATTGCCTTTGAGGATGTTTTTGTTTTGATAAAGAGCAACCAGCGACTGCTTAGCGTTGCCCGTTATATTGCCGTACTCGCCAGCGTCAAGCTCGCCAAAACGACGCATAAGCTTGTTGAAGACTTCGTCGCGGTCGATGTCTGCACCAGTGGACCACTTGCCTTTTTTCATAGCGTTAGCAGCAAGAGCTACCACGCGGCTGAAACGTGCACCGTTGGTACCCGACCGGCGGGATTTGCCGGCACGGCCTTTAGCCTTGAGGCGCGCCAGTAACTCATCGTAGGAATAGGCAAATTTGGATTCGACCTCTTTGACTCCCAGCGGCGTGTCCTGAACAGAGCTCCATATGATGTTCAGTGTGTCGCCAGGCCGCAATTCTACCGATGCCATTGTCCCTCCCCGATTGCCGATTCCCATACCGGCCGTTAAAATCATGCGTCCCAGTGCTTTGCCTACCATTTGGACTATTAAAAATTCCGCCTGGTCAACTTAGAGGACTACCGTATTGAAAACTGTCCGTTTACAACTTTTGTTCTATACGCAATCTTCAAAATCGCGCAAGCTACTTCTACCACTTTATGGTCGCCGTCTTTATTAGAATGATTTTGTAATGTCAAGTTTCAATTTTAAATAATATTTTTTAATATGATATATTATAAATATATATGATCACAGGCAAATATTAATTCGGGAGCCTCATGAGGTCTAGAATGATAGCCGGCCGCAGGATGAGTCGGTTGAGGGTGAGCGTGCCTCTCATCCTCCTGGTGGTCATACTCATGCGACTAGTTTGGCTGCAGCTGCGCCATTATCCATTGCAATACAGTGTGCGAGGGCTTGCGGTCAGTGAGGTCGTAAAGTCACTTACCGGCCGGGACTGTCTTGGCAGTAGGCAGCTTGTTTATACGGCGTCTCCGGTACTTGCGGTATCTCCGGACATCATAGAGCGCGAAAGGCTCAGGCCGATCCGTAGTTTAGCTCTAAAAGAAGTATTAGCTCCGATGGGATATGACGCCCTTGTTTATGGTGTTTGCCGGTGGGGACAGCAAGTCGATTTACAACTAGTAGCTGTAAATAAATTACTTTTGGTTGCGTCCATATTCCTAGCGACCTTAATGACACGATTCATTTGTAGTTCCTGGACGGTAGCATTAATTGTAGCAGGAATGTTGCTCAGTCGAGGCCGCCTTCAATCATCAATCGGTACTTTGAGTCCAGACTACCTCGCTATGTTTGGCTTCACCCTTTGGTTAACGGCTTTAACTCATTTTTTACGGACTGGAGCACTTTTAAGCGCCTTTGCAGCTTTGGTCGGTGCGGTTGTGGCGACTTTAGCTGACCGAAGTTTAGTTAGTTTGTTTTTGTGTTTTCCGGTTGTTCTGACCATGGGCTATCTCTTTCGCCGGCAAATTGCACGGCCCGTCATTCGTCGTCTGCGAATTGTTAGTCGGCGTCAGCGGATCATCAGGGGTCTGGAGAGAAATCAGGGTTCAAATTGGACTGCAGTCGTTGAAGGTGGTCTCATTAGCCGCGCTACCCGCTCGGTCAGATGGTTTCTCGGTATGGAGTTTCCTCCGGACAAGAGTCCAGGTTGGCGTTTAAACTTCAATGGTGGCGGCCTTTTTAGGACGCTTGAGATCCCATTTTTACTCTGGGCCTATTGGCGTAAACGTTGGCTACGGTGGACTTGGGTGTGGGTTTTCGCGGGACTTTTCACTGCTGTAGTTTTTCTAGCGCTGGCTGCCCTCGTTGTTGGGCCCGAAAGTTTGCGTCAGCTTGAAAATTTACTGATCAGGGGTGCAGCAGGTCAGGTCGAGGCTATAGTCTGGTGGTGGCAGGGTCTTAGTTTTATCGACGCCCATTATGCCGGCAGTCTACTGGTAATCCTTGGGTGTGCGGCTGTCTCGCCAGCAGCGGGTTTGCCAAGTTTTTTTGAATGGACCTGGCTCAACTTGGTGACCCTCGTACTTGTTGCCACTGCTGCTTTTATGAGTGACCTTGTTGACTTTCAATTACTCGAGGGGCTTTTGGGCTATGGCGACGCCGAACCCTGGTTGCTCGGGCTCGGCCCCCGTGGTGTAAGTTTTTGGACCGAACCTGTGGTCCTGAGTTTTGGCGTGGTCGGGATTTATAATTTACTCAAAGCTGCTGACAGTCAGATTGCTTAAAGTACCGAAATTGAGGGATAATTTAGTGTGGCTTGAGAGTCCCTCGCGGATCCAGCCAAAAGATGACTCAGGACAGGTTGGACTCGTGTAATTGGGGGTGAGGGTGAATCGGCATCAGCTACTTCTAATACTGTCGCTAGTGGGATGTGATCATAAAGCCGCGAAAGTTACCGAGCCAGTCACTGCAAGAAGCGAGGCAGCAGGTCAGCCGGGAGCGAACGCTGACCGAGCTATCAAGGCGCCGCCACGATCTGAAATCGATAAAAGTGGTGAGGCCGTTGTAGATGCCAATTGCGTGCAGGTAAGCAAACTGCCCGGTCAACCCCCGATTGTGTTGACGGGGAAAAGTTTGGTCCTAACTAAAATCCTCAAACCCTGTGTTACGACGGGTGGGGAGAGGGGCGTTGAGCGTAGCTCGCCTTATCTTGCAATGGGATTTCCATGTACGGGTGGCAACGGGCGCATTGAAATTAAAGGGCATTATAACAACCCAAACTTAATTGTGTTTGTACTTGGTACTGACTGTGCGATGTCACCCTCTAGTCGAGAAATAGCTCAGAGTACGATTGCCCAGGCTTATGACTTGCCCGGGACCATGAAACTTGCGGCTTATAATCCTTTTGTCGTGCAGTATTGGGAAGTTGTTGGCGTTAGCGATGCCGACGTAGGCTACGTGATCGAGCTTAGGAAGGCACCAGCAGTGGAAGGACTTTGGCGTCGCTTCCAGCAAAACGAAAAGATTAACGTGAGACTTTTTGGTCGTGAAAACACCTGGGCCCAGGGCGAGAACTTCTATTCTGTCGAGGGAACGCTCAAGATGACTGGGCGCACAGCTTTTCAACTTGAGGTCACAAAGGTTAAATCGTTGACCAAAGACGAAGTTGGTCAGATCAGAGCTCGTTGCGAGGCGCTCAGGCCCAAGCGCAACTGCACTGAAGTCTTTTGATCACGGACTTACCTTACTGCCACCCGTCAGGACCCCTTGATCGCGAGGTGGTGGGGTGCCGATCGGTGCAGGTATTGCTTTAGGAGGACCTTGTGGCCTGGTCGGACCGAATGATCGTCCAGAGTTGACCATACGCCTTTGCAGTCGATCCAGTGCGGCACGAAGTTGACGATCATCGGGGTCCAACTCAAGGGCTCGAATCCAAGCCTTTTCAGCCAGCGGCTGGTTGTGCATCCGAAGCAGTAAAGTCCCCTTCATCTTGTTTAGCTGGGGGCTATTCGCATAAAAGGTCAAAAGGCTGTTTACTTCGACCAATGCTAGTTCGTATTGGCGTCTTTTGAATAATTCTTTGATCTTTGCAAGGCCAAGTGTGTAGCTCGGAGCTTGCTTGGGTCCATCAGCGCTGCCTACACCAAAAGCTGAATCCACCAACGCCGTATCCGCTGCATGCTCCCGCTCTATCCGCGGCATGTTAGCTAACATCTCTCTATCGGTGCTCACTGGATTTGGAGTGTCTTTTGATTTCTTGCCACTAAGCACGTCTGGATCAGAAACACCAATGTCGGCAATCGGTACTTGAACGTCATAGTCATTTGCCGCACCGGGAATTTCGATGCTGTATTCTTTATCTCCCACTGCAGATTTTATTACGAAAGATTCACCAGGCGAATCTTTCCCGATTGGAGGGGATTCCGCCACGAACGGGTAAGCAATAGCAGTATCGGTCTCGGGCTCTCCGCCGAATATGTTATTTCTGGTGGCGCAACTAGTTACTGTCGATGCAACGAAAAGCGTGGCAAGCATGCACCAAGAAACCGTTGTAAATTTCCGGCTAAAGTCCATCGTGCCTACCAGTTTGTTGAGAAGACGACATCAGCCCCACGACCTCCATTCACTTTCGCGGTGGCGCCACTCACATTGACCGAAGCTGGTCTGATATAGTTTCCGTAAAATGAAAGTGAGAATCTCCGGCCAAGGAAAAAGTCGATACCGATTCTAGCAGCCGGAGCCAGATATCCGGTAGCTACAAGAGTTCCCAAGCCCGTGCCAAGTCCGATGCGTATATCGTTGTAAGACTCGACTTGACCCACAAATAAATAAGAGAAAAAAGCATAGAGCCCGATTCCTGTTCGGAATGCATTAGGCTTTGGTGTAGTGCTGTCAGCGACAGATGTTTCCGTAGCTGTGGTTGCGGTGGAGGTTGCTGTACCCACTAATTTCGAAGCTGAATAGTTAACGGATAGTAAAAGTCCGACTTCGTTGTGACGATTGTTAAATTTTTCCGTAGAACGTATTTGCAGATTCAACATCGCTGAATCAGAGGGCTTGCCGCTGAGATTTGGGATCGAGGCACCCCCCAAACCAAGCATGAGTCGATATTCCGGCGAGTATTCGTCGGCGATTTTTTTGGGCTCTACCTGACTATAGTCGACAGCCATTTTTTGAAAACGAGATTTGAGTGTTTCGCTGTTGTAGCTTCTCGCCCATACGGTCTCTTTCGATTGAGAGTTAAACACGTTTACGGCAAGCACCATGTGAGTCGTGTGATATACCAAAATCACATCCATGAAGTTCTCTATACCTAGGGTGGTTGCGGCAGAATCCAATTTGGCCAAGTTGGTGGCTGGCGACGTGATCATGAGCTTTCCGTCCACCAGTGAGGACGTTTTGGTTTTGCAAGGTATGCAGTCGATCACGCGTACTTGACTGTTTTCTCTGATGCGTTCGATCACTAGAGTCTCAATGTACTCCTCATAGGTTCTGGGTATAGCATTACTGACGCGGACTTTGCGTATAGCGATGTTGGATAGTCCTTTAATCTGACCCATCTTGACGTCGTAACCGAACTCTGCGAGAAGTTCGTCCAAAACCGCATGGAAACGTCTCACGACGCGAGAATTCGCTACGGTTCCAGA
>OMIY01000253.1 GCA_900299215.1 bacterium | reverse complement strand
GAGAGTTTATCAAATCAAAGATTGGGCATTTGCTGCCTCTCAAAGGGGATCAAGTCGAGAATACCGAAGAGCTACGAGGTCAAATCCTTATGGCGAGATCGGATGCGGGGCTTACAGATGTAACTCTGAAAATATTTAAGGGCAGGAAACCTGACCGCATCTACCTCTACCGCGACGCCTCAGGGGGAGGCATTCTACAAGCCATTGCCCGGTGGAACGATGTCAGCGGTAAGAAGGAGATACGACCTTTCTGCTACACAGAAGAGGGGTGGCAATGTCGTGCATATCCAGCCCCAAGACCGTTGTTTAATCTGGATCAGATATCAGCAGACACTCAGGTAGATATTCTGATAGTGGAGGGCGAGAAGGCTGCAGAAGCAGCAGCAGCGTTTTTTCCAGGGGTTGTTTCTACGTGGGCAGGGGGTGCGAAGGCCGTGGATAAAACGGACTTTAGCACTTTGTCTGGACGTAAAGTTTGGGTCTGGCCTGATAACGACCCCTCCGGCCAAAAGGCGATGCATCAAGTCGCCCAAAAACTGCAGAATCTTGGAGCTAATGTTCGTTTGGTTGATCTTGAGGCTTTGGCAACGCATCGACCTGTTAGTCCCACGTTGACTGAGGGATGGGACGCAGCCGATGCTGTAGAGGAAGGCTGGGATACCGAAGGTCTCAAAGCTGCAGTATCGCTATCAACCGTCGAATTTGTCGCCCCTGTCGCCCGCCTCCAGCCTCTACCTTTGCATCCTGAACTACCTCCACCGGCACCATACCCCGTGGATGCTCTAGGGAATAATCTGGCACCTGTCGTGAGAGCTATTGCGAATAAATGCCAAGTACCGGAGGCAATGGCCGCTCAAAGTGTCCTCGCGGTGGCGTCCCTTGCTGCGCAATCACATGCTAATGTCGAAATGCCGTATGGGCAGGAGCGTCCGGTTGGTGTCTACCTTGTGACCTTAGCAAGTTCGGGGGATCGCAAGTCGACTTCGGATAATGAAGCCCTGCGTGGGGTGTATGAGTATGAAAAATCCCTCCGGGTCAAGTATGAGGCCTATTATCCGGACTTCTGCGCTCTAGAAGCAGCTTACAACGCTGAAAAGCGGCGGATAGAGTTAACGAGAACCAAAACCTATAAGCGCGAGGATAGGCTGCGAGATCTCAAAGAACTGGGCGCAAAACCAGAAAAGCCTCTTCATCCGATCATAACGGTTGCAGATACGACACTTGAAGGATTGGTAAAAATCTGGCCAGATCTACATGCTGGGTTAGGTCTGTTTTCTGCGGAGGGCGGGCAATTTACAGGCGGGCACGGAATGGCCGAGGAGAACCGGCTAAGAACGTCTGCTCATCTCTCCTCATTCTGGGACGGCACATCCGTCAAGCGTATTCGTGCAGGTGATGGAGCCACACTCCTTCAAGGGCGACGGCTAACGCTTCATATGATGTTGCAGCCGCAGGCAGCCGCAGGGTTCCTCAGTGACCCAGTGCTCCGGGATCAAGGCCTTTTATCACGGATATTGGTCGCAGCCCCCTCAAGTCTTGCAGGTACAAGACTTCACAAGCCGGTTGCTGCCGAAGACGAAGCAGCGATTGAGGCCTTTGGAGCTACAATCAAGAGGATTTTGAGCATTCCTACTCCCCTGGCTGAAGGCAAGCGTAATGAGTTGGAACCACGATCCTTAAAGCTCACGGATGACGCCAAAAAACACTTTTACAAAGTGAGTGACCACATTGAGCGTCAAATGGGTAAGGATGGTGGCCTCGAGGGGCTGAAGGATGTAGGCGCAAAGACTCCAGAGAATGCAGTACGTATTGCTGCCATCCTAACTCTCATCGATAATACCGCGGCACAGTTCATCACTGCTGAGACGATGTTACAGGCCCTGACTTTAGCTGACTGGTATCTCGAGGAGGCTGCCCGGTTACATGAGGCTAGGAGGACAGATCCCCAACTTGTTGTTGCGCAGGACCTCCTTGACTGGATTCTTGCCAGTGGCCTTTGTCAGATCAACCAGCGCGATATCATGCGGAATGGTCCTAAGAAGCTTCGGACGAGGGCCGCGCTGAAGCCGGTCCTTGCGATACTGGTGGACCATTACTGGCTGAAATGCCTTTCTGACGGGATTTATAGCGTTGCAAAGAAGGAGGCCGTGTGATGGCTTACCAGTCCTTATTTGCCAAAACTCACTTAGTGAATGTCGTACCTCAGGGTGGGGCGACAGAGGCGACAGTATCACCGCTTATCGCGTTAAAGCGTACTGTCGATACTCAGCCCCAGCTACCATACGATTTGATCGTAAACCTCGACGCAGCACGAGCCGCTCTAACACTATTGGCCGGTCAGCAGGTTGCATTTGACCTCGAGACAACCGGCTTAGACCCCCTTTCCAGTAGTGTCAGGCTTCTTTCAATCGCGCCGTTGTCAGGGGGTAGAACGTTGGTTTTCGATACCCTTGGAATTGGAGGAATGAAGCTGTTGCGAGAGGAGGTGAAGCAGCTACGTGGCATTGCACACAACGCCGCTTTTGATCTGGCGTTTCTAACGAATGCTGGCGCACCTCTGGCCCTAACCGATTGTACAAAAATCGCAGCTCATATTGCTGGATCAGAGATTGGCAGTTTGGACCTTGCGACCGTGGCAGAAAAATTTTTGGCACGAGAAGTCGATAAAACCCTGCAGACATCGGATTGGACCGGTCGCCTTAGCGACATGCAGATCGCATATGCTGCGAAAGATGCCGAGTTGGTTCGCGATCTTTGGTTCACCCTGCAGGACCGTATTCGACGCCAAGGGTCGCAGCGGGTGTATGAGATTGTTCGAGACGCACTGCCTGCCGTCGTTCAGATGCATTTGAATGGAGTTCCTTTTAACAAGGCGGTGCATGCTTCGCTTGTTGAGAAACTGCAGATTGAATTAGACTTAATCAAACCAAAGTTGATCGTAGCCCTTGGGGGAAGGAAGGCGAGCGGTGACGATCTACAGGCATTCTTGATTGTAGGTCTGGGCGGCCAAGAATCAATAAGCTATATGAAATGGCCGAGGACTAAGAGCGGTAAGAAACTATCTACTGCACGTGACGATTTGATAGAAAATCTAGCCCTTCTTAGCAACACACATCAGGGTGTTATTCGGGACCTTTTGCTCCCAATTATAGAGATCGAGAGCATTACCAAAACTTTTGGGGCAAAGTTGGTAGATCAGTTGAGCGATATCACTGGACGCCTTCACCCCAATTTTTCTTTGACAGGAACTACTACCGGTCGCTTGTCGAGTAGCACGCCAAATATTCAAGGATTTCCTAGGCGAGCTGAGTTGCGTGAACTAATTGCTGCTCCTAATGGTCGAACTCTCATTGTTGCTGACTACAACGCAATGGAGCTTCGAGTTGCGGCGCAGATTGCAGGTGAGACCAAGTTGATTGAGGGGTTTAAGGCCGGCGAAGACCCGCATCGCATGACAGCGGCACTCTTGTTACAGAAGCCTCCGGAACTGGTAACAAAAGAAGAGCGCCAGCTGGCAAAGGCTGTGAATTTTGGACTGCTTTTTGGACAGGGTCCAAATGGTCTCTCAAAGTATGCAGATAAGACATATGGCGTTAAAATGTCACTCGAGGAGGCTGTCGCCTATCGCGGAGCTTGGCTTGATGGATATCCATCGATCCAGCGGTGGCAGAATCAACATAATCGTAAATGTTTGACAGAATTGAGCGTGCGTACTCCTTCTGGCCGTGTTCGCCGTTGGAGTAGTTGCAATTGGGATACAAAAAATGGTTATAAAACAACCGAGGCATATAATACACCAATTCAAGGCGGTGCGGCTGAGTGCATCTTAGTTGCAATGGCTTTTCTCGTCTCCGAACTCAAACGCTGTGCATTGGATGCCTTTCTCATAGCAAGTGTCCATGATGAGTTAATCGTCGAATGCGATGAGCAATGTGCTGACAAGGCTATGATTTTATTGGAGGAGGCCATGGTTTATGGCTTTACACAAATCTTTCCTGAAGCGCCAACGAACGGATTGGTTGAGGCACGTAAAGCTAAGTCTTGGTTAAAGGCTTAGCTTTATGATGTATGCTTCCAGTTCTTTGGCAAGAACCCATCCGCAATCATCAACGCGATACGCTCCTTCAGTTGGGCCTCAATTTCCTTTTTAGCAGTTGCTAGGGCTTTG
>OMIY01000252.1 GCA_900299215.1 bacterium | reverse complement strand
CGTAACTCTCTGTTAGGTTTGGAGATATTAGCCTTTTTTCCGCGCCATGAATGCCAGGGTTTTGCGGCACCAATGATAAACTAATTTAAAATAATAAGTAGGAATGGCATGGAAGACCCAATCACAGTTCAGTGTCCCTGGTGTGGCGAGCCATTTGTCACCTTTTTTGACTCGTCTGCTGGCTCTCAAACTTATACAGAGGACTGCCAAGTCTGCTGTCGTCCTATCGACATGCACTTCCGTATGCAGCTGGACGGTGCATACTCATGTGACTGTCGCCGCTCATTCTGACACAGTCATGATACAGTGGGTTTAGGGAAATAACCTAAGCGCACAACAGATCCTGCGTTTCCTCACCCAGGCGTATACGCCCTCCCCTTCCAGACCATATCGCGCCGCAGCAGCAAGTCATAAATTGCCAGCACCGTAGCCCAAACAAACAATCCTATCGATAGAGGCCAAAGCCAGGCACCGATGGGACTGAAATTGCCGATAAGCCGCTGGCGCCAAGCAATAAAGCCCCCCGCGACAACCATCCCCAAGATTCCAGCTAAATCAAAGCGCATCCCGCCAGTGATACCTATCACCATGAGTGTGGCCCAAAGTCCGGCCAGTGGTGATGCGTAGACGAATCCAGAGCGGAAGTTGCGACGCCATCCGCGGATGAATTCGACAAGCGATGCGTACATACGGACCTTAAATAGCGCGCTCCCTCGGTAAACATGAATTTTGTGACCAGCCTCGATCAAAAGATTCGCCAGCGGCAAGTCCTCGGCAAAATCAGAGGCCACGACTTCATGACCGCCGATAGCGTGGTAGGCCTCACGCCTAAACATTAAATATTGACCGATCACAAAAAGACGCTTTGATTTCGGCGGTGCAAAAGGCGCTGTCAGTGCAATGATGATGAGCTGAATCGGGCCGAGTAGCCGCTCCCAAATCTTTGGATTCGCGTGGTACGGCAGAGCCGATAGCAGGCCGGCGCCACTTCCGAGAAGCTGAGGGACTGCGCGTCGCATGCTGTCCGGCGCGTGGTCCGTATCGGCATCGGTAAAAAGCAAAATTTCTCCGCTAGCAACATTAGCCCCCTGCTGACATGCCCACTGCTTACCGCCCCAGCGCTTGTCAGTGGGCCTATCAACGCCGCGAATCAAGCGCACACGATCATAAGACTGCGCGATCTCTGCCGTGCGATCACTTGACCTATCGTCGACGACGATGATTTCGTAATCAGGGTAATCAAGCGCCTGCAGTGAGCGCAGTAAGGTGGGTAAGTTTTCCTCTTCGTTTCGCGCAGGGACGATTACCGATACCTTTGGCCACGACGGTGGCTCTTTCCAAGAAATCTTTGCTTTAAACACGTCACGCCAAGGCACAAGACGCGCCATAAACACGACGAGACCCAGTGTGGGCACCACCCAAGATGAATGATCCATAATTGAGCCGCCAGAGTCAGTTTAATCGTTCAGATAAACATCAGATTAACTATGGCTTTATCACCTTAGTCTTGGGCTTTGCGAGCCTAATCCGCCGCAAGGCATTGATCGCAGGCTGAAATCCCTGTCCACTGGCTGTGGTCCAAACTGCGATCGCCTCATCGGCGCGCCCCATAGCTTCGTAAACGAGACCCATGCTGTGCAGAGCCTCGGGTTTATAGGGATCTCGAGCAATCGCTTTTTGCAAAACTTCTTCTGCCCTCAAGTAATCACGGGTGCGCAGATAGGCCACACCGAGATTAGCGTAGGTGGTGGCATCCTTAGCACCGAGGACTAGGGCTTGTTCGTAGGCATCAATGGCCTTGGCAGCGTCTCCCTTGGTGAGTAGCAGTTCACCATGGAGGATATGATATTGCCGGTCAGTCAGCCCAGCCGGACCGATCCGCTCTAGTTGCTCGATAGCCTCGTCGTTTCGTCCCTGAGTGCGCAGCATGCGGGCAAAATGGAGACGGCCTCCCGCGTGGCTTGGATCCAAACTAAGTCCGCGTCTAAAAAACGGCTCAGCATCATCGTACTTACTTTGAAGCGCCAGGACGTGGCCTAGCCAAATCAGAGCGGAGGCGTTTTCACCGCCAAAATGCAGGGTGGCTCGGAGATGTTCCTCGGCTGCTCCTAGGTCGTCACTCGCGACATCTGCTAGGGCTAAATTATAATGTGAATCTGGATACCACGGACGCAGCCTGATTGACGCTTCAAGATAATGCCGTGCAGCTTCACCGTCGCCTTTTTCAAGCAGCGCCGAGCCCCAATTAAAATATCCAAACCAACTGTCCGGATTGGTGGATACCATGCGTCGCGAGATCGCAATACGACTGGCCCAGTGGTCCATCTGCAGGGCTGACAAGCTGGCCCAAATGATCACCGTGGCGGTAAGTACAATATGAAGCTGCGGACCTCGACGCCACCAGACAGCCATTAGCAGTCCAGGTCCTAGGAGAGCGAGATAAGTATAGCGATCGGCGACTGACGAAATCGCTTGATAGAAGAAGGGGACAAAGCCAAGTGTAGGCAGTAGACCGATCATGAAAAGGCGCAGTCCTAAACTACGTAGAGCTACAATTGAAAAGACTGTGCCTGTTGCTAAAAATGGCACAGAACGCATGATTTTTACGGGAGTGAGTCCGTAGTCAGCACTGAGTCCCAAAGGCCAGGCAAATTTTTGAACGTAAAATCCTAGGGCTGCCAGTGCCAAAGCTGGTCGTTCGTACCAAGGGACAACAAATGGATTTTCTACCGCTGGTTGCAAGCGTGCGCTCAGTACTGCCGCAGCGATGGCAATGATGCACCAAAGCAGCAACGTATCTAGGTACGGTCGTTGCCAGAGTCGACGCGGTATCAAGGCGGCAGCTATGAGTGGCGTCACGACTACATTTGGCTTGGCTAGCAGGGCCACACAAAATGCGACAGTTGCAAAAGCCAATGTAAACTTTCGTTGTTTATGATCAGGATAAACATAAATAAATAGAGCAATCAACGCCCAGGAGGTTGCCAGTAAGTCTCGTGCCGAGCTGACCCAAGCCACGGACTCGACTTGCAGAGGATGAAAGGCAAATGCCAAGGCTCCAATTGCAGCGGCAGCTCGTGTCAATGCTGGCTGCCATCTCCTCAGTAGTAAAAACACTAGTCCCGCATTGAGACCGTGCAAAGCCGCATTGGCCAGATGAAACCCAGCCGGATTTATGCCGCCTGCGACCAGGGCAACTAAACGCCAAAACGAATAACTGACCGGAATGTAAAGGTGCAAAAAGGGTCTTACCCAGGCCTCGGCTAGGCTCGTAGCCCCCGTCACCAGGGGGTTATCAAGGAGGTTGGCGTCGTCATCTATGCCAGCAAACTCAAACTGCGAGGTGCGCCCGTAAAAAATCCCAACAGTAAGTACAACTCCGCAGAACCATAGGAGATTCGGTGTAGCTGAGGGTTGATTTTCAGAGTTTTGGTCCACGACGCAAAGCTGCCACAATTTTTCTTTGATGTGACTTGGTTTTCCCCATTAATCCCGAGGAGTTTCCTTGACTCCTCTGGGATTTTTATCGGTTGTAATTAGAAAATTCTTAAAAATTGAGTTGCGCTCCCCCCCTAGAGACGGCTAGAACCTCGGCGTCAGAGCACACCCGTATATGCTGGAGATATGGTCCAGCGTTTCTACCAGGCACCACAATGCCTGACTATGAGGAGCAGATGATGTTGAGAGCCAAGTTCCTATTGCGCGTTCTAAGTACCACAATGGCGATGGCTCTTTTGCCGTCAGTAGCGATGGGGGGGCATGATGATGCGCCCCCTGTTTGTTTAGACGAACAAAATCATGAGCTCACCTACAACAACGACGTGGTCGTGCGCTGGGTTAAGACGACGCGTAACCAATACCGCGCTCGTGCCCACATCAACGGCACTGTCGTTAAGCTCTACGCTCGGCAGGGATCACACGAGCATATTTCGGTGCAAATCGGCACCAACGTGACCGAAGTGATCGAGATTATCTACAACACTGCTTTCGGTCGCGTTGAGCGCGATATCGAAGTTGGCTCGTCGGTTCAAGCTTGCGGTGACTACATCACCTCCAATGCACCAACCGGTCACTACAGAGCGTCCCCAGATGGAGCAATTCTGCACTGGGTACATCACTCGACGAGATCATCCCATCCGCATGGATATCTCATGATTGATGGTATACTCTACGGTGATGAAGAACCTGCATTCTAAAATTTGGGCGCTGGTTTTCGGCGCCTTAATTATTTTTACCGAAGTAGCTGCGGCAGCCAACGGCAACGATTCCGGCACGCCAGCAATCATCAACGGCCAGAGCGAGAACGTCGATTCGCCGCGCCACATGATGCGGCAGTTTTTGCCAATTTTGCGCCGCAGCGATATTGACGCAAGTCTCAGCTACATTCACTTTCCACGTGGCATGGGCAGCGAGCGTCGCCGTAAGACGGCTGCGACCTTACTGCAACTCCTCAACACCCGTGGTCAGATAGATTTGGCTCGCATTTCTGATGAGCCTGACGGTCGTCCGTATGACGGTCTACCCCCAACGGTTGACGTTGTCGGCCAACTCCAACTAGGCAAGGTAGCTGCCCCCATCGAAGTCGAGCAACTTACCCAAGGCGATACCGGCCGCAAGGTCTGGCAGTTTTCGTCTGAGTTTATCGAGAGCCTGCCTGAACTCCAGGAACGCGCGGCTGCCAATAGCATCGTCGACAAGTTGCCATCGTGGCTGGCGGAACCTGAGTTTGCAGGCTTGCACGCATGGCAGTGGCTGGGGTTGGGACTTAGTTTGCTGCTCGCCTTAGGCTTTTCTAGTTTAGTCGCCTATCTAATGATGAGGATCGGCGAGTTCATAGGCAAGCGGTACTCGTTTTGGACCACCCAGAACGGTCGCGCTGCCGCCCTGCCGTCACTAAGGTGGATAGCCGGTCTAATGATTTTCCGGCTTGCAAGGTCAAGTTTGGAGCTTTCACTGGAGACTAGGCAATACCTGACGACCTCTGAGAACTTTGTCCTGGTCATTGCCTTCACTATGCTTGCTTTTAACATCCTGCACATGGTGATCGTTTATTACCAAGTTATGTTTGAGCGACAGGGCAGAAGTGCTGGCATCGGCATGTTGCAGCCGATTGAAAAAGGCGCAAAGGCGCTCATCGTAATCCTTTCGCTGCTGATGGTTCTGCGTACTCTTGGCTTCAACGTGACTGCTATATTGGCGGGTCTCGGAGTCGGTGGTTTAGCTGTCGCATTGGCGGGTCAAAAGACCATTGAAAACCTGTTCGGCGGAATATCAGTGATTTTGGATCAGCCGGTCCGCGTCGGTGATTCGGGCAAATTTGGCGACATCTCTGGTACGGTCGAAGACATCGGACTTAGGTCCACGCGGGTTAGAACTTTAGATCAGAGCCTGGTGACAATTCCCAACGCCGAATTTTCGATGATGAAGCTAGAAAACTTAGAGCGACGAACTAAAATGCGCTGGGCACCGCGCCTGGGACTCCGCTATGACACCAGTGCCGAGCAGATGCAACAAGTCCTCTCGCGGCTCCGGGATTTACTACTCGCCCATCCAATGGTGCTTAATGATCCAGCCCGCGTTAGGTTCACGAACTTCGGACCATCAAGCCTGGACATCGATATTTTGGCTTATATTAAGAGTACAGATCTCAACGACTATTGGGCTGTGGTCGAGGACCTTAATTTGAAGGTGATGGCGATCGTTGCTGACTGTGGCACCGACTTCGCATTTCCTTCTACTAGCGTTTATTTGGAGAAGGATCCTTAGCCAGACGCTGGATTCCGATCTGGAGACTGCTGACGAAAACTATGGCCGCCGCCGCAGTCGTCAGCAGGATTTCATTTAATTTTCCATTTGCCACCAATCCACCTAGTGGCAATACGGCAACCGCACAGACGGCCCTATCGATAATCGACTCCATGGACAACGCAGTTGCCCGCGTCTTCGATTGCGTAATGGAATCATTGAGAAGTTGTTTTTGCACGGGGAAAGCCACACCCGCCGCAAACGAAAACAAACAAAATCCTAGTAAGGTTCCTGCTTGCCCGACGTAGCTGACGATCACTAAACTCAAACTGATGACCACCGTCGACCAGGTGACAACACGAAGATCATCAACCTTGGTGCGAAACCGTGGTGCCAGCTTGGAGCCTATTGCCTCAAATCCAGTCATGAGCGACATGCTCCAACCAAAGCTGGTGATATCAAACTTCTTGGCACTAAGTATGGGTTGGTAAAGATTGACCTGAAGGATACGGACCATCACGAAAATGGCTACACCTTGCAGCATGATCAGCAGCAAGCGTGAATTTAAAACATGCGACGCGGTCTCTCGCCAGTTACTCGCTGTCTCAGTAACTGCAGCGGTGATCTGTGGTAGCAGCAGCCCAACTAATAAGGCGACAGCAGCATTGACAGCACTGATCCAATATGGCGCCCAGAGTTGCCAAGCCATCAGCCAGCCAACCACCGCCCACGCGGCAATCCTACCGACAAGTCCGTAGAACCGGGCGTCTGCTTCGACCTTTTTGTACTCGTTTCCTAAACTAACGGAGTTCATGTACTCATACATATAGGCGCTTGATGCTCCGGAGATCAGCGAGCGCGACAAAGCTACGGCGAGAAAATGCCAAAGAAATCCGTCATAGGTGGGTGCCACTATTGGCAGTACGTTTGCCGCTACTAATACTCCAGCGCCAAGAAGCATACTGGTGCGAAAACCAAAGCGGTCCGCGATTAGTCCCGTCGGAACTTCCATGAGACAAAACGCAAGATAATAGATGCTCTGGATGTCAAAAATCTGTTTATCTACCAGACCCACCTGACGCTGCACGGCGTAAAAGACCGGCACCCAAAGCAGCAAGTTAAAAAAGAACTGAAAGACGATGTACAGCGTCCTTACTAGACTTGGCTTGGTCATATGTTATAGGGCCGCAGCTGCAGAATGTAAATCTGGTCTCCCTTAGCAGCCCATTCGATATCTGCTGGTGTGGAAAAGGAGTAATCCTGAGCAAAATGCGACTGCAGCAGTCGGCCGCAGTAGGCCAGACGCTGCAACACATCGTGCTTGTCATCATCAAGATCATGACCTGTGGAACCGACCGCTAGAGTCCGACCTCCGCCTTCGACCGTGTTGTAGAGGTATTGATAGGGTTGGGCAGCGCCAGATACCACTTCCACCGCCGAGCGGTCTGATACGTTAATGTATACGTTGCGGAAGTCTGCCGCAGGATTGGACGGATTGGCTGTGACAAGCACGCCACCCATATCTGACTCGACCTCCTCCTGAATGATCACACCCATGTAACAATCATCCAGTGATATGCCGACCTCTTGCCTGAGGCGCACACTGCGAGGCGACACGAGAGACGCCCAGACTTCTTTGATGCTTTCAAAAATCTTATCAGCGGTCGTAATGTGATTCAGGCTTTCATAGATCCCTGCCGCCGAGAAATCTTTTAGGTCCTCGGCGTTGGAAGAGCTACGAATAACGAAGTTGCGGACTCCTGCCATATGCCGGGTAATTTGAGCGTCAATCTTGTCGCGCAAGGCATCGCTGAACCGAGTGCCACGAATGAGTCGTTGCACCTCAACACAGAGCGAAGGTACCTCTTTGGCGTTCAGTTCGAGAGCCATTTTTAGTTTGCCAATGGCTTGCTGGATCTGCCAGGACGACTGAAGGAAATCCTGCTGCAGCGAAAATGGCAAGGCAATGCCGCGAGGCACCTCGACACTTTTTTGCAAAAATTCCCATGATCTCTCCGTCAAATCATCGGCAGCTTTGGCCCCAACCGCGTTTGCTAAATAAGGCAATAGATCTTTGCGAGGTGGTCGCGGCACACGGTAATAACCATCTAAACGCGACGATCCATGATCCAGAATGTGACGCAACTCGCCTAGATTTGCGGCTTTGGTTCCGTACCGAAAACGCTCACTCATCCTAAGGTCTGTGAGGGGAGCGACCCTGGTGTTGACGGTCTCTGGCGCCTCCAGCTTGATTGCGTGGACACTCCAGCTAGGCTGCTGGGGCAAATTTGTTGGCAGCGCCATAGGTTCAAGACTGATCGTCGTCGCTTTAGCTTCAACGCAGTATCGGACCCATTGACCGTTTAAGCCTCTTTCCAGATATTTTTGCCGCGCTCCAAGTTGTACGGCATTGGGAATCCCCCACCCTCCCGCCAACACATTGGTATGAGACAGCGGCGTCGTGTGTTCCGAATTGATGATGCCAGACAGGCGTGGAATATTGTCAGGCACTTTATCCATACAAATGATGTCGTACCACTTGAGCGTGTCGAAATCCTGGAGATAACTTTCTGCACTCAGGATTCGCAGGCGCCCCTCCGCCTCACCCAAATTGAGCGGCACATAGTCATGAATCTCATAAAGCTCATGACTAAAAAGTCGAGGTAATTTTGTTGAGTCGATGCCGCGAACTGCCACCTCTTGCAGATGATTACCGGGCTTCAAAAACAGCGGGATCGATGGATCGATGTTCTGCCGCAAAATCTCATAAAAGCGACAGAGCATAGCGGCATCCATCGTGTCGACTTCGACGGTCTCGATGGTAAAGAATTGCTCGGCATCCTTGTGATGCAAAGCTAAGGTGCCAAGATAGAGGGGACGATCGGCACTCAGGTAAACCAGCTTGTTAAAATCATCAATGCGATCCCGCAGATCGTCACGCCTGACGCCCAGAATCCGTTCGGCAATATAGTCCGCATGAAAGCTGTATTCGTCGGTATCGATAAAATGCACGGTATCGCTGGAAAGGTCGACCACGACCTTGACGTAGTGCTGTCCCGCTAACTCCCCAGCTAATTGATAAAATGCAGGTATTGTCAGCTTGGTCCCGACCTTTGAGCTGCCACGCTCAAGTGGGAGTTCTGGCATTAGGTTCAACAACCTGGGAAGACTAGACGTTTCCATGGGGGTGTCCTCAAGTGGCCAGACTCACAAGAGAATCTGTGAGTCTGGGGCCGTCTTAGCACTGTGAAGACACTCCCTTCAAGCCTATTCGACCATCACTGCACCACTGAGTTCGCCAGAATTGTTGTTCCATTGGTAAATATCCATCACGGCAAAATAAAGGCGCGCAGCCCCCGGAGGAACGATCACCTTGCGTAAGTCCCCTGCGCTAGTTTTACCGGTTCCGATGAAGAAAACCTGACCTACCGCTGGACTAAGGGAGACGTAATCCCGTGCCGCCCGCGTTGAGAAATCGAGCGCAGTTGGAACTGGCTGGCCGGTCGGATCTCCATCGCCTACAAACACTCCAATTAGGCTGTTAATGGGCGCGGTGATATCCGACTTCCCAAACTGCGCTCCACGCTGATGACGGACAATTTGGTTAACGTTACCGTTGGCATCGGTTGGCGGATCAACTCGCGAAAAAGTAATGTTCCCCGCTACTGAGAAGTAGATGGCCTTACCTGGGACTAGACACTCACCCACCGTAGCTACCAAAACTGGTGAGTTCGTGGGACTGTAGTCGACCGGAGTCGGTGGATCGTACTGAGTAATCCGATAAAGTAAACTCGCGCCATCAGCTACACCGGCAAAATAGGGGTTAGCCGTAGCAGGCACACGGTACAGCTCGCTGCAGGGCTTTAATACCACCTGGGGCGGAGTCATTGGTGGCACGGGAGCCGGCGCAGGCGCTGGTGCTGGCATCGGAGCTGGTGCCGGTGCCGGTGCCGGTGCAGGCATGGGAGCTGGAGCCGGCATGGGTGGTTCGGCCACTGGTGGCATTACCGGTGGCGGCAGATCCACTGGCGCCGGAGGAGCAGGAGGAGTTGGCGCAGGTGGAGCCGGGGGCTCCATCGGCACTGACGCTTCAGGGGGTGCAGGCATTGGGCTCGGTGGCATGCCGTCCATATGGGGTCCATCAGGAGTGTCAACTGGGGGCTCTTTGGGCTGAAGAATCGGTGGGATCCAGCGGTCTATCTTGCCTGTAGGATCCGCTCTTGGATCATCGGTGCTCACCAGGCTGCCCGCGCTTGCGTCTAAACTTGAAGTTTTAGAACCATTATTAGACCCATCATTGATCTTACTTTCTGGCTGGGTGGAATCAGCCCCATTTTGCAAGCTCGGGTTTGAGCCTTCATTCTGCGCCACCTTCTTGGATAATTTCGGGTCAGTCGTATCACCTTCGAACGTGGCATTACTGCAACCCAAGGCTCCAGTCAGCACGACTAAAGACAAACAAGTTAGAGAACTCAAATTGATTTTACGCATCTTAGCCTCCACGGGTGTCGGCCGGCATAAGCCATCCGACTTGTGGGGTTTCGGCATTTGGTCAACAATACTTTAGTCAAAAATTATGCAATCAATCTGAACCCTTCGCGGCTACTTTAGAAGTCACTTCGAATTCTTTCCTGATTCCGGCTAATACCGATCTGATTTGTGCCGATGATTCATTCATGACAACGCCCAGGCAAAATCCCCTCGCGCGCCTCTCGAAGCTGGCTGAAGATGCTAGCGATTCTAGCCGTTTTTTTGCGCAGAACCGGATGACCATCGTCGTCACATCTCTCATCATGAGTTGGCTAGGCATTTCATGGATTGTTCTCCTATTTGAATCGCTGAATCCAAGCGCCCAGATTCAAACTTATCCGCAGGCACTATGGTGGGGAATCGTCACATTTATGACGGTCGGATACGGCGACCTCTCACCAATAACTCCAGGTGGGCGTATCGCCGCTGGTTTTCTGATGTTTGCAGGCGTACTCGCTATCGGCATCATTTCTGCAAAAATTTCTGCCTATTTCTTAAAGCAAGTTCTACTTGAAGGGAGAGGTGCCGTGGACAAGTCTAAGACCAAAAACCACTTCATCATTTGCGGCTGGAAGGAAGACATGCCGGACTTGTTGCGGCACATCCTTCGGGTAAACAAAGTTCTTAAATCTTCAGAAATCGTCATTATTGCTAATCGCTCGCAGGAGGACATTGCTACCCTCAAAAGTGACGCAAAGCTTGCCGATGTCACAGTGATCATCGGCGACTACTTTCAGCAGTCAACGTTGCAAAGAGCCGCTCCTGATGCAGCGCGAAAAGTTTTGATACTTGCCGATGCCTCCATCGGGCCAGACGGGCGTAAACCAACTGCAACGGAGGCCGATGCTCGCACAATCATGACGGCGATCGCACTCTCGAATATTGCAAAAGGAACGATCGTCGCGGCTGAGATTATCGACTCAACCCTTGACCATTATCTAAAGCTCGCTGGCGTCAGCGAAATCATTTACTCACGAGAATATAGTCGATTGCTGCTAGGAAGCGCCTCCAGTGGAACAGGACTCGTTAACGTGTTCCATGACCTTGTAGACCCCAGTACTGGTGCTTTTATCACGACCAAAGACATATCTGACGCTTGGCACGATCGTACCTATGGAGATTTTCGCCGAGCCTTTGGCAAGGAACATCAAGATATGCTGGTAATCGGTATACTTGCCAATACAGGTAATCCGCACATCATTAAAGAGCTCGCCTTCAAAGAAGCGCAAAAAACCCCAAGCATCAGTACCCTCATCGATAATCTGCGTACGGTTAAATCCTTGCGCTGCAATAATCCTATTTTCCACCCTCGTGACGAATACAAGATCACCAAAGGCAGCGCAGCTATCGTTCTCGTAAACGAACACGGTGTGGATACGCATCAGCAAGAGTCTAGCTTGTTAAAAAGAGATAATTTGAGCGCTTTAAACGTGATTTGATGTCGATTTAAGTGCTGGGAGTTATGGGATGTCAGCCCTGTCGAAATTTTTCAACACTAAAGAACCCGAGCATGCGCCGCAAGATTTGTCGACGCGTACGGATTGGCTGCGTAAAGTTTATTTGTTTGAAAATCTTACCGGCATACCTGCCGCTATCGATCTACTAGCGCAATTGGTTGAAGAAAAAGGCTTTAGCAAATATTCCTCTATCCTACGAGAGGGCGAAGAAGGCAAAGAAGCCTTCTTTCTCCTGTCCGGTAGCGTCAAAGTCATCAAATCTACGACTGCCGGGGAACACTTTCCCGTTGCCATCCTAACCGCTGATGATCACCCTAGCTTCGGTGAGGCCGCATTGCTGCAAACCGATAGGCGTAACGCCACGATCGTATGCGAGACCGATTGCCAAGTGCTGGTCTTGCATAAAGAGGCATTTGATGCCTTCTGTGGTGAGCACCCGGAGTGGGCCTTGCCAGTGGTCTTACGAATTGCGCGAGTTATTGTGGAGCGACTTCATAAAGCCAATAACGACGTTATTTTGCTCTACAACGCCCTCATGAATGAAGTTAAGGGCCTTTGAGCAAAAGTCGAATCGCATCGACATGCACAGCCGATAGAACACCGCGAAATCGTCGCAACAGGCGTCCCTGCTCATCAAAGACCAAGGTCTGCGGCAATACGTCTACCGCTAATGTTGATGCCAGCTCACCGTCCTCGTCGACCGCCACTGGATAAGGATGAGGATGCGTAGATTCGCTTTCTTTAATTTGAGCCATTGAGTCCAGAGTCCCGAGCCCCAGCATGTTTTGTGGGAATTCGG
>OMIY01000251.1 GCA_900299215.1 bacterium | reverse complement strand
TTAAATATTAGCAGCTTGATGACGATCCAATCCGAGATCGAAAGTAGCTTTGCGTCCTACCTAAAATACTTCAGGAATATATTGTTTAATTGGGGCGTTAGTTGGGACTTTAATACTGACGATTTTGATACCAGTATTTACTAAGTTTACTAAAAAGGTATGACGCCAGTAGAGCGCTAGATTGGCGCCTAACAGTGATACTAAATACTATCGCTCGGCTACAGCAAGTGCCTGATCGGATTTCTGTGTTAGGTTATCGTGACATCGTTTCCTTTGAGCAGAGTTGCGTCCCAGCACTGGGCACTGGCCATTCGCATTCATTGCTGGTACACGACAGAAGTTTACCGCCCTCCCTTTCGCATGCCGCTTGCCAATACTGTTCATATCCGGTGTATTGGATAGCATACGCTGGACAAACGTCACGAGGCGCCGCCTTCGGACAAGTTTTGAACTGTCCACCCATCGTATAGCCCTCATTCTGAGCGTTCGGATTGGGAAGTACAGCGGGATCCTGATTGTTCGGCCTAGCAGATCCGACCTCACTAGTTGCGGGGTTATTTTGCGCTGCTTTGTTGTGATCATTAATAAACTTATTGAAACCGCAAGCCGTTACACTGAGTCCAAAGACTAAACAGCCTAAACCGGCAGCCATGATCCTGATCGTTTTGTTACAAAGCATCGTAGTAGCTCCCTATGTTAAGATGCCCAAGCGACAACGCGCACGTACATCTCTACACAGGAATTGTCGGTATATTTTCCCGGTTCCTTGAACTGCTAGATCAAGAAACCGTATTCAAGCGTATTCAAGCATATACAAGGCATCGTATTGAAATTGGGAAACAGGGGGGAGGGTGAGCCAAGAGCTTCAAGTCCCTGTAATTACCATCGGTTGCAGCCAGCGACTGACCCGACCACTAGTACGACGTTAATACAGAAATCGCTCGTGCCACGAGAGTGGTCATGCGCATAAAATAACTGAGGTTTACACGACTCAACTGATCACAACTACGGTGGTAACAAGGGTTCCCGTCACCGCCAAAGAAGTTTTCCGACACCACAACTGCCGGAATTCCAGCGCGCCAAAAACTCGCATGGTCACTGCGATTGGTGCAGGCACTCTCAGGCCTTAGACCTAGCTCTTTGTCACTAGATGCGATATCGCGAAATACTTGAGATAACTGATCAGAGTCATTTTCATGACAATCTATAACGTGAAAAGCTCCGTTTGATCGGGACTGATAAGCTAACATTTCAAGGTTGACGGCACCGATGATCTGTTTAACTTCGCCACGAGCGCGCAGTGCCGAGACGTAGGATCTCGAGCCGACGAGCCCAATTTCCTCCTCATCGAATGCGACAATTCTAAGAGTTACTTTAAGGTTACGATCCTTTAGAGCCTTAGCGATGGCAAGTGCAGCCACGGTTCCGGATGCGTTGTCATCTGCACCAGCATTTCCCACTGAGTCTAGGTGTGAGGAAAGTACGAGGACTCGACCCGGATCTTGCCCCACTTTTTCTGCGACAAAGTTGGCACTACCAGTAAAACTTAATCCCTCGTACGACTCCTCTTTGACCGAGAAACCAAGTGCTTCGTATTCAGCTCTCAACCAATCGCGGGCATGTTGCTTAGAGTCACTCTGACGCCGTTCACGGATGAAAAGCTCACGCCCATCAACAATGGCTCTCTGCTCCCCTGATAGCGTTTTTAGTCGATCAAGAAGAAAATCCTGATCGATGTTGACTTTAGCCCCCCTCAATTCGTCGGATGCTTTGAAATAAAATGCCCTATTAAGGGGACGCCGCAACGTCTCAGCTGGTGCCTCCTGCTCGAAAGCAGCGAGGACCTCACCATAAACCGTTTGATTTCCATCAATAAGATGCAAATCAGTATTGTAAGGTAGTGACAAGACAGCAAAGTTACCGAAGCGCCTCAGCTCTCCTTTCAGCTTCTCGGTGGCACCGCCGTGAAATTCAGCCAGTACGAGTTGCTCATTAGGATTGGGAACCAGAAAGACGCTTACCTCGGCACCGGACACTGGCGATGAGGTGGCAACAAAATGATGAGTCTCATCCGCTAGTATATTTAAGTACTTAGTGACGCTACCCTTTTCTACCAGTGAGAAATAGGCTCCGAGCCCCGAATCATTTGCTACACTTTCTGCCTTGGCAATAGAACTTGAAGGCATTGCGAAGACTAAATTAATGACTGCCGTAAGGATCGCGCTAAGTGCCGCGCCAATGACTGCCGACTTAATAAGCCTAGCTCGCATATATTTCTTCCCTCGCAGTTAAAGTCGCTTACATGCGAGGACAATATCTGAAATCAGGCGAAAAATCAGGCGAAAAACGATAGCACTAGGCGCTATCCCGCAGGGGTTCTAGGAGTCCCGCTACCTCCGACTGAGCGCCGAATCGACTTTTTAACGTATCGTAAATGAAGCCCCGCTGAGCTTTGTTGCCTCCGAACATTTTAAGCCCGTGTTCAAAACCAGCCCCGGCAGCCTTACCCCAGCGCACCTCAACGCTTAACTGATCTATAAGTTTATCTTCTAATAACTGATTGATTGCTGGGTCTGAAGTAACCAACTTGACAGTTAGCACTGACCGTTGACCAAACAACACCGGACCAGCAACACGAAAGCCGTAAAGTGAAAGATCTTTGACTGCGAAACTACCATAGGGACTTTCAAGACGGACGGCCCCGACATCCTTCACATCTACAATTTGATCGAAGGACATTGCCCCAATCTGATCCAAATATTTGCTTTCAACCTCTCTAAGAAGGTCTGGACGATCAAAAAATGGATCATACTCACATGCCGACACTAAATTCGTCTGATGTTTAACGGCGATTGCTATTTCAGAGAAACCTGCATCACTTATGCCGACTTTCTCAAGCTGATCACGGCAATCCTTGCTGACGATGATTTTAAACGGGGTGCAGGCCGTCTCAAGCCTTCTTGCAAAATTAACCCCTGAACCAACCATAGTAAAATCTATTCTGGCCTCGCCGCCAATGTTACCTATGCTGACCGAAGCCGAATGAATTCCTATACGCACGGGCATGATCATGGAACTATCAGCTGCCACTCCGTGAGCCCTTGCCTCGGCAAGAGTTAACTCCTGAATGCGAATGGCAGCATGAAATGCACTCATTACGCTTTCTGCAATAGACTGAGTCCCTTCGCTACCAAAAAAGCAAAGCATCCCATCACCAAGAGACCGATCAATAGCGCCACCAAGTCCAGCAACAACGGTTGATATCTGACGCATTTTCTC
>OMIY01000250.1 GCA_900299215.1 bacterium | reverse complement strand
TCGATCACCGTAGATCCAGTGATGAGGCCAGCGCCAGTGATGGTTCCGCCTTGCACTAGGGGCATCGACAGTGTCTTGTTAGTTAAAGTGTCAAAAGTTTTTTGACCTACCAGGGTATCACTCGTGGTTGGCAAATTAAGCGTGCCGCCATTGGTGATCGTGCTGATGACTGGGTTTATGATGGTTTTATTAGTCAGTGTTTCTGTCGCTGCCCTAGTTGCAACGACGCCTGCAGTTGGGAAAACGGCAGTCGACACGACTCCAGTACCGCCCAGTCCTGTCGGTAGCACTCCAGTGACCGCATCGGCTTGCGATAAATCTATGGCACCAAATTCAGGCGCTCCACCTGCAGCTGGTATCCGCAAACTCTGGTACGACGTGCCAGGTGCAGTTGCGTTGATGCCGCTGGTACCGTTGCCAAGCAGTACGCCATTGGTAGTTAGAGTCGTAACGCCAGTACCACCGCGCTCCACGCCAAGGGTGCCTTCACCAAGAATAGAAGTCGGTAGACTTGGGATGTCACTCACGCTCAAAGTCGTACCGTAACTGACTCGACCTTTGCCATCGACCGTCATTTTTTGGTACGTACCTGGAACCACCCCAGTCAACGTTAATTGCGGGTTTGGATAGGTTGCCGTTAAATCACCGGACGCAGGTCCAGTCGGCGGAGCGCCCGAGCGCCAGTTAAGATTACCCGCGCCGTCTGTATATAAAATCTGACCGTTGGTACCAACGCTTCCTGGTAACGTGAAGTTCACCGGTCCAGCTAGAACGTCAGGTGCTTTGATCGAGACGAAGTTGGTCGTGCCCTTGTCGTTTAAGAAGATGCGATTCGCATTGGAGCCGTTACCCTGCAAAGTGATGCCACCGGCGACAGTTGATGCGCCGCTGCGAATCGTACCGGTGATGTCGATGGTGGAGGATCCCGTAATCAACGATGACCCGCTCACGGTGCCTGACGAGAGCACTGTTGAGATCAGCGTCTTATTCGAAAGCGTCTCATTGGCATCGCGAGTCACGACTACACCAGAAGTTGGGAACACAGCTGTCGAGTTGACACCTGTACCACCAACACTGGTTGCCAGCACGCCACTGGTAATCTTGCTCGCCGAAAGATCGGGGATATCGGATGAGCTCAAGGTCGTGCCGTAAATCACACGACCTTGTTGATCGGTTGTCATTTTGGTGTATTCACCGGGAGTACCCAGGTTAGGCAAGCTGACTACTGCGCTGCCACCGATAGTGCTGACGACGATCCCATTACCAGCATTGACGCTCGACACTTTGTTGTTGAACGTGATCCAGTCTAGAACCGACAAATAACCTGACGACACCGACGAGGCTTGGCCCATCGAAATATTACCCGTAGTACTGTTGTACGATACGGGGGCCGTAGCCGAGATCATCTTGCGTGCTGCCTGTTGTGCGCGAGCTTCAGTGAAGTAAAGATTGGTCGTCTCAGTGACGTCGGCAGTTGTTAGCGCCACGTCACCAGTCTTGCCAGCAACGGACGAAACCGGGATTAACGGGAAATTCACCCAACCAAGTTTGCCTGAGCCATCTGTTTGCAAAACTTGACCTGTGAGACCATCGCTTCCCGGCAAGGTCCAAATCCGGTTCGCTGAGATCTCGTCGGGTGCTTTAAACCCAACATAGTTGCTTCCACTCAAGTTACCAAATCTCAGCTCGCCGGTTGCACCGGCGGCGCTGTCATATGGCTTCAGCATCACTCCAGCTTGTTTTGATGTCTCAATGCCACCAAGCGAAATGACGGAGTCAGTGGTGATCGCATCTTGCTTAGCATTAAATTTCAACCAATCAGATGTCGTAAGGTAACCGTTACTGACGCTGCTCGCTTGCGTGATGCTAAGTACTGGCGTCGTGCCTGCCATGGTCACGGCTAACGGTGCTTGTGCAGTGACAGTGGTACTTGCTGGCGTCCACTGGCTACCATCGTAACTCAGCACTTGACCAACAGCGGGAGCATTTGCACTGACAGATGTCCCTTGCAAAGCACCTGCACTCGTAGATGGAGTTTTCCAGACTATTTTGCCGGCGCTGTCCTTGGTCATAAATTGATTCGGACCAGGAGCAGTATCCGGACCAACGCTTAATTTTCCTTCTGCACTAAACTTAATCGTTTTCTCATCCACTGGCACTCGGGATGCATACGGAACCGTTACAACTTGTTGCAGAGGATACGGTGATCCTCCGTGAGTCAAATCGGTAACCTGGAACCACACGCGTTGCGATACGTCAGGGAATACACGATTGTAATCCTCGGGGCTGAGCGTGACTCGCACCTGAAAGATACCGTCTTGTAATACGATTTTTTCAAATCCATCGCGCACACTGATAATCGCAGCACTTCCGTCGCCATCGTGGAAGAAAGAGATATCGAGTGCAACCGGTCCTTGCACTGGACGACCACTTGGATCGGTAAGGCGACCGCTGACGACAAAATCATAACTGGATTCAGCAACTGCGACGTCAACAATCGCACTTAAAGAAAGTGTCAGCGCAGCATTTAAAACAAATTTATTTTTTGCGACTGATGAAGAATTAAATGCACGCAAAATTTGAACAAAGCGGTACCAAGGCGCTCGTCTGCGCGCCGATTTGGTAACTTTGTTCAAATTCAGCCCCATGTTCAGTAGTCCTCGTTTCCACATTGACGGAGCCAACTCGTACCTGTGGTATCAGGGCCTTCGGCATTTTAAGGGCTAACCTTGAGCGACTATTGGGGTAGGCAAATTTTTCCTATAAATGTCCCAAAAATCTGGACTTATTTAGCCGACTGGTTGGTAGGTCGTGAGGCAGGTGCTATAATATTGATTAATCCCAACAATTCCCGATCACACACGAGCGGCCCTTGAGGCGAACACCGCCACGCGTATCACCCCACCCACGAACCGGGCTCTGGCCCTTGGTTCTCGGCACCGCATTTTCCCTTTCGGGCACGGTTCTTGCCGACGGCCGTAAATCCTCGACTTCACAAAACTCTTCAGGGTTTAGTCCAGCCAATACTGATGCACTTACGACTCCAGTACAGACCAATTACCTGAAGGTCCTATGGCCGATGCCCCCATCGCGTGATCCCGACACGGATCGGGCCAGCGCAACCATAGCCGTAGAGGCCTGTAAACAATTTGGACACTCGTTTTTGCTCGGTCACGGGCTTTGGGGGACTGGGCTTTTTGATGAGTTTGGTTGTTTCACATCCGTAGGTCAAAAGTTCTTTGGTGGTCGCGAACCTAAATCGGACCCTGCGTGGACGGTTGAGTTTACCCAAACTCAGGATCGTTTGATCGTCAAACTGATACTCGCCTCCGATAAGCTAACGAATTCAGCAGCAGCAGCATTGGTATCACCAGCAATTGAAGCCGGTGCCGTATCGTTTCCGGCACCACCAAACTGGCAGTATCTGATGCGCGACGAATTCTATTCAAAACTTGTCGCTGCTGCCGTACTCGACACCGCACCCGCCGCTACCCGCCTGCCTTTGCCGGCGACCGCTCTTAGACCAGAAGACGCCAACCAACTTGGCAAGACGGCCGCACCAACTTCGCTTCAACTCTTCACTTGGGGCGTTCAACCTGAGACGGGCCTGTGGACTGCACACGTCGTCGGTCAGGCTCGTATCGAGGGTGGGGATCGCGTCTTTGATTGGGTAGATCGGGGTAGCATCACCCGTGATTCAGTAGTGTATGCACAGCGCCGCTCTGGTCCAGAGCAAGGCGCGCAGGCATTGCTGATTTCGATTCGTCACCGAGGCCAAACGATTACCGACGGTGCTGATGAGCCCAGACCAGGTAGACTCCCCGGGTTGGCACAGGCTCCATCATTACCTCTAGTACAACAAGCAGCACAACAAGCAGTACAGCAGAACCAACCAAGCGCCGCACCGCCACCGGTGGAGTCTCAAGCGCTGGTTCAACCCATCGCACCGCCACCAGTACCTCGAGAAGAACCTCTCGCACCTCCCCCGATCGAGGTGGCACCTGTGCAAGCGCCGGCACCGATGGCCGAGGTTGCTCCTATCGCTCCCGCTCCAGTTGAACCAATTGCTGAACCAATACAAGCTCCGATTCAACCTTCGATGGTAGCTCCGATGCAGGCCCCCGCCCAAGCAGCTCCCCAACAAGACGAAGGGCCGATGCGTTTTGCCTGGGAAAATAGGCCTGCGCGCGTAGCCACAAGCGAAAGCTTCGTCTCGCTACGGTACGGCTTTGAAATGATCGATTCGGCCACTGCTCTCTTCTCTCCCGGCTCGGTAGTGAGCCTTACCGGCGAGTTTCACCGAGGCTGGATGAACGGTTTGCGCCTTTATTCGGACTCTTGGCCAGATCACAAACGCAACATTGAAGGCGAAGTCTTTAGTATCACTTGGACTCGCAACAACATTGGCTGGGCTTACCTTTACAGGCTCAATGGCCTCATTGACCGCATCGAGATCATTCCTAAAGCCGGCCTTTGGAACATTAACTCGAGGCTTCCTGACCTAGATGCAGACCAAAATATTGTGACTCGTGAATACAAAACCAGCGGCCTCAAAAACTTTGGCCTCGAGATCAATGGCGTCATCGAGAATTCCAGCTACCTAGCTAGGCTTTTTCACTCGCGCGATATGACCCTCATGGCATCGAAATCTGCCGACGGTGCTAAACACGATTTACAGGCTAACCGTACAGGTCTTGAGCTCTATATTAAGGGTGGTCCAATATCCTTTATCAGTCGAAATATTAGGTGGAATCTACTGGCTTTTGACTATTTTGAAGACTTGACGATCAACGAATCTGGTGGATCCAAGTCTGATCTTAAATTTGTTTACAGCACTGCATTTGCCGGTGGTGGGGTGAGCCTATCATGGTGATTAGCTCTAGACTTAATCGCACCTTATTTTCGATCGCTGCAGTGATCAGCACGGTTAGTCCAACTATTGCGCTCGCAGATGAATTCGGTGCTACCCAAACTTTTGGCAGTGGAGAATCATCGGCTCCGGATCCAAGAAGTTGGCTGGCAAGAATGAATTTCCCTCCAAGCAGCCCACTCATCCGTCGAGTCATCGCCCTTAAATCTGTGCCTACTGACCGCGGCGAACTTCAAGTCTCGCCTGTCGATCGCGGCTCGATCCAGAATCTCCACTTCCTTGATATTGCCAGCTTTGATGACAGTAGTTGGACCGATACCATTAATCGACGTCATGCTTGGGCTGGCCGCGGTGTGACTCGACGGGTCAGATCCCTGCTGCAATCTACTGGATCACAAGCACTTTTGATTATCCCGCCAGCGGGAAGTTCAGACGCGATGGCTGTGGTTCGCCCGGATAATAGCGGTCAGCTCGATACAGTTGCACAGAAGCTCGAGGGCCTGCCACGAGCCGAGGACGCCAAGGAAGTAGCGATCGCATTGCGAGATATGCTTGGCTACGATGCTATCGTCCTGTCGCATGAAGGCCCCTACGTGCTGCTACAAACGCCCGAGCTGAATGCAGGCGCCAGGCTGCTTCACGGCGTTGCTATTAGCAATTCCGCTAGCCGAGCTTCTATAAATCGTGACACCGGTGAACCCACAGCTTTTTTGCGGTTAAGTCGCTCTGCTGGGCATTATTCGGTGTGGCGTATAGTTTCGGCGACGACCCCTGGACTGATTCCAGCCGGCACCAAGGTCCTTCTAGAATCACGAGCGCGACCTGAAAAATCGACGCGGCCGTCGGCACCAGTTGTCGCCCCTCAGTGAGCGAGCATTGCTGACGTCGACATCAACTGCACAGGTTTATTGAAGAGCCCAGTTGCGTTTTGCAAATATGCCGCAATTTCAGGCTCGCCAAGCATCGTTCCTGGCAGAACCGGGTAACGGCCATCTCCGGGTCTGGAGTCATAAACGTAGATTGGCTCACTACCGATGGCGTTAGTTTGGGCTAGCTTTTTCTGAAATTCAGGCTCGAAACGTGGTGACATGATGAAGGCGGAAGCTGGTCCCCGGTAGATTAGCGAGGCTTTCAGTCCAGAGGCAATTTTTGCCCATGTCTCATTAGCTACGGGAGCGCCCCAAATCGTTGCCACCACCTCACCACGGCGGACGAAGCAATAACCCTCTTGCGACTTGTCGACCGTGCCACCCGGCACCGCCGTCATGCCTTGCGCTGCGCGAATTAGCGGCAAGAATACATCCAAATCTTCACCGCTTTGTAGGTGTATGGAAAGAGTTTCATTTCCTTCGCGTACAGTAGGCAGCGCCAGCCACGACCCCGACGCAGGGTTACCTTCCCAACCACCTTGGGTTAGGTGCAAGGTAAGAGGTGATCTAGTTTTGAGATCTGTCAAAGATCCTAGCGTTAAGTGCAGTGATCCATTACCAACTTTCCCTGGGTTACGACGGCTCCGTGGTTGAGCACTTGTAATGTTGAGGGATAACAGATCACCCATGCGCCTATGATCGGGTCGCTGATCATTCCCCTCCCCTAAAACGTCTTTGATTAGTATGTAAGGAGTGGGATTACCAGCGTCGCTGAGTACCGGAACGCCACGGATCTCGTCGTCACCCTCAATAGTTACACGCACGAAGGGCAAATCATCCGCACCGTCTCGTTTCACCTTGCCGCGGGTTCGAGTGGTGACGCCGCTACCGAAGCTTGCGGGTATGCTCAGCGACACTTCGCTCAGTTTACGTTCAGTCCAAAGCACTGTACCACCAGCACCTTGCGGACGAGGACCTTGATGATCCACTGGTGGCGGTGGTGCCATCGTCGCAAACTCCCGAGTTGAGGCGGTGTCTACATCCTCGGCATCAAGCTTAGCTTCCTGCGTTAGCGGCCTCACTGGCGCCTTCAGGGGCTTAGCTGCCAAGCTGCGCTTGACCGTCACAGGAGCCACCGCGTTTGGCTTGTCTTCACCGGCGACAAACGCGGTATAGAACAGGCCATTCAACAGAAGCACCAAGGCTACTGTGACTGGGGTTGAAGTTGGATCGAACCTACGCGCTGTCATGAACACCGACCTCCACCCCAGAGATCGGCCAAAGCTTTAAAATCATGAGGGCAATTGCCTCAAACATTGAATTTTATTGAAATACTTTTTTTGAAAATGGCAATTTCGACCTTAGGAAGCCACAAGAATTGACCCTGCTCCTATTAACTTCAGGCCCTTGCGCCCACGGCCGACTGATGCCAAGATCCGGATGGTAACTGAGCTAAATTTTGTTACTTTTTTTGTGACTCATTTTGTGGCTCTTTGATTAATCAGGACAACTCCCAATGCAGCTGACCCTTTACCACTACTGGCGATCCTCGTGTTCTTGGCGGGTTAGGTGGGCATTAGCTCTCAAACAAATCAAATACACCCCTGTCGCCGTCAACATTCTGAATAGTGAGCACCAACAGGCGGCGTACCGAGCCATCAATCCGTCTGGCCAGCTGCCGACTCTAGTCATCGACGGGCGCAGTTTTAGCGAATCTTTAGCAATCATCGATTGGCTTGAGGAAACCCATCCTAGCCCACCGCTCTATCCCCAGGACCCGTTAGGCAAGTTATTTGTTAAGCAGCTGGCACTTAAGATCGCAGCTGGCACTCAGCCACTGCAGAATCCAAGCCTGCTCAAATACTTTGTCGCAAATGAGGGTGAACGGCGTAAGCACGCACAGCACTTCATCACGCAAGGACTATCAGTCTATGAACAACTGTTAGCCCAAGGTAAACCTGGCCTGTTTAGCTACGGTGACAGCGTGACCGTTGCTGACCTATGTCTAGTGCCGCAGGTCTACAATGCGCTGCGCTTTGATGTAGATTTGAAAAACTTTCCAAAGATTAGCAAGATCTATGAACATTGCCTGAAGACCGAGGCGTGTGATCAAGCTGCACCGCACCGATTCGCGCCACCCGATGCCCCATCAACCTAATTTGTGAATTTTAGGATTTTGGTGGTTTTTCGCCGTCTGTCGAAGTAGCTGCCGCATGATCTGTGCGGACAGCTGCGACTAAGGCATCAGCCACGGTATCAAAGTGCCGCAAATCTTGTTTCGCATCACTATAAAGCCTTTTGTAGTAGAAGTAGTTTCGCAGTACTAGCTTCACGTAACCACGAGTTTCCTTGTAAGGAATGCGCTCGACGAAGACCAAAGGGTCCCTCGTTGGTAGTGTTGTGACCCATTTTTGAGTTGCAGCTGGGCTGGCATTGTAAGCCGAAAGCACGTAGATCGGACTTAAGTACTTATCAAGTAGTGACCTGACATGATGAACTCCAATCTGTAGGTTAACGTCAGGAGTCAGCAGCCCGTTTCCTTCAGATAGACTGGCCAGTACCGATTTTTTAATGTCATTTGGCATATACTCGGGACCAACGCGACGCATTTCAAGTTGCGCCGTCTGCGGCATAATCTGCATGAGTCCCATTGCACCGACCGGCGATCGAGCAAGTGGATTAAACACGCTTTCTTGGCGAATGATGGCAAACACAAAATCGGGATCGACCCCCGCTTTGACAGCCAGTGCCCTGACTTCTTCAGCATAAGTTTGAGGATATAAAATACGTTCAAACCCTGCAGGCAGGCTGTTGCGGAAAGACCGTGGCAAAGCGTCGTAGATCTTAACAGCATCCAGCCAGCGCCCGGACACGTAAGTGACCAGTGCTTTGACGATCAACTTCTCAGGTTTACCGTCGGCAATATCGACCTCTTCCATTTCGCAGATGGCGTCATGATGCATCCCGATACGCATTAGTGACTCGATGCGTTTAATCTTCTGTTGGTCGGGGGCGGCAAACGGCTCCTTCAGCATCTCGGGCCTAAAGTTGGGTAACCTGGCAGGTTGAATTGCCAAATGCTGCCCTGTCGCCTTTTCTAACATGTAATGGCCAAGAGCACCGTAGTAGGTCGAGTAATACTCCGAGGCTACCCGACGCCACATCTCACTGGCTTCGCTAAGCTTACCTAATTCCAAGTAGGCGCGCCCTGACCAGAAGAGAGCGAATGACAGTGCTGATGCCGACCGCTCATCTACCGCTAAACCAGACTGAGCATCGATTAAGCCCTTGAGTGGCTGCAGTACCTTTTGCCATTCACCACGACCAGCTAAATTCACACCGAGTGCCATCAGTGCTTCGTCGTAGTTTTCCTCGTTAGGGAATCTCGCTAAATAATCCTCGTAAAGGACACCGGCGCGTTCGAGTTCGCCTTGGTTTTCGGCGATGCGAGCCAGCGAGTAAACCGCACGCGCTTCGTATTTGCGATATTTAGCAGCAGCCTTGCCAGCTACGTCTTCAAATGCGTGGCGAGCCTCGTCAAATTTGTCTCTGGACCAATCGATAAAACCAAGCCTAAGACGCGCTTCCGCCCACCCGTCGAAGCCATAGGTGTCGCTCATGGCCTTAGTAATGTTCTGCCAAAATTCAGCACGTAGCTTGGTGTCTTGTGCACGAAAGCAGGCATCGATAACCTTGCCAGTGTTGGTGGCATCCGCCAGTGACGATGGCCCCTTGGCTATACGCAGCCCTGCCAACATCTGGTCTTTAGCCTTACCGCACTGTTTTTTGCCGGCAAACTGACGAGCTTTGTTAAAACTAGCCTCAGGCTCATGGCTATCGGTTGCCTTGCCGCTGGCCTCAGCGAGTTGGTTCAGCCAAGGAGTGGTCGCAACCAAGGCTGGATAGGTCTGTGCCATCGAGAGAACCTGATCGCCGACGCTGCGTCGCTTCGGTTCCGGCAAATTGAGGGCTACTCGCTTTAGAGCCAGCTGCTTGAAGCCCCTAGACCTAAAGCG
>OMIY01000249.1 GCA_900299215.1 bacterium | reverse complement strand
GGTGAAAAATCAATCGCTACATCAAGAAGGCGAGCTCCTAATTTAAGAGCATACTGACTACGTTCAAGGAGACCAAGCTCAAGACTTCTCCTGGCACTATCAAGGGCGTATCGACCATCACTGGCGAGCATCAAACGATCTCGTTCGTATTGACCGCCTTCCGTACGAATACGACTCTCAATGCTGTCAGCCCGGATGTACTCGTGATCTAGCCGCTCCGAGATGTAATAGCGCCCAATGGATTTGTCGATCGAGGCTAATGATGAAGCTAATTCTGGCTTAGCCACCGCTACTTCTGCAGCCGCAACTGCTCGATCAATTGCAGCGTGGTTAGCAGCACTCGCATCGGCAAGTACGCGCTCGCGGTTAGCCGCAAGTGCTACACTACGTAACTTCGAAGCTGACGCTGCATTGACCTTTGCTTGGATCGCCGCGCCAAAGCCCGATCCGTTCATAGAACCACCGGACCGAAGGGCGGCTAAATCTCGATCAAGTGAAGATTCTCTAGCTGCAAGTTCTTGCTGCCTAGTGGAAAACTCGAACTGTGTCGATAGTCTCTCTTCATCAACCCAGTTCTTTAAGGTTTCCTCTCTCATAACATTACAGCCCAAAGGGCTTTCTGATACGCAGAAATCCTCAAAAGCATCGGCCGAACTTCTAGATGAAGTCGGTCTAGGTCGATAAGGCGTAGGCTGCGAAACACGCCCCGAACCGTTACCTACAGTCGAACCACCAGATGGCCCGGCTGGTGAAATCGTTACATCGACCTGTGCAAGTGCAGGCACGGATAGAAAAAAAGTAATCAGTGACGAGAAGAATAAACTCACGCTAATCACCTCGGCGGCTGACGATCACGGGCTTTTTTTAATTCGAAAGATTTCGATCCGGAGCAAACACGACGAAGGTGATAAACACTATATTATTTATATTCAAAATGCAAGAAATCTATATTGAGATAAAAATTCAGTATGTTGGGTCTTTTAGTGACGCTCTAGAAATAGCTTGCACCATGTTAGACGCCTGCGATTTCTCAACCTCAACGCCCCGCTAGCCGCCGTCTCAGCGGATCCAAACGCTCGGTCTTCAGCTGCTGAGGCTTAACTACGACGAGCGCCTCAGCAAGGTCTTTCGGGACTACACCAAGGAGCTCCATCTCGTAGCTCATCCATACGCCAAACTCGTTATAGACAAGTTCACGCATTTCAAGGGTTAGCTCCAAGATGTCCCGACTGTTCGCTCCCTGATTATAAACAAAATTAGCATGGTGGTGGCTGACTACAGCGCCGCCACGTTTGCGGCCCTTGGCACCAGCAGTTGCAAGCAGCATACCGCTTGGCACACCCACCACGTAATCGTTCTTAAAGACGCAACCGCACGAAGGGAAGTCGAATTGTCCTTTACTCTGGCGGTCCTCTTCGCAGTGACGCATGACACGTGAGATTTCCTTCGCGTCACCACTTTTAAGCTGAAGCTCAACTGCAACGATAATGTCACCGTTATCCATAAAGACCGTGTCTTTATAGCCACGAAACATCGCCGGATCCGCGTATTCTTTTTTCTCACCAGAACGCGTCACAGTAATGACTTTAGTAGCGATTTGACTGATCTCGCCACCGTAGCAACGGGCGTTCATGCGCACGGTACCACCGATTTGACCCGGAAGTCGGTTCATCCACGCAGCACCGGTCAGGCCATTCTTGAGAGCAAGGCGGGCGATGGTCGAATTGTCGACACCGGCCCCACACACGAGTTTATCGCCTACGACCTTAGCTTCTGTAAGTGCACTCAAGACCACGAATGCACCTGGAAAGGGCTCATCCATCACGAGCGAATTGGTACCGGCACCCAACACATAAAGCGGAATTCCCGCGGATGTTGCCTCGCGCAACTGCGCTGCAAGCTCACTTGCATTCGATGGTTGGTAAAGTATGTCTGTAGGACCGCCAGTCTGGTAGTAGGCGAAGTCCTTCAGCAAAGCGTTTTTGATGGTAGGCATACTCAGTGATCTTCGTCGGGGAAACGACTAAACAACTCTTGTTGATATGCCGTATACACATCTGAGTCAGAAAGCACAAATGTAATGCGCTTGACCGTCGGCGTCGCGCGTGATCCGAGCAGAAACTCTTTGACCACGGTGAGTGCTTCAGACGCCGCGCCTGGCTCGCCCTCAATTACCACATGCCGATGCCCCAAGCGGTCAGATTCTGCAAGGCTGGCAAGGGTCGCCCTCGCCGTGAAGTCACGGACGAAAGAGCGAGTGTCCCCTTGCCACAGATCGATCGAGGCGCCGCGATATCGGCGAATTCCCAGCATATCGGTCGCCTAACTTAGCGTAGTCTCTTAGCCAAAACTGCCGCCATATCCGCCGGCGAGTCTACCACCGATACCCCTGCCTCGCGCAGAGCTTCCATCTTCTCAGCTGCAGTGCCGTGACCGCCCGAGATGATCGCGCCGGCGTGACCCATGCGCTTGCCTGCAGGTGCTGTCTGACCAGCAATAAAGCCAGCGACCGGTTTCTTCACGTTTTCTTTGATGAACTGAGCTGCCTTGATTTCAAGGTCACCACCGATCTCACCGATCATGATGATACCCTTAGTCTCAGGATCTTCCTCAAACATCTGCAACACTTCGATGAAGTTGGTGCCATTGATTGGATCACCACCGATACCGATACATGTAGTTTGGCCTAGGCCTAGAGTCGTCGTTTGGTGCACTGCCTCGTAGGTCAGGGTCCCCGACTTGGAGACGATCCCTACTTTGCCGCGCTTGTGAATGTAGCCGGGCATGATGCCGATTTTACACTCGTCTGGAGTGATCACACCTGGACAGTTGGGGCCAATGAGTCGTGATTTGGAACGGTCTAGCGCCTTGCGCACTGGCACCATGTCCATCACCGGGATTCCCTCGGTGATAGCGACGATCAGCTCGATTTCAGCAGCGATTGCCTCGAGGATTGCATCAGCCGCAAACGGCGGTGGCACGAAGATCATCGAAGCGTTTGCACCAGTCTTCTCTCTAGCCTCGGCCACGGTGTCAAACACCGGAAGTCCGATATGCATGCTGCCGCCCTTGCCTGGGGTCACACCACCGACGAACCGAGGTGCATATTCATGAGATAGCTTAGTATGAAACTCACCAGACTTGCCGGTAATCCCTTGAGTGATAACGCGAGTATGTTTGTTGACTAAGATAGCCACTGTGTCTTCTCCTTTGCTGCCCTTAGGCAGTTAGATCCGCTGCTTCAGGCGTTGCGTGCTGCTTCAACTACTTTGCGTGCACCGTCGTTCATGTCTGTCGCTGCTAGCAATCTGAGTCCTGACTCCTGCAGCATCTTGCGGCCAAGTTCGACGTTGGTGCCCTCAAGACGAACCACGACAGGCACCTTCACGCCAATCTCACGTGCGGCTGCAATGACACCGTCAGCAATAACGTCGCAACGCATGATGCCACCGAAGATATTGACGAAAAGAGCTTTGACTTTGCTGTCCGACAGAAGAATTTTGAAGGCGTTGGTTACCATCTCCTTGGTTGCGCCACCGCCAACATCGAGGAAGTTAGCTGGACTGCCACCGTTCAGCTTGATGATGTCCATGGTCGCCATAGCGAGACCGGCGCCATTGACGAGACAGCCGATATTGCCATCTAGGCCGATGTAGTTGAGGCCGTATTTGGAGGCGGCGACCTCGCGCGGATCCTCTTCAGAGAAGTCGCGCATAGCTTCAATATCTTTGTGGCGATAGAGAGCGTTGTCGTCGAAGTTCATCTTGCCATCGAGTGCCAGCAGCTTGCCTTGCTTGGCGACAACCAGAGGGTTGATCTCAAGTAGCGAGTAGTCGTACTTGATGAACATCTTGTACAGTTTGTCGACGAAGCTATGGAGCTCTTTGCTGACTTCCGGGGATAGCCGCATCGCGTAGGACAATGTCCGCAGATGGAAAGGCTTAAGGCCCACGGTTGGATCGACACGAACGGTGACGATTTTTTCTGGATGCTTTGCGGCTACTTCTTCGATATCCATCCCGCCCTCGGTCGAGAACATGATGGCAACTGAAGCCGTCTCGCGGTCAACGAGCATCGACAGGTAGTATTCCTTGTCAATCTCGCTACCAGCCTCGATGTAGACCTTGTGCACAATCTTACCTTCGGCACCAGTCTGCGGGGTCACTAGGCGCATACCGAGCATTTTGGCTGCAACTTCGCCACACTCTTCAGGTGATTTGACTAGCTTGACGCCTCCCGCTTTTCCACGGCCACCCGCGTGAACCTGGGCTTTGACCACCGCTACCTTGACGCCAAGACGGCGCATAGCGAATTCAGCCTCGGTTGAATTGTGTGCTAGGTAGCCCTCAGGTACCGGCACACCGTTTTGTGCGAACAAGCTTTTTGCTTGGTATTCATGGATGTTCATGCAGTGCGTCCCCTTCGCCTAAAACCGCAGAATTTTCGTGCATTGGGACCAAGGCTAGCATATTATTAGGATCCTTTGCAGCATCGGACTTTATCATGACCCGTTCAAATCGACTTCGTACTCCCCGAGTTCTCATAGCAGGTGGTGCCGGCTTTATTGGCAGTCACCTTTGCGATCGGTATTTGGCAGCTGGCTGGGACGTCATCTGCCTAGATAACTTCCATACCGGAACCAAGGACAACGTCGGGCACCTTGTTGGACACCCACGATTTGAGCTAGTTCGTCACGATATCGTTGAGCCCTATCTTGCCGAGGTTGACCTGATCCTCAACTTCGCTTGTCCGGCCAGTCCGGTGCATTACCAGGAAAACCCAATCAAGACGCTCAAGACTAGCGTCATCGGGACGATGAATCTGCTTGGTCTAGCGCGCCGTGTCGGTGCTCGCTTTCTGCAAGCCAGCACGTCGGAAGTGTACGGGGATCCTCTGCAACACCCGCAAAAGGAGTCTTATTGGGGCAACGTCAACCCCATAGGTATCCGTAGTTGTTACGATGAAGGTAAGAGGGCAGCTGAGACGCTATGCTTTGATTATCACCGTCAACATGGGGTTGATATCCGAGTCATTCGGATCTTTAACACTTATGGGCCGCGGATGGCGGCTGATGACGGGCGCGTCGTGAGTAATTTTATCGTCCAGGCTCTTCGAGGCGAGGACCTGACTATCTACGGAGACGGCAGCCAGACACGCTCTTTCTGCTACGTCGACAACCTGGTGGACGGGATTATCCGGTTTGCTGCTAGCACGGGTGAGACTGGACCGATCAATCTAGGCAACGACGGTGAGTTCACAGTTCGTGAGCTGGCTGAAGAGGTGCTCAAGCAGGTTGGTGGCAAGTCCAAAATCAGCTACTTGCCGTTGCCCAGCGATGATCCCAAGTGCCGTCGACCGGATCTAAGTAAAACTAAGTCGGTACTGAAGGGCTGGGAGCCAACGATTCCATTAGCGCAGGGCATTGGACGCACGATCGAATACTTCCGAGCGTCGTTGGCTCAGTACTCAGCTTCCAAGCATTTGGGGTGACTCGATGGCGAGAGTCGACAAGTCATCGATTGAAACCTTCGATTTTCCTGCAGGCCACGTCCTTGCTAAGAAGTACGAGGTCATGTCTCGCCTTGGATCTGGCTGGGAGGGTGAGGTCTACCTCCTAAAAGAGAACTCGACCGGCATCGAGCGCGCCGCCAAGTTCTTTTATCCAGAGCGCAATAAGCGTAATAAGACGATCAACTTCTACGCCAAGAAGTTACACAAACTGCGCGATTGTCCAGCACTGATCCAGTATCACACCCAAGAGATCATCCACTACGGTGGCCACGATATCTCGTTTTTGGTGTCAGACTATGTCGAAGGTGAGGTACTGCAGGATTTTCTGCGTCACCAACCTGGTAAGCGCTTCGACTCGTTCCAAGCCTTACATGTGCTTCACAGTATCACCGTTGCGCTAGAAGCGATTCACCGTCTGCAGGATTATCATGGTGATCTTCACCCAGGTAACGTGATCATAAGACGGCGTGGCTTGGGATTTGACGTTAAGTTACTCGACTTCTTCCATTGGGGAGCACCTAGCCCCCTCAACATCAGAGATGATGTCTACGATGTGGTTCGCATCCTTTATGAAATCACCGGCGGCAAGGCCCGGTATCAGAGGCAGCCTCCCGAGATTAAAGCCATCATTCTGGGCCTTAAGCGAACTTTGATCTTAAAGAAATTTCGCACCATTACCATGCTTCGTGAGCATCTTGAGACGCTGCAGTGGGAAGGCGTTTGAGGGATAAGTCTGGCCGAGGTCAACGGTATCTGTTGCCTCGCTTTCGGCGTTTCCGTCGCAGAAACCTGCTAGCGGCCCCGCCGCCGCCGGTCGAGGGTGAACTGGGCGCTGGTTATGTCCCTTCTCCGGATGACTTTCTTCCATCACCACCAAAGCCCATAAGCCGCCTAAACCAAAAACCCAACATCGCTTCGATCAAACCAGCTCTGTTTTGTTTTGCGCTTTTTTGGCTCTGTAGCCTGCACGACTGGTTGTCTCCGGACGCCGATGGTTTATGGGCTAGCAACGAAGCGGTGATCGGTGAGCATCAGTACTGGCGACTACTCACCGCCCTATTTGTCCATTCTGACATCGGTCATTTACTCGCTAATTCACCCCTATTTCTCATCTTCGGTTGGTTTCTTTACGCCTTTTTTGGATGGCTCGCTTTCCCAGCATCAGCACTGATAATCGGCACTCTTAGTAATCTCGTAACCATCTATTTTTACCCGCCAGATACTGAGCTTCTTGGTGCATCGGGGATGCTTTACGGCATGGTCGCATTGTGGTTAGTCGTGTACGTCAGGCATGAGAACACGCTCCCCTGGGGAGTTCGGCTACTCCGAGCTGTTGGTGTATCGCTGCTCCTGCTATTCCCCACTACTTTCAGAGAAGAGACGAGTTACACGGCCCACCTTGCTGGCTTCGTTATTGGTATCGCCGTCGGATTCATTGGTTTCAGAGGCCCTAGTAAGACGACTCGCACCGATTTTTATTGATTTCTAATAGAATTTATAATATCCCACGATGCGCCCTCGGCCCGAATTCGTCCTGAATACTGAGGGTTAACCACCTGATATCAAAGCAAAAGAAGATCACCATGACACAACGCTGTGGCTACGTCGCACTCCTAGGTCGCCCTAATGCCGGCAAAAGCACCCTCCTCAACGCCTTAGTCGGGGACAAACTTGCCGTAGTGAGTCGCAAGCCGCAGACGACGCGTAATCGCATCCTTGGGATTGCGATTCAAGAAGAGGCGCAAATCCTCTTTCTCGACACACCGGGGCTGCACAAGGACCGCGGTCGTAATCTGATCAACACGGTAATGAACAGGGTTGCCTTGCAAGTAGCCAACGAAGCCGACCTGATCATTTACTTGGTAGATATTATTGTGGGATTCAGCCAAGAGGACGAGAAATTTCTCGGCCGGATCCTAAATAGCAGTAAAGCACCGGTACTGATCCTCGCTGCCAAAGCCGACGCAATCCAAAAAGCCGAGCGCGCCTCGGGACTAGCCGGAATTAGTTTGCGGATGGAAGCTTTCTTTGCGTCTGAAGAAATGGCACCACACGCTAGCCGTCTGCTGCAGCCAGACCCTGTACCGCTGTCGGGCAAACGCCCTGAAGAAGTTGCCGAACTGCGTGAATTTATGGCTGACCAACTCCCAGAGGGGCCATGGTTATTCGGCTCAGATGATCTAACTGATATGCCACGGAACTTTATTTGCGCAGAACTTATTCGTGAGCAGATCTTCCGTCAGATCGGCCAAGAGATTCCTTACGGCACCGCAGTCAAAGTTCTACGGGTTGAGATGAAACCCGAGCTGGTGGTCGTCGAGGCTAAGGTGCTTTTGAGCCAAAAGAGCCATAAGCCCATCATCCTCGGCAAGGGCGGTACTCGCATCAAAGCGATTGGCTCTTCAGCTCGCGAATCACTCGAGCAGCACTTTGACCAGAAGGTTTATC
>OMIY01000248.1 GCA_900299215.1 bacterium | reverse complement strand
TGGTGGTAGTGCGCCTGCACGGCCAGACTATAAGTCCCTATTTTGTTAGCCGTGTCACCATTTGCCACAATACGATCCGCTCCCACACATATTGCGTCAACCTCGCCTCTCTGCATCAAAAAAGCGGCAGCGCTGTCGCAAACGACTGTGTACGGAATACCTTCTTGGCTAAGTTCGTAGGCAGTGAGTCTAGATCCCTGAAGGTAAGGTCTGGTTTCGTCTACGTACACCATAGACAATAGACCTTCGGCCCAGAGGGCCCTAACGATCCCAAGAGCTGTTCCGTATCCAGCCGTCGCCAAACTGCCAGTGTTGCAATGGGTAAGGACCCTTAGGTTTTTAGTACATCGCCGTTTTAGCCAATCAAGGCCATGCCTTCCTATGGCTTTGCAAGTTGCTAAGTCTTCAGCGCAGATGCGCATCGCCTCTAACTCAAGATGCCTTGCTACCTCTAGCCTTGAGGCAGCTAAGGGCATGCGATTGGCGGTGACTTCGATCACTTCAAGGGCTTTAAACAAATTCACTGCGGTAGGTCGGGTGCTGGCGAGCCTTTTCAGCTCAGACCGGAATTCATCAAGGTCGTCCTGCCTCTGACCCCAATTAGTCGCGCGGCGCTTAGCACTCGCTGCTAATGACAACACAGCTGCATTGGCTATCGCAGGGGCACCGCGAACGACCATGGCCTCAATCGCCGAGGCTACGCTCTCGACGGTATGACAGGCCACCCACACCTCAGTACCAGGTAGCTGCCTTTGATCGAGTAAATGGACGACACCATCTTCATATCGAAGACTAGAAAACATGCTGACTCCGCAAGTAGCTAGAGTCAGCAATATTACTTTAGACAGCTAGATCATCGTCAATCAGATCTTCGTCGTCGACCGAACTTAGATCTTTAGTCTCCGTTTTTGGCTTCTTGTCCGCTTTTTTGACGACTCCATGGGACGAGAAATCAATAACTGACGCTTGCTGCGAGGCTACTTTAAGCTGGCTAAAGTCGGAAAGCCCAGTCAAAGGCATACTAACTTGGCTAGCAAGTTTGCTGACATTACTTGGAGCTTCTGTTTTCGTCACCGAGCTAGCGACCGACGAGATCGCTGACATCTCCGTTTTCGGCGCCACACCGTGGCCACTTAACTCGCTTTGGTCGGCGAATTCTTTGAACTGCTGTCCAGCACGACGTTTGCGCCACCAAACGAAGGCCAGAACCAAGCCCACCAGACCACCAACTAAAGAACCAATCATGGTTAGATTGGTGAATCTTTCCGGAGTCGGACTCCCAAGTTGAGTTGAAACCATAGCAGTCCAGGCCTCTGCCAAGTATTGATTCGCACCCTCGCCCTCAAAGTGCTCAGCAATATCGGTGAATGTCACCAAATAATGCCTAGTGGCTGAAGACACGAGGATGTGTGCTTGCATCAGATTTGTCGTGTCGATTTGAAATTCGGTGTAGAAAAGAAGTCCTTTACGCCCATCATTGAGTTCTACTGGGACCTGGTTGCGGACGCGATACTCAACGACCCCAGGATTCGCCTGCGAAAAACGTTGAGGAATTTTTTCCTCAAACTCCTTGGCTGTGACACCATCAATAAATCGTGGACCACTAAAAGCCAGCACCTGCACTGTCCGTTGAAACTTCAAATCTGCTTGAACTGGTGGCTGCGCCAGTAAAGTTAGATCTGGCCTCTGTGTGTAAACCTCCCAACCATTTGGAGGCGTGATCTTAAAATCGCCATCTTTAACGGTGATTGGCTTGCCATCAGCAATGACCATCACGGGAGTGCTAGGCTGCTCCACGGGAGTAGCCGGCTGCGTAGGCGCCGTTTGCTCTACCGCAGGTTTTGCAGGTTCCGCCGGTGCCGTACTGAGACCAGGTGGCAAGTTTGATGGTGTATTTTCAGCCCTAAGCGGGGCTGAAGCAAGGGTCGCGATGACCGACAAACTATAAATTGTTTTGTTACGTACTAACATGACTAACTCCTTACGATTATGCTGTCGGACGACGACTTTGCGCGCTACCCCGGCGTCTTTCGATCATGTCTTCGCGGCTCAAGTGAACTGCTTCCTCGATAATATCGATGGCATAATTATCCAGCTCATAAACACCATAGGTAATGTGCTGATCACGCTTATGCATACGGTTTGTCTCGGACGATGGAAGGTCGTCAGCCATCTCGATGTCGACTGGTAGGCCGTCCGGCAACCTGGCAACCAAGCGCAGTACTGAATGGTACCCATCTACGGGGTGCCACATAGGCAATGAATCGACCATGTAAATTGCAACAATCTTCCATTGGGACCCTTGCGGACTCTTGGTGGTGGTCGCAAAGAAGCAAATATCACCTAAACGAGGCTCCGGCCCCATTGGTCTTAGGAGCCTTTCGATGGCATCCGTCGAACTCATAACTAACTCGTTATAACGTCGCGGCGACAAATTAATGAGCCACTTGCGCGTTTGCTGCGGCATTGTCAAAGTCGGATCAAGTTCGTCACCACGCAACTCTTCTTCAACATCAGATAACTCGAGCGAGAGGTGAGAATACGGTAGTCCTTGTGACTTGAGTAGCGACACAGCGCGTTGAAGACACCTGGCCGCCTCCTCAGAATTACCTAACTTCGCATGGGTATGGCCCAGCAACCCAATGACTTCAGCGTCGTCCCCGTGACCATCGGCAAGTAGTTTGGCAAGCACCTTCCGCGCCGCTGGGTAATCAGCGTCCTCAAACAAGGCATAAGCCTGAAAGTAGCGATAGTCTACGGAGTCGGGATAAAGCTCCGTCATACGCTCGGCGACCAAAGCCGCGGCGGCATAAAATCCGGCCTCAATGCAGAGATGATATTCAAAAAGATGGGAAAGTGATGCTACCGGGCATTGCTCCCGAATGCATGAGAGAATGAGATTAAGCTCGTCGCGGTGACCAGTGGACAGCAATGATCGAGCTATTGTTTGCCAATGATAATAATCGACCAAAGGTGCTGCGCTGAGTAAAGGAAACGACAGGTGCCCATCACGGTTGGCTACGAGTTGCTGCAACTCGAGGCAGTATGGATTGGCGGGCTCATCGTCGCAACACTTTGCCATAAAGCGCGCGGCATCGAGCTCGTCGAGTTCATAGTGAACCAGCCCTCTTAGGGCAAAATAGGTTACTTGGTCCTCTGGGTTGGCACGCCCCAAGGTCAGCAACATTTCCTTTACTAGCCGGAGCGAAGGTCTATCAGCTTGCTCGGCCATGGCCTCAATCCAGAGTCTGATAACGGCAAACCGACCGTTCATGTCGGGATCTTCTGCCAAAATGGCCGCGGCATGGCTGGCAGCGGAGGCATACTGACCGCTCCACATAAGTCGAAGTGCTTCTCCGTAACCGCCAAAACCTTGAGCATAAGCCTTATCTGGAGTCAAAAGAGTGCGCTGACTGATTTCACAGGTATGCTGGACACGGCTGAGCAGGTGGGCTCGCATCATCCGGTATTCCTCCCAGAAGGTATGACGTGATGGTGGCTGTCATTCGTTCATCGGCAGCCATCACGACAACTTGAGAGGTAGTCGTTTTAAAAAAAGAAAAAGGCCCCATGCGGGACCTTTGATCCTAACAACTTAAACGTCTCATGCTTTACGGGGGGTACCGCGTTAGCCAGCGCGACGCACTCTGGACCTGCCAGTAGCAGGGCGCTGAGCCGGAGCTGGTTTTGCCGTGTTGAGGGCACCGTCTAACTCCTCAGCTCGGTCAATCAGCGTCTCGCGTAGCTCGTCGTAGCAGCTATCGCAAATTGGCTGATCTACTGCCGACGCCTGTACCTCATTCCAAAGGAGAAGTACGGTCCAAGCTTGCTCGCTGAATTCGCGGCGGCGGCACTTGCTGTCTGTCCCGCAATTGCAACATTCTGATGCTGTGTGTTGCATAGTTCCAGTTCTCCCGAGTCTTTCAATTTTTAGCCTCACAACGTCCCCCCATGGTCGTTAAGTTGCAGCAAAAAACCCTGAGGCATCAGTGCCTCTTCCTCTACGGGCTGCTGAGTGATGTGCCTGTATCGGAATTCTGACAGAAAACTTTAGCGCTATCGCAACTGCGGCGATTTTAGGCAGAGATTTGAATAATATGGCTCTCTGCCCTAAACCGCCACCAAGGTACAAAGAGAGGCCGAAACCCCCGGGATGCACCCAGTGTCTAAATATCTACGAATTATAATGTCTTAGCTCGGATCCTATTCTCCATAAAACATTCTCATAGTCAATGTTTTTTCTGGCCAGGTAGCCGAAACTTTTTGGAAATTTAACAATAGGGTGACCTTGGCCACCTCAATTAGCTGCCCGTATACCGATCAGTTGACCTTGAGATATGGGGCGCCATCGAAATAATAGCGAAGAATATCCTGCTTAATGTTGTGAAAACGGAGGCTTTCACTGCGCAAGGTGAGCAAAGGCTTCCAAATGCGGTTGGCCTGCTCGCGGGCTCCGTTACGGTATTGTAGCAGTCCTTGCAGGTAACGAGTCTCTGGATCAGAATCCGTATCGATATGATCGAGAACCTGTTTAGCATGTCTGATTTGGCCGATTTTTAGATAAGCATGCGCCAGTGTACGGTTGCCGCGATTATCTTGTTTGTCAGCCAAATCAAGTGACAGCTTTGCATACTCTACAGCTTTTTCGAAGCTCCTATTCTGCCAAATAAAGCAGTCTGCTAATTCTAAATAGGCGCGAGATTTTGCAGCTGCGGGGATTTGAGCATACATTAGCATTTGTTCAAACCAGACTCCGGCCGTCTCGAGTTGCCAGAGTTCTTTGTAAAGAGTTCCCAGTGCCCAACAAATGCTGTAGCTATCAAAATTTGTATTAAGAAGCTTAATGAAGTCATACGTGGCCATTGCCGCATCCTGGCGACAAGCAGACCGCACTAAATCCTGAAGCGTATCGTCAGATCCATTTGCATACAGATAACGCAATTTGCGGCGTGCATAAGCTAACTCATATGCGTGCTGCTGCTCTATGCGGTCGGTCTTTTGATCAAATTCCTGCCAGGTGAGCGGAGAATCGTCACCACTAGTAATCAAACTAAGTACCGGATCGATCTTTTTCTGTTCAGCGTCCATGGTCGCGAGATTCATCAAGTTGATGATTTCTTGCACGAGGTAGGACACATTCCACGGGTCCATTTTGAGTACTTTTCGAAGTATCTGAAGCGACTCCGAAAAGTTTTTCTTGCGAGCGTAAAAGCTAGCTTTGAGCCAATAGATCTCAGCTCTATCTTCGCTCGGCAAAGAGGCATCAGCACTGATGCGGTCCAAGATTACATTAGCCTGATCAGCTTCACGATAATGAAGGACAAAATTTGCGTACTTTAACGCAGTTGATCGGTTCAAGTGGTCGATCTGATACATTTTGTCGAAGTGTTTTCCGGCTCGTTCGATATTGCCTAACTTGAGGTAGACGTCGGCAATATGACCTTGAACATCGGAATCGCCAGCAAACTTTGCGATCAGGCTGTGAAGCAAAGCAAGTAACTCTACTTTGTCGCCATTGCCGCTTACCAACTGACGGAGTCGCTCTCTACCGATCAGATACTCCTCAACATTGACTCCAGCTAATTTAAGATGACTGACTAGGAGACAAAATCTTACGTCACTGTGTTCTGGATGGACCTGATACGCTGCCGTAAAAAGCTCTTTGGAAATTTCAAATTCACCTAGAGCCAAGAACTGTGAGCCAATTTTCTGAATAACTTGCGAGCTGGCGTTTTTACGCCGAAGAATTTTTTCGTAAAAAACGCAGGCACGGGTCAGACTGTCGAAGTCTTCGAGAACTTTGGCGATAAAATAGAGTACATGCTCAGCAACTTTCTCATCAACCAGTGCACTATCAGCAAGGGAATGAGCGCGCTGACGCCGATCGCTCGATTGCGCTGTTTCACCTTGGGATTCAGAGATTCGCGCCGTAGCAAATAGTTCGTAAACTTGAATCTCAAGGGGACAACTACCTTTATTTTCCATCCACCAGGTCGAAAGGGTCTGAATGGCGACTTCAGCATCTGAGAATCGTTCGCGTTGTAAAAAATCCTGACAAAGCTGACGATGGGTCTCAAAATTACCGTACACATTGTAAGGTGCCGCTCGTTCAAACAGATAGAAGAAATGATCCCCCTTCTTGTCATCACCGAGCTGGTAGTGCACCTGACTCAAGCCGAAATAGGCGACTACCCAATTGGGGTCGATATTCAGTGCCTGTTGATAGTTAAATATGGCTCGTTCGAAACTGCCCAGCTGCTCCATTGCATAGCCGATACCATAATAGGCAGCTGCACTGGCACCATGGATGCGAATCAGTTCCTGAAACTGCGCTGCGGCTTCACTTGGTGCAATCATGTCGCCTTGCTGCTGGATCGTCACTAAGCAGGTTTCAATAAGCGCTTGATTGGCGGCCTTTGGCAATAGCTGCGTATATTGCTGGCGTAGTTTATCCAGACTTTTGAGCATCGCGGCTAGTTCGATGCGACGGAAGTGGATCAGCGCCTCATCCCGGCCATCTTCGCTGGCAACTAGATCGGTTAACAAATGCTCAGCGTCAGCGTAACGCTTGACGAAAATAAGCTTGTTAGCTTCTTCTAGTTGTTGCTCGACCGCTCTTATCATAATTCTCCCTGAGGACTAGGCAATAGTCCTCAGGGATTTATCGACCGCTACGCGGCAAACATTACTCGTCGATACGATTTGGCCCTTGGTGTTTCTACAATTACACCAAGGACCTCAATTGCCTTCGCTAATTTACATAGACATTAAGAACCGAAGGCTTGTGCCCCAGTAATCTCAGCACCCACAATGAGCAAGTGGATATCGTTTGTACCTTCGTAGGTATATACAGTCTCCAAATTGCACATATGGCGCATGCTCTTGTACTCAGCCATAATCCCATTACCACCAAGCATATCGCGGCAAGATCTTGCTACTTCAAGAGCAGCTTCAACATTATTCTGTTTAGCCATGCTGACCTGGGCGAAATGAAGTTTGCCCTCATTCTTGAGCTGACCCAGGCGCAGTGCCAGCAATTTTCCTTGAGTGAGCCTAGATAAAGCTAAGGCTAGCTTGCGTTGAATTAGCTGACTATGTCCAATGGGACGACCAAAGGTGACTCGGTCTTTAACATAGCCTACTACCTCATCAAAACAAGCTTCCCCGGCGCCAAGTACACCCCATGCAATGCCGTAGCGTGCTTGGGTCAGACAGGCTAGTGCCGACTTGAGGCCAGCCGACTTGGGCAGAATTGCATCTTTGGGCAATTTGATATTGTCAAAATAGAGCTCAGACGTTACCGAGGCGCGCAGGGACAACTTGCCCGTCATCTTACGCGCAGTGAAGCCCTTGCTGTTTGTCGGAACAATGAAGCCTCTTATGCCCTCAGAGGTTTGCGCCCACACCACTGCCACCTGGGCAAGATTGCCGTTGGTGATCCACATTTTTGAGCCGTTCA
>OMIY01000247.1 GCA_900299215.1 bacterium | reverse complement strand
CGGGACTGACAGCTGACTGAGGTCAGCAGTACCAGGCTGATTCCAATGGATTTAAGTCCCCGCATAAAAGCTCCCGAATTCCGCCATCTACGCTGTCGGCAGATGGCCAAGGGGAGTTTAGGCGTTTCTAAATTTACCTTGCCGATACAGGAGGTTAACTTAAGTAGAATTAAGCTTGTTCACAAAAGGGTCATTTCGGGATCTGACGAGTAGACACTAATTGACCCATGCCACCAGGGCCGCCCATGGCACCCAGATAGGGGATGCGGGACTGCCTAGGTTCACCCGGGACCGCCGCGAAGGCTCAGTAACTGATTTCGATCCCAAGTTTGAACACTTCGTATCGGTGATCAACTTTTAACATTGCAGCAGAGCCCTCGTGGCCAAGATTGCCGTCAGTGTCGGCGGGATCAGCCTTTCCAGCCTTAAACTGGTTCCTGGTTAGGCCAGCAATCAAGTTGAAAGCCACAGAATCCCATTTAGTGTAGTAGCCAAGGCCGTAGGTGTATTCGAGGCCGAAATTGTTTTTAGCCTCCATCGAGGTCAAATAATCGATCCGCGCATTAATCATAAAGCCCGTCCCGTCCATCTTGTAGAGGTTGAAACGGGTCCTGGCGCCGAAGCTTAAGCCATTATTCTTTTTGATAAAAGCTGGGGGAGCGGCGGGGTCGGTATTGTCGCCGATTTGCTGCACTTCAAAATAACCGATCGCGGGCTGAATCCAGTCGATCTCTGGGATGTAGATACTGGCGAATGCCGACACTTCGTTGCGCTCCGACCAATAGGAAACATCTTTTGGTTTAAGTGCACGGTAGTTAATTTCTAGACCATAAAACTGATCAAAAGAGAGAGCAAGACGGCTATCTGACCCGGTCAGTTTCACGTTGTCGAGCCGTGCTTCTTGGTCCTTAAGCTCGCTGTAGGAGCTTTCAGCATAAGTACCGTTAAGCATGCTGCCGGAAAATAAAAGTCGCGGAATCACAGCAACTCCAGCATTTTCCTCTGCATGCACGACAGGGGCGATCACCAGCTGCAGCAGTGCAAAATGGAAGATCTTATTCCTCAGTGAATTTTTCATGCGACTCTATCTCCCCAGCACATCGGCGTCTTTAGAGCCAAAAGGAAATCATTCCATAGGTCGACTTGGTGTTGCTTTTGATTGTTAACTCGCCTGTTTGGTCTGGAGTTGGTTGCTGTCCTTTGTAGGTATTTACCAGGTAACCAGCACTGACATCCATGCGAAGCATGCCAAAGTTCAGTTTGCTACCGACTATGATCTCCATTTCGCTGCCGGTATTTTTACCACCAGGATTTAAGAGGTGATACTTGCCCCCAAAGAATGCGCTGATTTCTTGAGGCTTGATCCATATGTTGTGAATGTAGTCCACACCAAGAAGTAGTGCTATCACATCGAGTTTGGTCACGTCCGGCATATTTGGCTCTGTGGCGACGAAGCCATTCCATGACTTAAACATCCCAATCACTGGCATGAACGGAATCTTCGGCATCGGCATAAGGCCAAACTTGATGGTATACGTGCGTTGGTACTCCCACCATACGCGGTCAGTTACGTCGTCGCGGAACTCCATGCCACCGTATCCGTACATGGATTTGGCCGCATCAGTAGCGGTATTAAGCAAAACGTAACCTTCGGCCATCATCCTTTTGCCAGACAGGTTAACCCCGCTCAGTGACTGATTGAGGTTTGAGATATCGCTCGACTGTTGATCGTTGTAGGTGCTTTTAGTGCCACCTAAAGACAATCGGACTGGCCAAGTGGGGTCGACGATGCTGCGATCAGTCCCTAGCTGTGTGGGATCCTTACCGGCATCTGCGTGGTTCAAGCGACAACCAGCCAGTAAAAAAGCAGCGACGAAAAATATGCTAATTTGACGCAGGGTGCGAGTCACGGTGAATCCGCCGTACGATGTGGGTAAAAGCTCTTATATTGTAGCATGAAATATGCACATAATCTTAACTTATTAACCTTGCCAACGGTCTTGCTTTGACTCTGGATAAACCGTCGAAAATTGGTTAGTCTGCAATTAGATTTAATGAATTACCAAAGACGAGGCAGACTATGCGTAAGTCAGGGATGGCTCAAGGCAGTCGCTTACTCCATGCAGTGAATTTAGTCAGTGCTCTTATTTTGGCGGCGCCAGTCGTAAATGCAGAGCCCACTAACCCACGATCTGCTGATGAGGTGCTTGTGAAGCATACGGTCAATCAATTGAATCTAAGCGAGAAGATTGGGCAGATGATCCAAGCCCAAATCATCAATTTGCAAGACGATATGACATCAACTGGACGAAGTGCGATTAAGGAGCTGAGTCTAGGATCGGTGCTGGCTGGTGGTGATTCCATTATCGCCGACAATACGCCAACGGGATGGCGGTCTTTCTTCGCACGGCTTCAATCAGATGCACTGGCAAGTTCAGCCGGGTTGCCAATGTTAATCGGAGTTGATGCCGTGCATGGTCACGGGATCGTCAAAGGGGCGACGCTGTTTCCCCACAATATCGGCCTAGGAGCGACTAAAAATCCCGAACTCATCAGTCGTATCGGTGGTGCCGTAGCTCGTGAGGTCCTGGCCACAGGTTTTAATTGGAATTTCGCTCCAGGTGTCATTGTTGCTCAAGACAT
>OMIY01000246.1 GCA_900299215.1 bacterium | reverse complement strand
ATATTCTCAACTAGACTCGCGACCTCATTATCAGTGATTGGATCAAGATTTCGAAATCTCGCAACGTCACCGTATCTTGTGGCTCGCTTAAATAAACAAAATTATGTATCCGTAATTATTAACTTTTTTCGACACACAAAAAAGCCGGACACCCAAACTAGAGTGCGCGTTCAGACGCAACTCAATCGCGGCCAACCAGCAAAACACAACAACTTGAAACCTCTACATATTTTGGCTAACCCGCAGCAAAATTTGGGGTGTTTAGGCCCTCGCTGGTGCACACTCTGAATACGACCGACCGGGCTTGAATACGCTTGAATACGCTTTCTTGCGCTGAGCGCCCAACTCCTGGGCCATGTTTGCCGATAAGAGCTTTGTTAGACGCACCAGTCAAACAACAAAGCGGATAACAAGTAAACAGCTTCGAGCAATCAAACAATCGGGGGAAGAAAATGAAAACCAGCAATTCAGTCTCAAGCATCATCAAGCAAGGCTCATTCGTCGCAGTCGTCGCTCTCGGCCTTGCGGCCTGCGGCACCGCCGCTGATAAATCGAACAAAAAAAGTGTCAACGATGGCAATGCTAATGTGCAAGCGCAGCACGGTAGCGGACTTGCGCTGCAGCTTCCCGGAACCATCCCATCTGCGGTTGACCAAGTGAAAGTAACTCTGACTGAGGAAGTCATGCTAATTGGAGCGCCGTGTTTCTTTGATCTCAAAACCCAGAAGTCTGATTGCCCTAAACAACCTACCCCATGGACTAAAACCTATACTTTCTCCACCAAAGACAAAGCTCTGGCCATCAACGATTTAGCACCGAAAGGTTATGCGATATCCGTTGACCTGCTGGACTCTAAAACAGGCAAAGTCTATGAGCACGGCGAAGGCTTTGTCACGATTCAGTCAGATCGGACCGCACAAGCCCATGTTTCTCTGACCAACGTCAGCGGCGACAACGGCAATCTAGTGATCACGCTCGGGGACAAGCCAGCGCCAGGCACATTTGAGTGTTGCATCGACCACAGTGGTACCATCGCTTGCCCTGCTGTTTTGGTGCAAGAAAAACCTGCAACTTCAAAGGAATCTCTTGGGGCAGGGGCGGGATCTATTAAGTGAATCTAAGGATGTAATTGGAACGCTTCGCAACAAAGGTACGAGAGCTAAACTAAAGTGATTTAATCAAACGGTCTAATCGTCAATTATTTGATAGCACAATGCTCAAAACGCGCGGAGAATCTTCTCCGCGCGTTCTGCCAACAGCAACGGCGTGACCTACCAGCCCACCCATTGCAGACAGCCGGTGGTACAACGGAAATGACCACCAATGCCACCCCACGGCGCGCCAACTTGCCCCTCGAAGAACCCGACTTGCGAACAGCTGATTCCATCGCGGTTGTAGTTGTAGCAGGAGTTGTAGCCTCCTGTCCCCCAAACACCAGGACCGTAGACACCCGCGCCCGGCGCACACTCCAGCGTGGTATCGCTGCTTTCAGTTAATTGCTCATTACCGCCACCACCTGCATTCGATTCTGCGTCCGCATACGCGCTCAAAGGAGATGCCACCACTAACGCTGCCATGATCCAAGATTTGATAGACATCGTGAACTCCTTTCGCTGGTCGTAAGTCTCACAACAACCTATTTGTTGTGATTCTGCTACCGATATAGGCGAGAATTTACGGATCGACAACCAAACTAAGCAGCATCACGTGACTTATTTTTCAACGAACGATCATCACATTAATCATGTAGCAATTTTGCTACACACAGCGCCCAACCTAAACAGATAATCTTTGCTTGAGCTTCACCGCTGCAAGCGTCGCGTATTTTGGCTCGCCAATCAGTAGCTCATGTTGGTAGCCCACCGCTTGTTGAGGGAAACGCGCGCGTAAAAGCAACCCATAATTTCAAAAAGGCTTCGCGCCTAATCTCACATAGGCATCATCACAGCGCAATTCGCTCTATCGCGGCGGCGAATAGTTCACGCGACCAACCGTCTAGAACGCGCTGATCAGGAACGAAAGGCTCTACGTCACGTTTTGCTGCAGCTATGTCCAAACTATCGAGTTTTGCGAGGGCCCAAGTGCGAAAAGCACTCTTGTCAAATGGTTGCTCCCTAGGCCAGTGTCCAGATTGCTTGAGTTTAGCCTCGAGATACGGAAAGTTCGGTTTAACACCGCGACCCACGTACCAGATCAGATCATAGAAATCGCGGCCCTTAACGTTGCTGACTCGCTCTCTGCAGAAAGTAGCATGTAGCTTACCGGCAAATAAACTCGGTAGGTCACAAGTAGTCACAGAAAATGCTTGTGGCCAAAAAAATTGCTTACACTCCGTCTTAAATCCTAGCGCAGGTGACGTATCGACTTCGAATCTAACTTTAAGAAGATCACCCCTGATGGCGCGAAATTGCGCTCCAACCTTAATGAGATGCACAACCGTATCGGCCTTTATAAATGCCGATTCTGTCGTAGTCTGAAGCTTTTTGTCCTTCGACTCAACTTCTGCCTTAAAACCAAAAGCTGCAAGCTCTTCGCGTACACTGTTACAGTATGGGAAGAGTTTGAAATTTTGATTTACTGTCAATAGAGTGAAATCCAGATCCTCGGAGAAACGATCAAGCCCATAAAGAATACGCAGTGCAGTGCCACCGTAGAAAGCTGCATGCTCAAAAAATTTGGCTCGCCAAAGGCCCAGTAAGGCGATTTCTTGAATAATCTCTCGAAGAGCGTCCTTCTTCTGTTCCGGAGTTTTAGCGCGGTATTTCTTAAAGCGTTCGATAATGATCTCATTCATGCCCAGCCCTCGCGGCAAGTATAGTAGTCAACGCTGTGACTGTTTTTTTTCCGTACGCACGCTCTAAACGACGCATGCGTTCCAACGAAAAAAGACCCTTGCGATCTAGATCAAGCCGCATGTCGTAAACTAGGTAGTGTTCCATGGAATCAGGCGTATCCAGATCAGTGCGCTTCCAAATAATATCGACCATCGCCTTTTCAGGTGACGCAATTTGATAGGGCTGCGTAGAGCTAAGCTCAACGCGCCGCACACCCAATCCGAAAAGTCGCTCCGGGACAGTCTCGTACGTAAAAACTCCCACCGGTGTGTCAAAGCGCTTACGCCGACCTAGAGTCATACTTGTTATGACGTGAACCCGCTCAGGAATGAGTCCGTACAAACCTAGGGCGTAGTGCTGGGATACTTACGACGGTCCGTACACCATATTGGCCAGCACTGGCAGGCTAAAGGAGGAGCCGCCCTTTACGTAAAGACCCTTCTTAACTCGAGTCATCTCCCCCGACAAAAGCATGCTGCGAATCTTATTTCGGGGAAAGCGGTACTCATGCAACACATGCTGCAATAAATTATAGTCGAATTTGTTAGTTAGGATATTTTTTAGTGGATTCTTCATGACCTACTTTTGAACCTGTAAGTTGATATTTTATCAACTTACTAGCAAATGAGTGCTGCCTCAAATTTGCCAGTATGTTGATTCAAAAGCAACATACTGGCAACCAAGGACAAGCTGAGCACCAGGCCTCGCTAAGCTTGCAACTCCAGAGGCGCGGCGCCTCCACTGTCACCTCGCAGTTACTCGAGACTCTACTTCAATCCCAGCCCAGCCACGGTGAATTGGGCGCAAACGGGTATGTAGATGATGGAAAGGACTTAGGTCGGTGGCTATTGATAGCACACGGAACCTCATAATTTCTCCTAGCCTAAGTCCTCGACCAACAGCGTCACATCCCCCAGCACCCGACACTGGCAAGCCAGGCGCTCGTCGAAGTCTGCGCGCATTGCCTTGAGGAAGTCGGCCTCGGCCGTGGTCGGAGGCGAGAGGTGCTCAGGGTGAGCCTGTACCCGCACGACGCAAATACCGCAGTCGGCGGCGCGGCAGTCAAATTCGATCGGCGTTGAAGCTGCTGCAGCAAGAGCCTGGAGACCAAGCCCACGCCGCAGCTTATGAACGCATTCTTCCTCTTTGTGGCGGATGGTGACCGCCACCGTCTTGTCGTTATCTACTGTCAAAGTCACTCAAACACTCCAACTGCACTTATACCGGTGCTGATACACATGGTGACCATGTCCTACATCTGATGATCCCGTTTCATGCCGTGAAGCGGCGTCGCTGTCAACTTAGCAGCAGAGGTGCCAAGTGGGTGACCAATGGCGATAGCCCTACCCGCTTGCGATGGGTTGACCTTGCAGGGAGCGATACCGAGGGTATGTACCGCGGCCAGAGACTGGGCAGCAAAGACGTCGTTCAGCCTAAAACTACTATGTCGCCGTCCTTGTCCCAGCTTCGGCCAGTTCAAAGATAGCGCTAATCAATTGCTGGGTATTTGCTGGTTTTGTGATGTGACGCTGGAAGCCAGCTGCTATCGCTTTGTCACGATCGATCTGGCTACCATAAGCTGTCACGGCGATCGCCGGAATTTTTGCAATGTCATGATCTAAAAGTCTGATATCGTGAACCAGCTCGTACCCATCTTTTCCCGGCATTCCGATATCGCTGACCATGACTCTAGGATGCAAAGTCCGCGCTCGTTCCAAGGCCTCGAGCGCGTTTGACGCGGTGGCAACCTCGGCGCCATTTCTGGTCAGAAGAGCACTTAAATAATTGCGATCGTCGATTGAGTCATCAACCACGAGCACGCGAATGCCCGTCAACTTCTTGACCAAATTATCAGGGAACGTCCGTGGGGCCATCAGTTCAGGCTGCCCAAAAGACTGCGGCACGTCTACCTCTTCAAACAGCGGAAACCTCACATTAAAAGTCGACCCCCTATCTACTCCTGGACTGTCAACACGAACGTAGCCACCGTGCGCCTCGACCAACTGCCTGACCAGAGCAAGCCCCAGGCCCAAACCTCCGTACCGCCGCGTCGTCGAACTATCAGCCTGTCTAAAGCGCTCAAAGACAAAAGGCAGGAAGTCGGGTTTTATACCTACGCCACTATCAGCGATATCAATATTGACCCAGCCATCTCGGCTGTAAACCCGAACGTCAATACGGCCGCCTTTATCGGTAAACTTGACTGCGTTGCCGAGGAGATTCCAAAAGATCTGCTGTAGCCGCCGTGATTCACCTTTAACCTTGCTTTGTAGGCCTTTAGCCAGATCAACGGTAAGCGCTATGTTTTTCGCTTCGGCGCTCAACCGTACCGTATCGACCGCAGCCTGGAGAGAGTCAACGAGGTTGACCAGCTTGAAATCAATCGCCAGCTTGCCGGTGATGACTCTCGACGTGTCCAGTAGATCTTCGATCAACTGTAGCTCGTGGCGCGCACTTCTTTCGATGGTATTGAGCGCCTCAGTCGTTTCACCACTGCTGAGTGAGGCTGTATTAATCAGATCGATCCATCCTAGAATTGGGACTAAGGGCGTGCGCAACTCGTGCGACAAAGTGATGAGAAATTCATCTTTGATGTGCGCGAGGCGTTCTGCTTCGAGGCGTGCGGCGCGTTCGGATTCAGCCTTGTGTTTGAGCTCGTCATTGGCGACGATCAGTTGCTTGGTTCGCTCCAAGACTTTGCGTTCTAACGCTGCGTTAGCCTGAATGAGATCGGCTTCGTGCCGACGACGTTCTTTGGACAACGCTAGCATGCTCTGCACGCGCGCGCTGAGTTCACGGGGGTGGAACGGTTTAAACAGATATTCATCGGCCCCTGCCTCCCAGCCAGAAATTAGCGCCTCGCGATGGGTGAGCGCAGTCAGAAGAATCACGGGAATAGACGAGGTCTCCGACCGACTTTTGATTTCCCTACAGAGACTGATGCCGTCTCGCTTTGGCATCATGACGTCAGACAAGACAAGATCGGGCGTCCACTCCTCGATCATCTCCAAAGCCTGGTCGCCATCAAGAGCTAGACGGGTTTCTGCCATCGCTTCGATCTGTGCGACGATGTATCGCCCAAGTTCCGGGTTGTCTTCCACCACTAAAACCCTAGATCTAGCCACATCTGACTTCGTCGCATCTGACTTCGTCGCATCTTTGCTCTGATAAGCATGACGGATCTCTACGTGATTTTTACTGATCGGAGTTTGCCATGGAGAGATGCTTGCTTGGACTAGCGGTGATGCAAGTTCAGAATTTGCGGGCTCCAGAGCACACTGGACCGTAAACGTAGTTCCCTGACCGAGGGCACTCTCAACGGTCACGTGACCGCCGAGCAGTTCTGTGAATTCTTTGACTAAGGCTAAACCCAGGCCAGTTCCTTCGAAGCGTCGCGTTGAAGCGCTCTCCACCTGCCTAAATTTTTCAAATAGAGTTGGGATGTCCTGTGCAGAAATCCCGATGCCAGTGTCACTTACGCGCAGAATAAGGTGCTCGTCTTCATATTCGACACCAACCGTGACCGTTCCCAGATCAGGGGTAAACTTGACCGCGTTTGAAAGGAGATTAAAGACCACGCGCTGCCACAGATACCGATCGATCTTAATCCAGATCTCTGATTTTGAACTTACGAACCTTCCCGAGATACTGCTTTTTTCCATCAACGGCCGGAAGTCATTAACGATGGATTCAGTTAGAGCGATCACATTGGTGGGCTCGAGCGTCGGTTTGAATTTTTTCGCCTCTAACTTGGCAAAGTCGAGCAGACCATTGACCATCTGCAAAAGTCGCACGGCATTGTTATGGACAATGTCGAGTAAGGTTCGTTGACCATCTTCGATTCGCCCATAGTCCCCGGACAGAAGTGATTCAATGGGTGCCAGCAGCAGTGTGAGCGGAGTCCGCAGCTCGTGCGAGACATTGGAGAAGAAGTCGCTCTTCAGCTGCTCCGTCTTGATTAACTGTTCGTTTGCGGCCGCTAGGGCAGCGGCCTGTTTGGCAGCCATTTCCTCAGACTTTTTCTGGCTGTCTATATCGGTACAGCTCCCAAACCACCGAGAGATCTTACCGGAAGCATCACGCAGGGGAAGTGCGCGACCAAGGACCCAGCCATACCCCCCGCCGGCACGTTCTAATCTATATTCGATTTCGTAGGCCTGACCGCTGGACGTAGCTTTCTTCCACGTCTCCAGAGTGCGTTCACGATCGTCGGGATGAAAGGCATTCAGCCACCCAAAGCCCAAACTATCCGCGACACTGCGACCGGTGTACTCAACCCACTTTTCATTAAAATAAATGTGAAAGCCATCAGGTCGAGTTAACCACAGCATCTGCGGCAATGCCGCGGTCAGGTCGGCATACTGTTGCTCAGCGGACTTGAGATCGACGAGCAACGTGTCAGCAAACGCCAAAGCCTGTTCGATCGCGGGAGCTGATGATTCAGCTGAGTGCTGATCAAATGACTCAGCGGAAGTGCCTAATTTTTGCCGTAGGTTGCGCAGATAGTCTGCGCGCTCGAAATAAATCGGCGGCGCAATTTTCATCGTAATCCCCCTTCCCGACAATGCGTAGGTAGATCATCATTGAGATTAGGAATTGATGAATTCTCACGGACAAATGCTACCTTGCCAGATTAGGCTTGATGCAAAATAAAGTAATTACAGGAGGTTACTGGAAGTGACTGACCCCGTTTTATATGTCGGGCTGATGATGGTCGTGATTTGGGCCTTAGGTGTGAAGTACCACGACGCCAGTTTAGTGGACCGCGTGTGGGGCCTCGGATTTGTTTTAGCCATGCTCGGCTATCTAAGACAGGCTCCGCATACAGACCTCCGTGCGACCGTAACTTTCGTGTGTGTGGCCGTCTGGGGCATCCGACTCTCGTGGCACCTGCATCGGCGCAATAGCGGCCATGGCGAGGATGCACGCTACACTGCCATGCGCAACAAAATCGGCCCGAGTTTTGTCTGGAAGAGCTTCTTCCGCGTCAATCTACTTCAGGCAATCATACTGCTGATCGTTTCAAGCCCACTAGGAGTGATCGCCCAAGGTGGCGGGGATCCCTTCCCCACTCCCTTCGATATCGCAGGCCTGCTCTTGTTTGCCATCGGACTCATGTTTGAGGTGGTGGGAGACGCTCAGCTGAAACGCTTTAAAGCCGATCCCCAGAATCGCGGGCAAGTTCTGCGCTCTGGTCTGTGGGGACTAACGCGCCATCCCAACTACTTCGGCGACAGTTTGCTGTGGTGGGGATTCGGCATCATCGGCCTCAGTTGCCCCGGTGGAATTTGGGCGATGATCGGGCCGGCCCTGATGAGCTTTCTGCTGCGCCGCGTGTCCGGGGTCACTTTACTCGAAGCTGACCTCATCAAGCGCAAACCAGGCTATGATCGTTACGTGGCCGAGGTGCCAGCCTTTTGGCCGCGTCTCCTACCGTCTCGAGCTAACAAGGAGTAATTGTCGTATCGCTTTTAAGCTTAAAAGACGCCTTAAATACCGATTTGCATTTTCGCCCACATAAGGACGCCCCTTGCTGCATCGATGATAGCTTGAAGGTCTTCTGCGGTGATAATCTCACTACCTTCTTCGTAGCGACGCACAGTTGCAAAGTCGGTCAGCTCAATTAATGCTTCAGCTCCAACTGGCACTGTCGGCTGTAGACGATCCAGAAGAAGTTCGATGCTATGGGTGATTGGAACTGGTTTTTGTCGCGAGCAAAGCACAGCCTTAAAAGACTTCTCAATGCACTGCTGAGCGGCAAAACAAATATTTTCCCGACGTCCCTTATTCAAATTTTGCGCCATGACCTCTGCAGACTGAAGGTCTCCGTCAGCAATTTGCCACAATACTCGCGCATACTCGGGATGAAACAGTTTGTCCTTAGTCACAAGTTTATTCCCTCATGGCAAGCAACAAAGCAAATACCGCCTAGATCTTTTGAAGCAGCATATCGCTCTCGAGTCACAAATATTAGATCAACCGGGCAAGGCACACCAAATGGTCGGGCCTTTGCCAACATCTTTCGACCTTGACGCAGCGTTTCGAGACTCGGGTAGACAAGCAACAGATCAAGGTCAGAGCCCTCACGGAAATTAGCCTCAGCGCCAGAACCAAAAAGGATGATATTCTCCGGTACTGAAAATTGCCGGATCTTAGCTGCAACGCTTCGCGCCCACCCCAAAACTATACTTTGGTCGATCGGTTGTGGATTTAGTCTTTGGGCAATTGACACTGATATTCTCCCTAGTCAAAAATAACAGTGGAAATCATGCAATTCAAGTTAAAGCCAAGATATATCAACAATATATTGAGGTAATCATTGAAGTAATTGAGGAGTGATTGATGCAGCGGCCTTACCAGATTTTCCGAGCACTAGTTCTATCAGCATGGCTCGTGGGCACATCAGCGGCGGCTCAACAACTCAGCGTGGCGGATTTTTATAATGGCACCAATCTAGACAACATGAAGCAGATGGTCGAGCGTTTCTACGCCGCCGATTGTACCTTCGAAGATCCCGTAACCCACATCGAAGGTCGAGACAAACTGCTCAGCTACTACCAGAAAATGTACGAGGGCGTGACCAAGATCCGGTTTGAGCTGGGCACTCAGATTCGCCAAGGTGACGAGGGATTCGCGAGTTGGACCATGCACTTAAATACGCCGAAACTGGAAGACGGCGACACTGTGGTCGTGAAGGGCGTCTCCCAGTTTCGCTACCGCGGTGAGCAGGTGATCTTCCACCGGGATTATTTTGATCTAGGCGAAATGGTTTACGAGCATGTTCCAGTCCTAGGCTGGATGGTTCGCAGCGTTAAAGCCAGACTTAGCAAGCACGACTAATCCGAAGCGCTCGCTTCACGGGATCGACATTCCGAACCAAAGTACCTGCGATGAACGCAAAACCCCATACCTGGCGCATGAAATGGACAAAAAATATCTGCCGAGCTGCGATCACGACGCTACTCCTCTGGCCGCATGCAGCTAGCGCTGCTGAAACGGTCACACAGGTGACAACCTACGTCATCAAGACACAGGAGGATCGGCAAAGCACGCGCTTCACTCTGACCGAGTGGTTGAGAATCAAAGAGCGCATGAAGCTCATGGACGTTTGGCTTGCCATGTTTTCCGATCCAAACAAAGACAAGTTCAGCCCTGAATTGCTGCTCAGCGGATTCTCCACACAGGGCAAGCTGAATTACAGTTCCAGCAACGGCGAGTCCGAGTCTGGGAGTGTGTCTGGCCGGAGTTACATGGGTCAACTTTGGTTGACCAACATCGTGTCCAGCACCTTGGGTGTGCATTCTTTGAACATCGACTTTGGGGTCGAAGGCTTTGGACGCCAGACCACCAGTTTTAACTCAACTTCCTTCACCTCTACCGGAGCCGTTGCAGGTGCGTCCTCTTCCATTGGCCGGCAGCTGTCACTGACCAGTTACAGCGCGGACCTGCGGCTTTTTGGTCGCAACATTCAGGATTCCTCGCTGGTTTTTAAAGCCGGACGATATCAAACAACCAACACCATCATCGATCCAGTCAATCTCGCCGCCACAAACTCAACTCTCTCCGGCCGCATGCTCGGAGCCAATCTGCAGCTCTACCTAATTAAAGCTCTTGGTGCGGAGGGTGGTTATATGGGCTTAGGTCCTAGCGGAAGTTCGCAAGGAGCAGCAGACGCCAGCGGGATCACGCGCGGTGCATATTACCATTATGAAGGCTTCGTCGAGGTCTCGATCCTACGCTTGTTAGTTGGCAGCTACGTCGAGACTTGGGACCTTACCAGACAAGGCCAGAGTGTAAGGTCCGCGGAAAAAGGCTACGTCGCCGGAATCAAGCTGCAGTTTTGATGCTGCAACTAGGCGTGTTGATTTCGCTACGGCGACGTATTAGCTCGCGAGAACAGCGATTAATTACAGGTCAGGTTTTGTGTCCAGCGCGTAAAACTATTAGGCAAAGTTACTTCGCTAAAGGGCACGCTTTTGTCGTAAAGAGGCCAAGTGTGATCGGAGTCGCCCCAGAATTGAGCGTTGTTGGCCGTATTAGCATGGAAGTAGATAATCCGATTGGTCGTTGACCCAACATAAAGCGTTTGACCGGGTTGAATTTCCCAGTAGCCATTAGTTTTCCAACAGCCGCCGCATTCGCATGGGTCCGTTGTCATATGGGGACAGTTGGGGTGGTCCATATCCAAGTAGTGAACTGCAGCCCAAATCGGTTCGCCGCAACTGTTCTGAATATTGAATTCATAATGTCCCAAAGCTTCACCGGATCCAATGCTGCCCGGATCTCTTACACAGTCGAGGGGATTGTTGATGGCGCAGGCCGCCAATGAATGGCCGGAAAGCATCAACAACTGTACTAAACCCAGCGTCATCAAAATTCGTTTCAACATGAACAGAACCTCCAAAAAAAATTTGATGTTTCGCATGAAGCGGCGTGAAGCTTTCTAGACCACATCGCTGCTGGCTTCAATGAGAAATAGGCATGAAGTTGCGAGATTTTTTTTCAACTAGGCTCGAGCTTCTTGCGATCGCGCAGCACAGAAGGTTGGTAACTCGGAGCCAAGTCTCGTACCGACACCAAATCAACTTTGAAAGGGAAATTGCTTTGTTCGAGTTGTTCGGAAAGGCTGCTTGTTAAAGCCGATAAATCAGTTGGCGCATCGATCAAAAGGTCGATATCCGAGAACTTTTGGTGATCACCGCGTGCGCGAGAACCGAAGATGTACACATCAGCTCCAGCATCGCGCAGTGGGCCAACAACGACGCGCTCTAAAAATGCAAATTCATCATCACTCAGCCCGTATCTCATGGCTGTTTGATCTTCGCCAGTAAGTCGCGCGCTTTGGGAGCAAAATCGCGAGCGAAGGCATACACTTTCTCCGCCAGACTCTCGCGGTAGGTGTGAGAGCTAAGGTTTCGCTGGTCGATGGCATTCAGCCAAAACTCGACATCACTGATTAACCCGTTTTGTGACATTTCCCGGATCACAGTTTTAGGTGCCGTGCTTGTGGTCCCCATGGCCCGTTTTGCGGTCTTCCAGGCGAGCTCGACACAAAACTCAAATCTCTGGATGGTCGCATCGCGCACAATATCGGATTTAGGCTCTAAAAGTGCCTTGTCCAAAGCAGCTAATGCCTTTTCAAATTCATCAGTCGATAAATCCAACTTGCAACCTCGAAAGTTTGAAACGCAACGAACACCTTACTGCAATCCTAATGGGCCTAAGCCTCAAACTCAACAGCGACCACAAAAGAGCCTGCTTTAATAGCGAACTTCAGATTGACCTTGCCTCTACGTACCAAAGACCGGTAGAGACCGGGACTTACAAATAATAAGCCCCCTGTTGAGAACCACGGATTTTATCATGACCAATCTGACCGCAAAGCCCAATCCCTCACTTACCCGCGTCACCCGTCAGTTGCGGGCAGCGCTGTTGGGCGCAGCAACCATGACGGCGCTCGCCTGCGGGGCAGGTCAACACTCCACCTACAACTCCTCGCTCAAAGTGATCGATGGGACCCCAGCCGAAGCGAGCACCTACCCTGCCGTCGCTCTGCTGCGTCCAGACAAAGCAGGTGTGACTTATGTGTTCTGCACCGGTGTCCTGTATTCACCGAAGTTAGTCCTCACTGCGGCATACTGTAGCCTCGATGGCGATGATCATCCCCACGCTGTAGAATCCTTAGGGGTCATTGCCGGCGATAGCAAACCCGAAGCGAATTTGGACAAGCTGATCAAAGTCAGCCGCGTCACGGTCCATCCGCAATTTGATCGCAGCAAAATGGGCAAGCGCGAAGATGGCAGCATCCACCTCGACCAGGCTCACGACATCGCCATGTGGGAGCTGACTACTGCCGTCACCTCCGTAAAGCCAGCGGCTATCATGAGCGCCGGCGCTGTGAGCGGCTGGTTGAGCCAAGCGCAGACTGTGACCATCATGGGTTACGGCAAGATGTCGCCTTGGGAATCGCCGTGGACTGAGCATCAGTTTGCCATCGCTGACACGGGCTTTACTACGACTTATGAGCAACGCATTACTTCGATCGACATTGTCGACGGACATCCGAGAAGTCACAAAAAAACGATCCAACTCCCTGCCTACGAAGGCGCGGAAATGTACGCCGGCGGCCGCGGTAAGCCCGACACCTGTAATGGCGATAGTGGCGGTCCCCTATTCGCTAAGACGGCGGATGGTGGCTTGGAACTGCTAGCCCTGACCTCGCGTGGTTCGTCTACCTGCAGCGAGGGCGGGATTTACACTGTGGTGCCTGCACACCAAGACTGGTTCAACTCGTTCAGCAAGAATTGAGGTCTTAACCGAGCACGCCGAGGATCTCGGCAAACGTTTTGAGCGTCGCATCGGGGGCGGGCCAGGTGCCATCGTCGACGGCGACTGCGGCGTTCTTTTCGATATTGGTCATCGGACTGAACTCGTGGAGCAGCTTTAAGTCCGGGGATAGTGCTTCACGGATATGCTGCTCTCCATGCAGGGCGGTTTGTAGGACAATCAAGGCTTGTATTTGAAGCACGCTTCTTGCTCAACCGTGCCTACATAGCGTCCACCCAACTTTGTTATCTACGAAACT
>OMIY01000245.1 GCA_900299215.1 bacterium | reverse complement strand
CCTAAAGGTTGCATGATTTGAGTTTTTATCGTGGAAGCGAGCAGGGTCTCGGCGGGTTTGTGGCGAAAAACTTCAGCAGACTTTAGTGGGATATCGAAGTTAGCAATTAATAAACTTCCAAGTACGGTATTAGGGTCGCCTGTGATCATACTGGGCACGTCGGCACTCTCTCTTACCCGTAGTACTGAGGCGCCCCCTTCTTTCTGGTTTGGTAACCACGTGAAAATATTAATATAGTAAAGAGTGTCTTGTCGAAGTCCTGACACCCTTTCGACAAAGGCTTGGCGCGGTTCGTCGGAGCTGGAGCATCGAACCACCGTTGGAGCGGCCTCAGTGGGTGTCCGGTTGGGGTCTTGAGCGTAGATGGCAAGTTTACAGAGGGCTTCAGTCGAGGTTTTAAACTGAACTCGAGCCGTGTCACCATTTCCTATACGATCGATAAATACGCTATTGCTCACTACAAGACTTGGTTGGGTGGCAGATCGGTTATCCGTAACTCTCGTGCTCACCCAGTTACATGAATCCAAAGCAGCACATACGAATCCAAGCGCTAATAAAGTAGCGAGACGAGTTATCAGCCTGGGTGCGCTTTTGCCCATGGTGATCCTGAGGGGTAAGGGTGTCTCTTAATTTTAGCAGAATAGAGTAATCCTAGATATATTCGGCCTTGACCAATGCCTGACCCAACACTAGGATCAAGTTCCGTCCAGTAGACACAGTTGAGTACTCGCAACTTCCCGATATCCTAGGTAAAACAAGATTCCTTTGGGGCTCCGATGAAAAGCCGAAATCGCACGAAGTTTATTTTTGTCACAGGTGGGGTCGTATCGTCCCTAGGCAAGGGTATCGTGGCGGCGAGCAGCGGGGCTTTGCTGGAGACCCGTGGCCTGAAGGTCACCCTGATGAAGGCTGACCCTTATATAAACGTCGACCCAGGTACCATGAACCCTTCGCAGCATGGTGAGGTTTTTGTTACCGAGGACGGTGCAGAAACCGATCTCGACATTGGCCACTATGAGCGGTTCACATCGGCGACTTTGACTAGGCAGAACAGTTTTTCTGCTGGCCAGGTTTATGACGCAGTTTTGAATAAAGAGAGACGTGGCGATTATTTGGGAGGAACGGTACAAGTCATCCCGCACATCACGGATCAAATCAAAGAAAATATTTATAAAGTCGCTGCCGATGCTGACATAGCAATTGTAGAGATTGGTGGTACCGTCGGGGATATTGAAGGGCTGCCTTTCCTCGAGGCAATACGTCAGATTCGCTACGATCTAGGCGACGAGAATGTTCTCTACATCCATCTCACCTTGGTGCCTTACATTAAGGCAGCTAGGGAGCTTAAAACGAAACCGACTCAACATTCGGTAAAAGAACTGAGGCAGATTGGGATTCAGCCTAACATTCTGATTTGTCGTTCTGATCAGCCAATTTCTAAGGACCTGAAGAGAAAAATCGCCCTATTCTGTAATGTTAAGCCGGAATGCGTATTTGAAGCTCAAGACGTTGACAGCATCTACAAGCTTCCTGTGATCCTCCATGACCAAGGTTTCGACCAAGTAGTAGTTGATCTACTGAATATTTGGACTGGAGCCCCCAATCTTTCGCAGTGGCATAGAATTGTTGATACTTTGGATCACCCTCGTCACAACGTCAAAATTGGGATCGTAGGCAAATACGTAAATGTTTGGGACTCATACAAGTCAATTACAGAGTCATTGACTCACGCAGGAATATTCAACCACTCTAAAGTCGAAATTTGTTTGTTCGATGCATCTGAAGTACACGAAAGTAATGTATCCGATCTTTTGGATAGTTGTGACGGTGTGATTGTACCAGGTGGTTTTGGTGAGCGCGGCGTTGAAGGCAAAATGGTGGCAATTCACTATTTGCGCCGGAGTGGTAAGCCATTTCTCGGGATTTGTTTGGGAATGCAATTAGCAGCCATCGAATTCGCGCGTAATAAATTAGGACTAGTTGGTGCAAACAGTCAGGAGTTTGATCCAAAAACGAAAGATCTGATCATCCACATAATGGAGGATCAAAAGAATGTCACGGCCAAGGGTGGGACGATGCGCCTAGGTGGTTATCCTTGTAAGCTAAAAGCTGGCTCTAAAGTGCGCCAGGCTTATAATGCAGAGGTCGTAAGTGAGCGACATCGTCATCGATTTGAATTCAACAATCAGTTTCGTGAGCTTTTTGAAGAGCAAGGTATGGTCTTCAGTGGCCTATCTCCAGACGGCAGTTTGGTCGAAGTGATGGAGCTGTCGGATCACCCGTGGTTTGTTTCCTGTCAATTTCACCCGGAGCTCAAGAGTAAGCCGATGAGTCCCCATCCACTCTTCCGTGAGCTTGTTAGAGCGGCACTAACTCATAAACAAAAGCACCAGGTATGATACCGAATCATCATGGCTCGGATTTCGAGCGTTGGGGTCAAGAGGTGCTTGCAGAGGAGGCGAGAGCTTTAGAGCTAGCCTCTACGAGAATTGGCCAGAGCTTTAGCGGGGCGATTAGTACAATAATCGCGAGCAAAGGCAAAGTCATCGTAACCGGACTTGGTAAGTCCGGTCATGTCGGGAGAAAGGTTGCCGCAACTTTATCGTCCACGGGCACTTCGGCAATGTTTCTGCATCCCTCTGAGGCATTGCACGGAGATTTCGGTGCTATCCAGTCGGATGACTGTTTAATAGCCATTGCCTACGGAGGGGAAACTCACGAAGTACTTGAAGTGGCGCGGTTTGCACGTCGTAACGGAGTGCCGATCATAGCCCTGACCGGCCGTCCAGAATCGAGCTTGGCTCAATTAGCCAACCATCTTATTGATGCCTCGATCATAAGAGAGGCGGATCCACTTAATCTGGCTCCCACGAGTTCTTCGACTGTGGCGATGGCGTTAGGAGACGCACTTGCAGTAGCCTTGATGCGGGCCAGAGGCTTCACTCCTCAAGATTTTGCAAGCCTGCATCCAGGTGGGAGTTTAGGTCGACGACTTTCTTTGGTGCGAGATCACATGTTCTCGGCGGCGTCTTTGCCTAAAGTCAGTGTAGAAGCGGATTTCCACCGTGTTTTGGAATGTGTGACCCAGGATAATGTGGGCATTGTCGCCGTAGTCGACCAAAGCGACAGACTGATTGGAGCAATTTCGGACGGTGATTTGCGGCGGGCGTTGTTACGTCTCGATGCTGCAGCCCTTCAGTGTACAGCAAAAGAGTTAATGTCCCCGATGCCAAAAACGATCTCTGACCGAGCGTTAGCAATCGATGCGGTATCTTTAATGAATAAGTACAGTATCAGCCGACTTTTTGTTTTAAGTGAAGATCATTCAGGCCGATTATCTGGCTTGGTGCGTCTGCAGGATCTTTTAGCCGCGAAAATACTCTAATGATCCAGTAAGCTACTATAGATGGGTGGTAGTCTGAGACTTTTCAGCTATCTCCCGTGGCTCAACAAAGGATTGTTGTGGGGAAGAAACTCGTCATATTTGGATTCTTGTTGAGCTTTGGTTTTGCCGTTTATGTCTTTATGACACGCGAAACAAGCTCTATCAAAGAGAGGATTAATAGAGTTTCTGCAAAGGAACCTCGAGCCGTTCTAGAGGAATTCGTAGCTTATCGCTACGACGGTGATCGCTTAAAAACCAAGATAACTGCACATTTGGGTGAGTTCTTCGAACCAAACATCGTGGTGCTTGAAGGTGAAGTAAAGGCAAGCCGCTTTAAGGAACACGGCAATCTAGAGGAGTTGCGGGCAGAATCAGCCACTGCTTACTTTAAGCCAAGTAGTCTAACTAAGATGCTGGATCCAGGCCAGGTTAACGAACTAGAGCGAGCAGAGTTGAGCGGCTTTGTTGAGGTGGCTCTTCAAGACCATTTGGTAATTACGGATTATGCTGAATTTATCGGTGCTGAAAAATCGGTTAGATCAGCGCGACCAGTCAGGGTCGAAGGGCCTGGTCGCACATTTCTTGGTGAGTCAGGCTTCATTTACTATCTGATCTCGCAAACTCTTACGATGCCAGGAAAGGTCAAAGGTGAAGTTACCTACAGTCAAGCCAAGCGTTAGATTCACCCTTATTGCTTTAATGTTACTTCAATGCTGGTGCACGCCCAGTTTTGCCGACATCGTCGATGAAGAGTCTCAGCCTTTAGCCCCGAATGGCAAGCCGATTGAATCATCTGAACCATCCAATAATTCAGCAAACGACGAGGTACCAACCGAGCCAAAAAGCGTTAAGGCACCGGT
>OMIY01000244.1 GCA_900299215.1 bacterium | reverse complement strand
GTGAGGTCCGCGTCATTTACAGAAAATTCTTCTGCACTGACTTCAACACCCTTGTAGTTCTCAATTTTTAGCTCGGGTAGAACGTCAACCACCGCGCTGAATACAAAGGTCTCGTTTTCAGTTGGTAGGCTTTTCGCATCGACCACAGGAGCAGCTACAGGACGGAAAGGCTGCTCGCCAAGAGCGGCGAATAGGTGTTGGTTTATGAGTGATTCATGCACTTCACCGGCGACACTGTTGCCGTAAAGGCGGCGCACAACGTTGAGCGGTGCTTTGCCAGGACGGAAGCCCTGAATGCGCGCACGCTGCTGCAGTTTGCGGTAAGCGCCATCGAACGCCTTGTTAACTTCATCTGGGGACACCTCTATGCTGAGGCGGTATTGGACGGCATTGAGCTGTTCGACCGTGGACTTCATTGACCGCAGACTCTCCTAAAAAAAACCGAGTGTTATCTCGAAAATCTTGCCGCACAAGCGGTCCGCGGACGCTAGCAAAATGGCCGCATTGTGTCAAAAGCTAATTTGTACGACACTTGAAAGGTCAAGATTGCCAAGAACAGATTGAGGGAGCAGAGATGCGAAAGTTGCGTCAACACATCATTTTCCTCACTTTAACTCTTACTGCGGTGTTGCTTGTAAGGCATTATGCGGAGCGTCTTGCGAACCAAATCGCCTTTAAAACCGGAGACTAGTTTTGGAAGTCAGTCAGCTGTCCCAGCCGCAAATAACTCCGCCCGGTGCCTACGTGTGGTTTGCCAGGTGTGTTGGATTGGCGTTGCTAGTGGCAATTTTTCAAGTGATGTTCGCCTTTGCCGCAGTAGTGCCGAATTACTCGTTTTTTAACTACTGGCAATACTTCACCACTCAATCAAATTTTCTCAGTGCCATACTGATTCTATACAGATGGTCGCCCCTTTTCCGTGATGACCTGAAAAGCCGCGCCAGGTATGAGTCATGGCGAGCTGCACTGGTAGTATTCATGTCGCAAACCACCTTCGTCTACTGGGCGGTACTTCACGGTATCTTTACGATGCCTAACACCCTCACCTTTGTATCAATTGCCTTTTTGCACAGTGGCGCCTTTATTTACTTTCTTATCGAATACGCTGTAGAGCCCCCGCAAACCCTCATCAGCCTGAAGGCAGCCCTTTGGTGGCTGGCGTACCCACTGGCTTACACGGCTTACATTCATTTATTGGCTCAAATTCGCCCCTGGTACCCATACCCTTTCATGGATCCCGCCAAGACGGGCTCGCTTACAGCGGCAGTAATCAATCAATTGGTGTTAGCCTTGATTATCACGACGGTGGTTTTGGCCCAGAGATGGTTACATAACCATTGGTTCACCAGGCGAGTCCGAGCTGAGAACTAGTTAAATTTGCCTTTGAAAAGTGCGGCAAGTACGTTGCAGCACTGGACAAAGAATGTCAGATCTGCCTTTTTCGCTCGCAGCCCGAGACCATTTGAGGTCTTCACGACTTTAACGGATTCCCCTGCTTTAGTCAGGGTGGCAATATCATTGCTCCAATTGTCGGTGGTGAGACCACCGCGTTTGCCCTCCTTGATGATCTCGTCCAGTCCGGCTGAGACCGTTTCATAGGGAGCACTGGCAACCATCTTTTCAAAGGTACGAAGCATATTGACGACGTCGACTGTGACGTATGGTCGATCTGGATTATTTTTACTGAATTCTGCAATGAAACTGGCAAGGCTAGTAAGAACCGTCCGGTTAGAAGTCGCAATGGCTGGGTTTTTGTAGTTGTCTTGCCGCTCCTGAACCACTCCTGCAGTGACCAGCACGTCAATGAGCGCTTTGAGTTTTGCCGTGTCAGACTGCAAAATTTCCCTAACCGAAGTCTCGATGGCCGAGGTCCTGAGTACCCAGTCTTTGCCGATTTTTTCTCCGTCTTTATGAAACAAAAGCACCATAATATGGAGTTGCTTGACGACATTTGCATAGGGTGCCATCGCGCCGCTGGGACCGGCCGCAATGATGCCGCTTTCCAGGTTTTTTAGGCGTTCATTGGTCGTCCTCAGTCGTGATGACAGTGCGGACATCAGACTCACAAACCACTTCGGAATCTGCTTCATGAGTTTACTGAAATCATCTTGCGATATCAGGGTTACTTCAGCCTCTGACTGCGCTTTCACCGATGCCGAGCGAGGTTGCTGATCGAATAGGGACATTTCTCCGATCATCCCGCCTGCTCCAACCTTTGCCAGAACAACTTCTTTGCCCTCTTGCTCCAGGTAAACGCAAACCTCGCCCCGGCGGATGAGATACATCCCGTCCGACTTGTCGCCAGATTTGAACAAAATCTGGCCAGGTTTGATGATTTGGTTAGTACCTGACAAAACCGACTCCAACGAAAACGTCTGGCTGGCCCATCAGGCCGCACCGACTCATCCCTCCCATCGGATAGATTTGGCTTGGTCTATAATTTCAAGTGCTAGCTTAGAATTGCCCTGTGTGTCTAAATAGCCGACTCGTCAAACTCTTCTAGGACTTCTTTGAAATAAGCCAAAAAGCGAGCTCCCCCCTCACCATCAACAACGCGGTGGTCGAAGGTCAATCCCACTTGAACCATTGGTCGTATACCAATTAGGTCATCGATCACAACTGGACGCTTGATGATTGCGCCTACACTTAGGATTGCGACCTGCGGCTGATTGATGATTGGTGCTGAAACTAAGCTGCCAAACATCCCAGGGTTGGTAATTGAGAAGGTTCCGCCTTGAACGTCCTCTGGCACCAATTTTTTAGTTCGCGCTCTTGTTGCCAAATCGTTGACGCGCCGTGCAATCCCAGTCACGTTTAGCGAACCCGCATCCCGAATGACAGGCACTATAAGGCCGGATTCGATAGCGACCGCTACGCCAATATTGATTTGGTCCTTCCAAAGGATGTCATCACCGTCCACTGACACATTGACTATGGGGAACTTCTTGATTGCCTGGACGGCAGCATGGACAAAAAACGGTGTGAAGGTGAGTCCAAAGCCTTCCCGAGATTTGAATCCAGCCTGTGCCTTAGCGCGGGCTGTAGTCACTCGGTGCATATCGATTTCAAAAATGGTTGTGACATGCGGTGAGGTTCGTACGGATCTGACCATGTGCTCGGCAATCAAAGCCCGCATCTTCGACATGCGTTCGCGACGGACTGGAACTCCCTCTAGAGTTTCGATGGCGCCATCTTTTTTCGTGACCAGTGGAGCTTCCATTGACCTCTGGGACTGGGAGCTTGTGATCGGAGCTGAAGATGGACCCCGAGCGATCGCGGTCTCTAGATCTCGTTTAGTGATCCGACCATGAAGCCCTGTGCCGACGATCTCAGCCAGATTGATGCTCTCCTCTTTAGCTATCTTCCGCACCAAAGGCGAGGACTTCGTCCTGAGATCGGTAGCCGGAGCTACCACTGGTGGAGTCGCGGTCGAAGCTTTCACTTCTTTCGATGTCGCAGGCACTGGGATAGGTGCTGCTGTCGTTTTAGCCTGTGGTTGTGCGGTTACCCTCGTGGGGGCACTGCTAGTCGCGCTCGCACCGCTGCGTATGATGGCAATTACCTTGTTCACTTCAACTGTGCTGCCATCGCCGACTAGTACTTCTGCCAAGACGCCACTGGCAGGAGATGGGATCTCAGTGTCGACTTTGTCGGTAGAGACCTCGAGCAGGGGCTCCTCTTGCCGGACTTGGTCGCC
>OMIY01000243.1 GCA_900299215.1 bacterium | reverse complement strand
TCCTCCGCCCGCAAAGACGTACTTATCAAAGCCAAGATTAGCAGACATTTACCAAGTAACTGCAAGGCCACCTCCCAAAAGGGCAATTTGCAAATTGAGCGCATTTATTGCCACTTCGCCAGAAGCGCCTGCATTTTTTTTGCGCAAACTTAAGTTCTCATACAAGGTAAACATTAAGAATGTGAGGTTAATGTTCTTACCTAAAGGACTGAAATTAAATCCTTTGGCTAAGAGGTCAGCCCCCGCACGTAAATCATCAACTCGCGTAGAAAGTCCACGTAGTAATGGGTTTGATCCGACATCATCAGCTGCCCAAAGTCGCAGCATGACGGGACCAATATCTTTTTCAAGACCAATCTCAAGACCCGTACTGAGTGCACCGATTGTTTTAAATCTGACTGTTTCAATGGCTCCACTTCGATTTCTTACGTTGTAATCTAACAGTAGACTCCAACGACCAATTCTAGGAACAAGATCCATTCGGTCGAAGATTCCTGTCGAACTGAAGCCAAATGACCATCCAAAAACCGCTCGGCTTGCCGCAAACTTGACAGCATCTAATTCCGCTGTATCCGATACGCTTGGCCATTGATCGAAATAGACCCTCAACCCATTTATTGGCGACCCTCGAAGCTCGGCCAGAATGGAAAAGAGTCCAACCTTGTTGACAAGCTGACCAGTCGTTATTGACCTTCCGTAACGAAGACCAACGAAACCGCCGGCAAATTGATCCTTGACGGTTCCAGCCATAATTGACGCAACGTTCTTTGTCGTGATTCGATCGTAAGTTGAAGCGATGACGTCAGAATGCATGCTTCCGTGCCAATTACGACCAGAACCATCGTGTAGAAATAAAGTTCCTGAATTGGACGGAATTGCTCTATCAAGATCCCAGGTCACAACTTTCCCAATCGGAGTATCTGGTCTCCTGGCTGTGGCCACGACATGCGGGCGCCAGATCTTACTAGTTGCCTCGAACTCAAGGGTGTAAATAAGAATTTCTACAGGTGGAGGCAGGAGGTACTTAAAGCGATCCTGATTTTTCAGGATTATTTTTGATTTATTACCCTTCGTTGTGACCGCACCGAGGCGTGATAGCATTGGAAGTTGTTCTAAAATATCGTAAATGAGTACCGCGACAAACTCTGGTTTGCTCAGCACATCCAGTTTTATCTCTCCCGGTTTGAATCCGGAGGTTGCCAGCGGCTTCACGATTCCCGCAAAGTGGAGCTCAAGCTGAATGGCATCCTTGCTAGCAGAAATCACCAGCGACCAATCTTTAAATTCCTTAGGCCTTGATGTAACCACTGCGCAGTCGTTCGATGTTGCGATACCGTAGCCCCAGGGCCCACTATTTAGTCGTAAAGCACCGCCCAATGCCTTGCAGACCTTGGGCCATACTTTAATGTCACCCAAGTACTCTCTTTGCTCTGGATCGCTCACAAGAATTATATGGGCTTTGCTAGGTATCTCAGCCCTAGCATGACTTGCAAGCAAGCCGGCAAAAGCTGCTATGCTGGAGATTAAAATCCTAGTTGCAAGAGACATTAATTGAAAGCCTGCAATTATGGGTAAATGTAATTAAATCTTACCATAATTGTCAGCCTAATGCGGACTTAGTGGATAGGAGCTTGAATAGTTTTAGCACCAGCTATTTTGCGCAAGAGCAAGCTCTTTCGGCCAACACCATGATCGCTGTATTGGTTTGCGTCGTCGGCTCGAAAACATACCGTGTTCGGACTCCAGCAACCACTCCACAGCCTGCAGAGTAGATTGGCAGCGGACTTTCCAAGGCTGGAGTCGCAAAAATGCCCATCTTCAAGCCATTGAGCACCTCGGTGCATTGAGCATTGGTGCCATTTGGGTAGCCAACATAGTTAATAGTGCCATCAGTGACTCCACCATGGGTCGCACAAGTGTTCACACAATCAGTATTTAAGGCAGATTTGTACCAACAATAGCCGCCGACCATAGCGCCATCGCACTTGTTACAGTTGCGAGCACTGAAGGCGCCCGTAAAGACAGAACATAAACCGTTGGCACAAAACGAGCTTTGCTCCTCGGCCGAGCAAACTTCAGTTGGAGACAATTCAAAACGAGTGCGACTGACTGTGCACGTTTCAAACTTCATGGTGCCATTGAAAGGAGCACATACCCCACCTGTACAGACTGACGTCTGTTTTTCATAATTACAGGTCTGTGGTTCAACTACTGATGGATTTTGATATCGAATTTGCGTCATGACGCACGATGAGGTTTGGTCCATCGTAGTCGGGTCACAGGCCGGCAGCATGGCCACAGGGTTTTGTACTGCACCTGGTTTTAACGGTGCAAAAGGAACCGCTACTATCGCACTCTGCATCTCTCCTGAGAGTCTCGCTAGAGGTCTAAATAACGCGAATACCACCCAAAGGTCGACTCTACTTCGTCCTTTTAGGTGATAAATGACGTCTTGATCTAGTGATGCTGGCGTGAATTCAACCTCTACAGACTGAAAGTCTGGCATTAAATCAACGCCATGATAGCTCCAAACGACCCCGGCCACCTTCTCCTTTGGTTGTCCTTCCTTACGAGCAGTACAGCCTATGTCCATGGTATTTTGTTGGATTCTCGGTGCTTCACACGCATAAACTAGGTTTAAGCCGGCTATTGGCTCTGGGTTTACAGCAGCCTCCTCAGATGTGTCGGTTTTACTTTTTTCGTCGCCACCTGCCTTGAGGTCAGCTCCTTGCTCGGGACGCGGCTTAGCGGGCCCCTCGGAGTGAAAACTGGCTTCAGAACAGTTCACCGTGAGCACCAAGGTTAAAACTGCCAGCCAAAAGTAAATTTTTACCGTAAATGGAGTGTCGCTCATCGCTCAACGACTCCGCCCAATAAATTAAGTTTTATGAATTAGTTTACTAACCTTGTTATCGGACGGGGCTTTGGTAAATTTTAGAAAATCTTGCAAATATATGAATTATTTGAAATATTTGGCATCATATTCCACCTCATTATCCACCAATGAGATGATGCAATTAGGTAAATCGCCGAGCGGCGGAACACCCTGCCATCGGGCCTTAAACATTGCTGGCGTCAAATACCAGACCAGAGGCATTGATAAAATTCACAAACCTTATTGGCATCGGCGCCGATATTGTGACGGGCTTATCACCAGCAGTGGGCGCAAATTGTAAACTATATGCATGTAAAAAATGATGCACAGAACTGAGCTCCGCTAGTTGTGGTGGCAAAGCTCTTTTGCTTGGTCCTGCGTAACGCTTGTCACCAATAATTGGTAACCCATTTAACTGCAAATGCACGCGAATTTGATGACTACGACCGGTTTCCGGAAAACAAGCAATCAGACTTATACCCAGCTCCTTATTTTCGCTTAGAACGCGAAAATGAGTCACGGCCGTTCGACCACCAGATCGAACCACTTTGACATCGCCGGACTTCTTATCGATCTCACTCAGATAAGCCCTCTCGGTGAAGGTCTTCGTTTTTGCAAGACCGTAACACAGAGCTAGGTAAGTCTTACGCACCGCTCGGTCGCGAAATTGCTCGGTAAGCCACGTTGCTCTACTTGAATTGGTTGCCACCAAAATGACGCCCGAAGTCTCTTTGTCTAGTCGGTGGACTAGCGTGAACGACACCTTAGGGCGTCCCAACGACTTAAATAAGGCCTCAACACTAGGCACCACATGCAGAACAGACTGGTCTTTAGTGGCCTGAGACGGTAAGCCTGGAGGCTTGTTAAGCGCAATAACCCCATTGGCTTCGTACAGCAAAGCTTCCGCAGCAAGCTGAGGTTCTGCGGCGCGGATGGTCTTGAGAGCGGCTTCACTATATTCGACCCGAACTTTATCCCCGCGACAAACCTGCCGCGAGGCGATGCGGACCCGTTTGCGGTTAATGTAAACACCACCCACGTCAATGACCTGACGGATCTTGCGCCGCGATAGACCGAGCTCCGCGGCAACCAAGTACACGTCAAGTCGCATACCACTCTGGGCTGCGCCTACCGTCAGGTCAAAAGTCTTCATCTATTTATTGGTACCGATGCAATTCAACTCCCGAAACGCCTGCTCTAAACGCTTCGAAAACTCTTGTTCGCCCGAACGCAACCAGACGCGCGGATCGTAGTATTTTTTGTTGGGACGATCTTCACCCTCTGGGTTGCCGATTTGCCCTTGAAGGTAGTCTTTTTTCTCACGGTAGTATTTGTGGACACCATCCCAGAAAGCCCACTGCAAATCGGTGTCTAGGTTCATTTTGATCACACCGTAGGAAATCGCCTCGCGGATCTCTTCAGCAGTCGATCCCGACCCACCGTGAAAAACGAAATCAACTGGCTTAGGACCGGTTGATTTTTCCTTTGACACGTAGTCTTGCGAGTTCTTTAGAATCTCGGGGCGAAGCTGAACGTTACCCGGTTTGTAAACACCGTGAACGTTACCGAACGACGCAGCCACTGTAAAATGACTGGAAACTTTGGAAAGCTCATCGTAGGCAAAGCAAACATCTTGAGGCTGAGTGTATAGCCTGGAGCTATCTATACCGGTATTGTCAACACCGTCCTCTTCCCCACCAGTTACGCCTAGTTCGATCTCGATCGAAGTGCCGATTTTGTCCATACGTTTCAGGTAGGAGGCACAAGTAGCAATGTTTTCGCTAAGCGACTCCTCAGACAAGTCCAGCATGTGGGAGCTAAAAAGTGGCTTGCCGTTAACTTTGTAAAATTTTTCTCCGGCATCAAGGAGGCCATCGATCCACGGTAACAACTTACGTGCAGCGTGATCTGTATGAAGTACCACTGTCACACCGTACAGCTCTGCCAACTGATGCACATGTTGAGCGGCTGAAACACCACCAGCAATCGTCGCTCTTTGATGATCATTGCCAAGCGCCTTACCAGCATAAAACTGCGCACCACCGTGCGACACTTGCACAACTACTGGAGATTGCACACGCGCAGCGGTCTCGAGCACGGCGTTGATCGTGCTAGTGCTTGTGACGTTTGCTGCAGGCAGGGCATACTGCCGAGCTTTAGCGTCCTTATAAAGAGCCTTTAGGTCTTCTCCAAAGATGACACCCGCTTTGAACTTAGCCATGAACGAATTACCTCAGTTGACGAATTCGTGAATAAAAAACAGCCGATTACATAGCACGGGGAGATTATTGCACGAGCCCTGAATCGCCAATCATTTTTACACTCTGGACTCGGATTATGCAGCGCGGAGGCGCCGACTATAATCGCAAGCATCTGTAAATAATAGACAAAATAAAAATCCACCAATGGCACCAAGCTTGCAGACTCTGGCCGCACATGACTCTCTTGGCAGTTCGCACTGCCAAAACGGTACACGGAGACGACAAAATATGGCTAGCTTGAAGGCTACATCTCTAGGGTTGACGATAGGGGTCACTAGTCTATTCGTCATCGGCTGCTTGCCAAACACCAGGAGCAAGTTGCAGACGAATGGGGCATCTCAGCAGTCCAGCACCGAGGTCGTCAACGGTTTCCTAGTCGCACCACAGACCGCTGCCAAGGACGCAGCCAGAGCTTTGCGTAGCCAAAATCATCCCGATGCCAAACTTATGGAACTGGTCGCGAACAACACCGTGGGTGTTTGGTACGGGGCCTGGAGCGGCGATATCAGTTCTAGCGTCAAGGGGCACGCTGATAAGGCGCTCTCAAACAACGCTACCGCAGTGATGGTGGCTTACAACATCCCGAACCGTGACTGCGGCAGCCATTCAGCCGGCGGCATCCCAGCAGGTCAATACCGAACCTGGATTTCACAGTTCGCACAGGCCGTGGGCCAGGCTAAAGCAGTCATCATTCTGGAGCCGGACGCCGTGGCTTTGACGGAATGTTTGAACGACCAAAGTTTGAGCGAACGCTTTGAGCTGCTTCGATATGCCATCAAGCAATTTAGCGATAAGGCACCTCGCGCCAAAGTTTACATCGATGCTGGTCATCCGGCCTGGCTGCCCCCGGAGAAAGCCGCCGAACGGCTCAAACTTGCTGGTATCGAGACAGCCGCTGGCTTTGCCCTCAACACCAGCAACTATTTTGACAACAAACGCGTCGCTGATTATGGCAATAAGATTAGAGCACTAGTTAAAAAGAACTTTGTCATCGACACAAGCCGCAACGGCCGTGGCTCCTCAGGCGACAATGACTGGTGTAACCCGGCTGGACGTGGCCTTGGAACCATACCTACGACGAAAACCAACACTTCTGGCGTTGATGCCTTTCTTTGGATTAAGACTCCCGGTGAGTCAGACGGAAATTGTGGTGGCGGTCCCGGTGCTGGACAATTTTGGCAAGCCAGAGCTCTTGAACTCGCTCGCAATGCGAATCTGAAGATCCCGTCGCAAAGCTCAGTGCAAAAATCAGACGAAGAGATCCCCAACTCGTCAGTGCCCAGTACATCCTCAACACCGGAATCGCGTCCATCTCCAGCACCGGAGCCCAGCCCCGCTCCGACACCTGCTCCGGCACCTGCTCCAACTCCCGCTCCGACACCGAGTCCAAAGCCGTCAAGCAACGGCGATCTTATGGCTACGATAAAGATTAAATCCGAATGGCAAGGCGGCTACTGTGCAGACATTGTGATCAGCAATCAAGGATCCTCTGCAGTGAGCACTTGGTCACTAGTCCTAAATCTCAACGGCACTAGATTGGCTCAACAATGGAATGTTCAGGTGGCACCCAATGGCAGCCGCGTCGTGTTTCGACCAGTGGCTGAATGGAATGCCACGATTGATGTGGGTAGTAGCGTAAATCAACAAGGCTTCTGCGTCGACACCCCAAACAACAGCGGATCGAAGGTTAGCGTCGAATCGATTAACTAATCCGAGCCCGACAGCTGACCTTCAGTCGTATCATTGCTTTTGCTTAGACTGTTCAAAAACGCCAAATGCCGTCGCCAGCATCGCGCTCATATCACTGACCGATGCTGGCACGATCATCGAATTGGTCGTCCTTGCTAGTTCACCAAAGTTATTGACCCAGGTCTCCGCCACGCGCAGACGCGCTGCGTCGCTTCCACCTTCGGCTGCCAGAGCACTCGCAACCTGTCTGAGTCCGTTCGCGGTCGCGGTCGCAATGGCAAGAATTGCTGATGCCTCACCCTCGGCTTCGTTGATCTGTTTCTGCCTTTGCGCTTCCGAGGCTTTGATCGTTTCAGCCTTAACACCATCGGCACGGTTGATCTTTGAATCACGATCACCTTCCGACTCAAGAATCTTGGCACGCTTTTCACGCTCAGCACGCATTTGCTTTTCCATAGCCTCGATCACATCTTTTGGCGGAGTGATCGATTTGATTTCGTAGCGAAGGACTTTGACGCCCCAAGACTCTGTTGCCTTGTCGAGAGCTAGCACAACCTGGCCGTTAATGGATTCACGCTCTTCAAACGTCCGATCTAGATCCAGTTTGCCAAATTCAGAACGCAACGTGGTCTGGGCGAGCTGGCTCACGGCCCACTGGTAATTCGATACGCCATAGGATGCTCTCGAGGCATCCATGACTCGAAGAAAGAGAACGCCATCGACGTGAATTTGCACGTTGTCGCGCGTAATACATAGCTGCTCCGGAACATCAATAACCAGCTCTTTCAACGTATGCTTGTAACTGACACGATCAATAAACGGCAGAATCATATGCAATCCAGCAGTGATCGTTCGGTCATATTTACCCAGACGTTCAACTACATATGCGCTTTGCTGCGGCACAATTCTGATAGTGTAAAAGACTAGCGTAAATGCAAGTACGATAAAAATTAAACCAACCATAGATTCCATGACTCCTACCCTTCTCCTTTTTGAGGCGACACAGGCATGACGATAAGTCTAATTCCTTCCACTGAAACGATTTGCACTCGATCACCGACTGCGAGCGAAGTCTCTGAGTTATTGAAGACTGTCCAAGGAACACCTTGGTACTCAACTATTCCCTCTGAGTGTCCTGCCAATGGAACGTTCAGCACCAGCTCCTTACCAGCATCGATACTGATATTTTTTGACCGGTTAACAATCGCCCGTAGGCGCCCCCGAAATAGCGGTACAGAGACTGCGCCGACTAATGCAAAGCAAATCATCTCCCAAATGAAGTCTCTTAGGCCAAACTGCCAACAAAGCAGAGCTACAATCAGGGCGCTGATACCAAAGAACAAAAAGCCAAAGCTGGTCGTCAGGATTTCCATCGCCAGTAAGGCGACGCCTAGCCACAACCACCACAATGCATGATTAGATATTTGATCCATTTGGTCTTCCACCTGCTCCTTAGCACGTAGCTCCACCGATACTTCGGACCAAATTGACTAAAACTTTAAGTAAAGTAGCAAAATTTAATCACAACGCCAATAATTTCGCAGCTTTCAGTACCCACGAATTCAGGTGCCGTCGCACGGCATTGCACCCAAAAACGGCGTGAGACCCGCAGCCTTGTCCTGAATCACAACCTCGGGGAAATCAGTACCCTGGGCGTAACAAGAATTAGCTATAGAATTAACACCGGTGTCCTCGTGATCAAACTGCACAACCACCTTGGAGCCGGTTAACCAAGCCGCCTGTACCGCGAAGTTGAATAAGTTTGATGAGGCGTTAGCTGGCAACGAGAAAATGGTAGGTGGCTGCGGCACACCGTTCACGACACTTCCCAGCAGTCGATTCTGCGCTACTTGCACGCCGTCGACGAGGACTCTGTATCCCATACCTGGGGCGATATTTGTGGTCGAGTAAAAGCTCACAGCGGCGCCGCCACGATTCTGTAGAAGAATTTGCGCGTGGTAAAGACCGGCGCGTTGACCAAGGG
>OMIY01000242.1 GCA_900299215.1 bacterium | reverse complement strand
GCTCTATATGTGAGTGTCATCGGTGGCCTCCTATTCTTAATACTAATCCCACTGTCACCGCTGATTTTTACGGTCGTCGGGCATTCAGCAGAACTTCGGAGCATGGAGATCGAATACTTTGATGCCTTGAGCTATTCAGCTCTACCAACCGCGATAGTCGCAGCTGTGAGTAGCTTTTTTTCGGGCTTGGGACGCACTCGCGTCATCCTGTGGATCAACTTTATCGGGATGGCAGCGAACGCACTGTTTGCTTACGTCCTGATCTTTGGCAACTATGGGTTTCCTCGCCTAGGTTTAGCAGGTGCTGGCTATGCAACGTCACTAGCGGGACTGGTCACGGCCGTTTTCGCCTTAGGCCTACTGCTAAGAAACAAATTTGAGCAAGAATTCCGCATGATTTCTGGCTGGCGACCAAACCTAGTCCTCATCAAGAGATTCTTGTATTTCGGTTTACCAAGTGGCCTACAGTGGGCTCTTGAAGGCCTAGCATTCTCGGTATTTCTCATCATTGTCGGACGCATGCACGGTGGCGAGGCGGCATTAGCAGGGAGTGGGATCGTCGTAACGGTGATGATGCTTTCTGTGCTACCGGCAATGGGTGTCGCACAAGCAGTTGCCATTCAAGTAGGTCAGTTACTTGGTGAGGGAAAGGGCAACGAAGCAAAGGATATCACCTGGGGTGGCATTCACTTAGCTCTTGCATACATGATGTCCATCGGTCTTAGCTTCGTGGTTGTACCGGAATTCTATTTAGCCTGGTTTCACAATCCAAGTAATCTTGCTCTTTGGAACGAAGTCGCCAAAATCGTACCGATTCTCTTGCTTTTCGTCGCTGTATTTACTTCATTTGATAGCCTTAACCTAGTTTGCTCATTTACCCTTAAAGGGGCAGGCGACACGCGCTTCGTCTCTGCCGTTGCACTCGCATTGCCATGGCCGCTTATGGTGTTTCCCACATGGATAGTTCGCGATTGGGACGGCGCACTCTATTGGGCATGGGGCACAGCAAGTCTTTATGCCATGGTCCAGGCCGTTATATTCATGCGCCGCTTTCAGAGTGGGAAATGGCTCACCATGAGCGTCATTCACTGAGGGCACCGAGCATCTTCTGCTCACCGAACGTGCACAAGCCCGATTGATTAAAAAGTACCGGGCCCGTCGATGCGCGTCCCAACACTGGTACATTGACCTATTAAACAACGTTCCAAAACATCTGTATGACGCCACGATGCGAGCTGAACCGACTGCACTCCATTAAGAGTGGCTGCAGCTAAACTTGCTAGCTTTGGCAGCATACCCCCTGATATAGAGAAATCAAGTTTATGTTCCAATATATCGGAGGCCTTCAGACTTTCGACCCTGCTCTCTGGATGATCCAGGTCGCGCAGGACGCCATCTGGACCGGTTAAGATAACTAACTTAGCTACTTTCAGAGCGCAGGCGATCCGACAAGCGATAGTGTCAGCGTTAACGTTGTAGACCACCCCATGTTGATCGATACCGAGACTAGCTATTAGTGGGGTAAGACCAGTCGAAAGGAGAGACTCGACGAATGCTGCGTTAACCCCAGTAACGTCGCCCACCAAACCGTAGTCGACACCATTGACCGGGGGACGGCGCTTAACCCTGATCAAACCACCCGATACACCTGAGACCGAAATAGCACTAAGCCCCACACGATGCGCCGAAGCAGCTAGGTCCGTACCAACGCCACCGGCGAAAACCATCTTGGCAACGTCAATTAACGCCTCACTTGTGACGCGACGCCCATCGACAAATGGAGCTTCAACCCCAAGTTTGGCCGCAGTTTGGGTGAGGCGATCACCCCCGCCATGGACCAAAACGATCCGGGCCCCAGCAGCTCTGCACGCCAGAACTTGTCGCATCAATTGATCTGCTACATCACTTTGGTCAATTGCAGCGCCGCCGATCTTGACGACGTAGGTTTTTTGATGAGCTGACACTTTGACACCTCTGGTTTTTTAACAAAAAATCGAGGCTAGCAAGGCCTTTTGTGCCGCGAGTCGATTGGCAGCTTGTTGCACGACTATCGAACGAGGACCATCAAGTACTTCGTCTGCGACTACAACGTTGCGACGCACTGGCAAGCAATGCATAAATACACCGTCGTTTGTTTGATTCATAAGCTCAGACGTTACCTGCCAATTTCCGTAGTGACGACGAACCCTCAGATCCGTCTCTAAATCACCGTAGTGCCTAGTCGACGCCCAGCTCTTTGCGTATATCACTTGCGCACCCTCGTAAGCATCTCGGAGATGCGAAGTCATGCGCAAGGATCCACCTGCGACTCTGGCTGCGGATTCAAGCTGTTCCTGCCAGTTAGCATCCGGAAGGTATTCGGGAGGAGCCGCAATCGTCAAATCCAGTCCACATTGCAGGGCCGCCATGGCAAAAGAGCTAGGCACAGCGTGAGGCAGGACTTTAGGGTGATTTGCCCAAACAAGACTTACCTTTCGTCCCGCAAAGCCCCCTAGTTGCTCGCGAATGGTCACCATGTCAGCAAGAGCCTGACATGGGTGCGCAGTCGCAGACTCTAGGTTAATAACAGGCACCTGAGCATACTCTGCAAAAGCACTCAATACTGGCTCTTGCCGGTCATCTTTAAGAGATTTCAGTGCTGGAAAACATCGGACGCCGATGGCATCGACATATTGGGAAAGCACCGGGACGGCCTCGCGTACATGCTCACTCTTAGAGCCATTCATGACGACTCCAACTTCATGCTCAAGGTCCCAGGTGCCGGCACCAATATCCAGTGGAACTGGCTGCCCCCCAAGTTCTGCAACAGCCATCACCATGGAGGCCCGAGTGCGCAGAGATGGATTGAAGAAAACCAGGCCGACACCGCGACCTGCAAGAGGATGTCCTAACGAGTGACGCCCGGCGGATTTACCTGCAATGGTGAGATCAATCAGCTGATACAACTCCGCACTTGTTAAATCGCTGGTCGATAGGAACGACCTGCCGCGCAGAGAACGGACTGGGACTAGTGCTGGTTGGGGGTCAAGATTTGTCACGAAATACCTTTTCTGCTCGCGTCATTCGATCGATGAAATAATCTATGTGCTCGTCACCTAGGATCAGTGGCGGCATAAGCCGCAAGACGGTCGGATCATCAGAGGTTCCGACAATCACGCCCAGTTTGAAAAGTTCAGCCTGCAAATTTGCCGCCAAACCTTGCAACTTCACTCCAATTAGATAGCCCTCCCCCCGTACTTCTTGCACACTAGGCAAAGAGGCGAGCGCAGCTCTAAGACGCGGAGCACGCTGAGCAACCTGATCGTAAATTTGCTCTGTGCGTAGTATTTCGATCGTTGCGCACACTGCTGCGCATGCAAGCGGTCCACCACCAAAGGTGGTGCCCAGATCGCCGGGACGAATACTCGCCGCTACCCTGTCGGTAGTCGCCACTGCGGCGACCGGCAGACCTGACGCGATACCCTTACCAAAACTTATGAGATCGGGCACCACACCATAGCGGGGGGCAAAGGCAAAACTGCCTGTTCGACCAAAACCCGTTTGCATCTCATCAAAAATGAGGAGTACACCATGTTTATTACATATTTCTCTCAGGGAAATAAAAAATTCTGGATCTGCAGTTCGGCACCCCGCCAAGCCCTGAATAGGCTCGACGATGATTGCTGCAACATCACCGCTAGCGACGGCCAATGCAGCAGCTTTAGCATCATTGAACGGCACGAATGTATGACCTGGCACCTCAGAAGCTAATCCTTGGCGATACTTTGCAAGTCCGGTTACTGCCTGAGCACCTAGAGTACGGCCATGAAAGCCACTTTCGAAAGCAACAACTCTCTTACGGCCCGTGGCTAGGCGAGCAATCTTCAAGCAATTTTCAACCGCTTCTGCACCAGAATTGCAGAAGAAGACTCGATTTAGCTTTGAACTGAGCTCACCGACAATCAAATCAGCGGCTTCCTCTTGATGCTCTATAGCAACTGCATTCGAATAAAATACTAACTTGTTCAACTGTTCTGACAGGCGACTCACTAAATGAGGATGACAATGCCCTGTAGAAGTAACTGCATGAGCTGCGTACATGTCGAGGAAGTTGGCACCTGATTGATCATATACCCAAACACCTTGCCCCCTAACAATTTTGACCGGGAGCCTTTTATACACATCAATTAAAGAACTTTTGTTTGCATCAATCACGGCACGCCTCCTGCCTGCCAAAGACCTGATGTTTCCGCCAGCCCAAACATCAGATTCATGTTCTGCACAGCCTGACCAGCTGCACCTTTGCCCAAATTGTCCAGAGCACTAAAGACTATCAGCTCGCTTCGCTCCTCGACCCACCCTAGGTCAACAAAGTTGCTTCCGCGGGTCCAATTAACGTTGGGCGAGCCCTCAGATATTCTGATGAACGGGCTTTCCCCATAATATTCGCCAAAGGCTCGTGCCACGCAAGACGCTGAGGTACCCGGGCGCAAACGAGCATATATAGACGCAAAGATGCCTCGTACCAGAGGGGTACTATGAGCTTGAAACACAAAACCATCTCCCCAACCTGCGTCGAGATTCGCAAGAGTTTGCTTAATCTCAGGTACATGCTGATGAGCAAAGCTTTTGTATCCATAAAAACTATTTGTTCGGGTCGCATGCTGGGTTGTGATTGAAGGTTTGGCGCCAGCACCAGTTGACCCTGTCTTAGCATCAACAATGACGCGTGACTCAATCAAATTTCTTGCCACGAGAGGGGCAAGTCCTAAAGTCACCGCCGTGGCAAAGCACCCTGGATTTGCGACGTAATGCGCCGCTTCAATTTTTAATTTACCAACCACTTCAGGCAAGCCATAAACAAAACGCTTCTGCCAGTCGCTGCTGGGTGGACTTATACCGTAGTATTTGGCAAAGACCTCGCCGTCATTAATCCGAAAATCGCCACTTAGATCGATGACCTTTGCGGCTGGTGGGATCGTTGGAACCAGATCTCTGCTGACCCCATGCGGCAGACACAAAAAAATCACGTCAACTTGGGGCCAGTCTGACAAGGCCTTCGGCATCGGACTCAAAGTGAGCTGAGTCAAACCACGCAAACTGGGCTGGTGCTTGGCTAGGGGCCCACCGTCTCCACTGGGCGACGCCACCATCACCAGCTTAGTGCTGGGGTGCTGTAAAATAAGGCGAGTTAATTCCACCCCAGAAAAACCGGTCCCGCCCAGTATCCCAACTTTGATCGCGGCTTCGCTTGGACTCTTGCCGTCATTGATGACGTTCATTGAGCACCCTCGTCAGCCGTAGCTAAAAGACGCGCCTCAACCAAAGCAAAGAGTGCCGCGCCGCCGACGATAGCATTGGCCGCCGGAACACCCAACTCCTGCCGTATGTAATCAACGCCCATGCGGCTATCCGTAGCAGCACCTGAAATCACGTCGGGAACCAGTCCGTGATGCTTTAGCAACTCGATACCACCCCAAGCACTGACAAAATCGCCCGCACAAAATACTAAGGCCGACAAACTGTCACGGACGATTTGGTCATCTAGAATTGAGCTAACGTTGTAGCCACCAAGCAAACCGTCACCTAGTTCCAAGATGATCACGTCAGGCGAAGCGGCCGTTAGGTGCCCTATGATTGCTTGGGCAACCGCTGATAAATCGGTGACGCCGACCGTGGATGCCAGGCCAAGATCAAGAAAGCTGAGCGTCTTAACCGCACCATTATCCCGCATCTCAAGCGTATCCTTAAGACACGCAATTCCCGACACCTTACCAGCGGCAACCTTATAACCAGCACTAGTGAATCGTCTAACAAGCTCAACGGCGACCCGGGTTTTGCCGGCATGCATACAACTGCCGGCGACGGCGATGACAGGCGTGACTGGACCAGTCGGCTTAACCATGGGCAAGGCAAAATCGGCGATATTGATCAGGCTACCTTCATGAAGCACCGCACCAAGGTACTCTGTGCGCACCGGTTGCCCCATCGCCTGATTGAAGCCGGTACAGCGGCCAAGCACGCCACCCATATTCAATATGTGTAGCTCATCGCCCACAGCCAACTCACTTGGAACGTCGCCTACGTAGCCTTTTAGCGCACGCCTTGCCCCCATCACTCCAATAAAAACATCACCCACACTCAAACGCGCCAAACGCCCCGAGGTTAGCTCTAAACGGTCGTAGCCTGGATTTTCACTCAGGACCTTGACCGCCACCACATCACCTGCTCTGGGCCGCAAGGTCACCATAGCGATGCGTACGTCCAGAGGCAGGTTTGCTGCACCTGCAACAGAGGCAATTTTACTCGCTTTAATGAGTCGCTTAGCGCGGCCCTGAGTGGCACCGCTCTGGGGACCTAGCGCCACTACCGGTAGTTCTTGCACTCGCTGTAGCATCTGACTCCCCTATTTCTTAAAGATGGAGAAAATCTTGCGCATCACTTTTGACTGATCGTCACGACTGCGCAAGGCAATGAAAATGGTATCGTCACCAGCAATGGTTCCGGCAACCCCGGACAACTTGGCGCGATCAAGATGAAGCGCAACAGCTTGCGCATGTCCCGGACCAGTGCGCACGACAATCAAATGATCACCAATCTTTTCTGCTGCTAGGTGATCGACCAACTGTGACTGTCCTGGTTCGAGTTGGGGAGCTCGGTAGACTCCATCGACCTTGACCACGCCCATGTCACTTAGATCGCGCGAGACGCTGGCCTGCGTGGATTCAACTCCAGCCTTAGTTAGAAGCGCGACCAACTCAGCCTGATTGCGGACGGAGCCACGACGAATGATTTCGGCAATTTTGCGCTGGCGAGTGAATTTATCCATAGGTAGCTCCACCGTCTGTGCCTATTCCTTGAGCAGCCCTTACACAACCTAAACACAATCTACATACAAAATTTACATTTTATGCATACACAACGCATAAAGCTGATTACTATTCACATATATACGTTCATTTCCCGTTGGTGTAAACCCTGTTGCTGAGATAAATTGCAACAGCAATCAGACTGGAAGGATTCGACGTGGACGAACTTGCGGAAAAAATCGCGGAAAAACCCGTAGAAAAATCGATTGAACAAAAGCCCTGGAGCGGTCGCTTCAAAAACCCAACACACAGCCTAGTGGAAGCGTTTACCTCGTCTATCAAAACTGACGTTAGGCTGTGGCCCTACGATATCGAAGCCTCTAAAGCACACGCGCTGATGCTGGGATCAGTGGGATTAATCAGCTCCGAGGAGGCCAAATCCATCGCACAAGGCTTGGACGCTGTGGCTGAAGACTTTGCTGCTGATCGCATCGTCCTTAGCGATGCTCAAGAAGATATCCATATGCACATTGAAGCAGCCCTGATCGCTAAACTCGGTGACACGGGGCGCAAATTGCACACCGCCCGTAGCCGCAATGACCAGGTTGCCACTAGCCTCAGACTTTGGACTCGCGATGCTGTCGACACCCTAGTTAATGGTTTGACCTCTTTGCAGCGTTCGCTTGTAATTGCAGCTCAGCGCGCCGGGGATACCGTCCTTCCTGGGTACACCCACCTGCAACGAGCGCAGCCAGTCCTCGCCGCCCACTATTATTTGGCCCACGTTGAACGCTTCGAGCGTGATCGTCAAAGGCTCAAAGACACTAGACGGCGAGTAAACCAGCTGCCCCTAGGGTCTGCGGCTCTTGCCGGCACGTCGTTGCCTATTGATCGGCACGCTGTCATGCGGTCTTTAAAGTTTGATGGGCTATGTAATAACTCGCTAGACGCTGTGTCCGATCGGGACTTTGTCGCTGAGACCTTGTTTGCAATGAGCATGATTGCCACCCATCTGAGTGGCATCGCCGAGGAGTGGATCATCTGGAGCAGCCACGAGTACAGTTTTCTCGATTTGCCTGACGAGTTGTGTACGGGCTCCTCCATCATGCCTCATAAGAAGAATCCTGACGTACTCGAGCTCATGCGGGCGAGGTCGGGCAGGGTTGTAGGTGCGCTGCAAAACCTCCTGATGATGCTAAAGGGACTGCCACTGGCCTATAACCGTGATTTGCAGGAAGACAAGCCGGCATTATTCGACGCTTTTGACACGGTTCATGCAAGCATCCAAATACTTACTTTAATGGTTGATGGGGCAAAACTTCGTGGCCAGCACATTGAGTCGGGGTTACATCATGGTTTCCTCGATGCAACAACTTTGATGGAAGCCTTGATCGAAGTGGGTTGTCCCATGCGATCGGCTCACTCTATTGTTGGTCAACTGGTGCGCACGGCGGAGGAGCAGGGCTTAACGTTGGCTGAGCTCCCCGCAAAGACTTTAAGCGGAGCTCATCCTCAATTGAACGACATTGCCAAGAGGAAATTTGGCATTAAAAATACCCTCGCAGCTTTCCGTAGCCATGGATCTACGGCTCCCACTATGGTGGCAAGCGAGATCAAACGCTGGCTTAGTCAATTGGAGTTAAAATCATGAGCAAAAAACACGTAGTCCTTGCCTATTCAGGTGGCCTCGATACCACCGTTATCCTCCACTGGCTGGCGCAGCGCGGCTACGAGGTCACTGCGTTCCTTGCAGACGTCGGTCAGCGCACTGAAGATCTAGATTTAATTGCAGCGCGTGCTGCCAAGGGCGGCGCAGCTCGCTTCGTAAGCAAGAATTTACGTGAAGAATTTCTGCACGAATTCTTCCTCCCATGCTTGCATGGTCACGCTCAGTATGAGGGGCGTTATCTCCTAGGAACTTCCATCGCAAGACCACTCATTGCCAAGGCGCAAGTAGAGACAGCCAAAGACCTGGGGGCTCAGCTTTTAGCACATGGTGCGACAGGCAAGGGCAATGACCAAGTACGCTTTGAACTCACCTACCAAGCTTTAGCTCCTGAGCTCAACACACTACCAGTTTGGCGTGACCCTGAGTTCATTGCGACTTTTAGTGAAGGCAGGAAAAGTATGCTGGCTTACGCAGCCGATCATCGGTTGGAGGTCAAAGCAAGTGCAGCAAAGCCATGGTCCTCAGACGACAATCTTTTGCACATTTCCTACGAGGCAGGAATTCTGGAGGACCCTTGGGTCGGTGCTCCAGCGGCGCTTTTTGAACGCATGGTCCATCCGACCAAAGCCCCCGATCAAGTAGAACGCTTTATCATCAGGTGGCAAGGTGGCATTCCGGTAGCGGTATCCGCTGCCGTACCTAATGCTCCTCAGGGCGATTTGGGAGTACTAAGCTATGAGGCAGGAGACACTTTGGCCGAAGGCTTCGCCTCTGTTTTTGACTATGTAGATTTGGCCGCTGCCCGCAATGGTGTCGGTTCTCTGGGTTTGGTTGAATCTCGTTACGTTGGCATGAAATCACGGGGTGAATACCACGCCCCAGGCCACTCCGTCCTGTTAGCGGCTCATCGCGACATTGAGGCTCTATGCCTGACTGGGAGCCTAATTTTGGATAAAGAGCGCCGGGCTATCGATTTTGCTACCTCGGTCTATAATGGTTACTGGTACGATGCCGCCACCGAGGCTCACCGAACCTACCTGCAGGCCACCCAAGCCACAGTTACAGGCGAAACGCGCATTGCACTTTACAAGGGCAACGTCATCATCGAGGGACGCCGATCTCCGTTGGCACTTTATGATGCAGATATTGCGACCATGGATGGCGAAGGCAAGTATAGGCAGGAAGATGCAACTGGGTTTATCCGCCTGCATGGACTGCCGCTGAGAGTGCGACGTCAAGTGCAGGGGCGTTAGCGAGATCTGGTTTCAGATCTCGCTAAATATTGGCTCATTGCGCCTAGAAACAGTTCAGAATTTGGGCGGCGCCAGAGCCAGCGCCGTCCAACCAGACCTTGGCTTTCTTAACGCTTGCGCTTTCTCTTACGATTTCAATATGTGCATTGCCCCCACCCAGCTCGTCGCAAGTCCAAGCAAGATTTGAGCTCACATCTTGGTAATCTCCGCGATTACATTGAAAGCCTTTTCCGGGGAATGAGGCGCTTTGCAATAGGCCTTTGCCCTCATAGATTCTGAAAGACATGGAGTCGACATCGATCCCACAAATCGCGTCGAATTCATGAGGCGCCCCTTTCACATGCGAACCGTTATGAGGACTGCCGCCGCAGGCCGTGGTAAGAATGACTAAAGCAGCAAAATGTAAAGACTTCGACATAGCTAAATCCTCTTGCGACCATCGTCGCGCCTAGGGTGAGACCCTATTTGAACCGTGGCAAGGTCCAATGGGGGGCCTCTTGATTCTCACCTATAGGCCTAGGCGTCAAGACCCTAAGGCCCAAATTCGCAATGCACCGATTCCTAATTGGTTTTAAGATTACTGACGGCAGGATCGGATTAATGTGGTAATCGGGCCTAGCGATAAGTTGCGGCCGCGAAATACGCGCTTAGCCACCTGCCCGATTGAAGCCCTGAGGGACAATCTTCATGCGTACGAGAGAACTCTTAGACCAAATCCACTGGGAAGCCCCGGCAAAAACCTCCAGCCTCTTGACCAAAAATGGTTTTGATCACGGGTTTTACGGCACAAGTGAGTCTGCGCCGGAATGCCACCATGTCCGCCAGGTTCACGGTACCAAGATAGTTTCCGTATCACCGGATAGCACCGGAGCAAAAGCTCCACACCGGATTGAAGCCGATGCGATTTACACAACAGAGCGAAACACTTACATCGCTGTTAAGACTGCTGACTGTATTCCGGTGCTAGTCGCGATTCCAGGACAAATGGTAGCCGGAATTCACGCAGGCTGGCGGGGCCTGACTCGAGGCATCATCATGAATGCCATCGACAAGCTCATCGAACTGGGAGCAGACCCCAGGCGCATGATCACCGTCGTCGGGCCCACGATTTCGCGCGAACGCTTTGAAATCGGCTCTGAAGTTGTCGATTCATTACTAACGCCAGCCTCCGGTCTGAGCATGGAGCAAGCCGCGTTTACCCTATCCAAGGGAATCGGTGACCGATGGCATCTTGACCTTCAAGTGGCCGCTGCTCTGGCTCTGAATAATGCCGGCGTCGAACCGCAAAATATTAGCGTCATCCAAGCCTGCACGTTCAGCCGCCCCGAATGGAACAGCTTCCGTCGCGATGCCAAAAGTGCTGGAGTCAACTGGAGCTGGATCAAATTAACCTAAGTGCTCAACGGGTCCGCTTCGCCAGGTACGTGAGTAGTCCGTCAACACCAAGCAGGTAGGAGTCGATGCCAAAGCCTTGAACCACGCCCACTGCTAGGCGCGCGGTGTAAGAGTGATGACGAAAAGCCTCCCTAGCTGCAGTATTTGAGAGGTGCACCTCTACAAAGGGAAGCTGCAAGCCTGTCAGCCGATCTGCCAAGGCCAATGAAGTATGAGTCCAGGCACCAGGATTAAGCACAGCACCGGCCCATCCACCATCAAGTAAGGACAAATACTCAGATTCAACATTGGTCTGGACGAAATGTATTTGTGCTCTAGATGCAAACTTTGTTTGCACCAACGTCTCCATATCAGCGAGGGTGGCATGGCCATAGATATCGGGCTCACGCCTGCCAAGTAGATCTAAGTTAACCCCGCTTGCTACCAAGATTTTTGGTAATTTAGCTAATTTCTTGTCATTGGACTTTGCATTGCTCATTGCAACCGACTCAATAGCTCATTGTAGAATCGCATCTGCCGGTTGATGATTTCTACGGTTTCTATTACGTCCACTAACCCAGGGTCCAAGGTAAGGTCAGCATCTTTTTGCTCTTTATCAAGGCGAATCAGATCAGACACCTTGTTTCGAAGTGCATCATTTCCAGGCGACTGTCTGAGTAAGCGACGATAAATCTCAAGTGCTTTACTATAATGATGCTGGCGCACGTAAATTTCCGCTAAGGTACTGGAGTCGAGCTCAATGCCACTGTTAGTCTGACGTGAACCCGCAGAGTCCCCAGGTCTAAAAATCTCCTCCAGAGGAACTACGTGAAAACCAGCGATGGCAGGGTCCTCGGTAACCTCTGACGGATCAAAATAAGCAGACGATAATCTAGACGCGGTCGGTTCATCCCCTGCTGCTTGTAACGAGGGTGCCGTATCAACCTCTTGAAAAGCGGCCTTTCCGGCTGCAGGCAACGTAATGTCGATGCCCCGCTCGCTGAAGTCTTTTAAGAGTGCCGTCTGCGCCGCAGCAAGCCCACTCAATTCAACCTGTTCAGCCAAACGCTTGCTGTCAGTATCGTGCATTTGGTGAAGTTTTAGGTGCTGAATTGTAGCCTTTACGACTGCCTCTTCGCCCATTAATACAGCAAGTTTGAGGCGAAGCTTCTGCGCCAGCACATTGTCACGTAGGGATTCAGGTGAGGCCTCCAAGGTTTGCCAGGCTTCACCAACCATCCCCTTGCCAAGTAGCTCGCGCACCAGGATCACGCGAGCAACCGTAAATCGTGGATGCTGAGTCACTCCCTGGGTCAAGAGCTCTAAACTCTCATCAATGAGACGATGGGCTCTTAGTATGTCAGCGACGGGTAAAAACCCACGTCCGGCTGGATCATCGCGAAAACGACGAATTGTCTCACGCTCAGTCCGAGAGAGCGGTAGAGAGTTCAGCAATGGTGTCCAAATATCGGTCATAATAAATTATACCCTAGACCCAATCTTCAATTTCACTCTTTTAATGTTATCGTCGTCCATTCCTTATTATCCAGCGTTACGCCGCCCACCTGCACGGCAGCTTTTACCTCAGCCGATTCAAGGCAATTAGGCCACACTTCGAAGGTCATGACGCCGCAAGAGTCCGAGCACCATTCGCCGGGAGGAGTCACTACACCTGCATATCGAACAGGATTGACCTCGTTGTTGCTATTTTTAAACTCACCTGCGGTTTTACTAAAGGCCATATCACCATACACCACAGGATCAAAACCCACTGAAGCAACCGGAATATCTGAGACATCACCACCCACAGGTGTAGGTACGGCTTGACCACCGGCTGCTCCTGCATTGGCATTGGCATTAGCTACGGTCCCTTTAAAGTTATCACCGGTGGTCTGGGACACTCTGTAGCGGATAGTTAGAGGGGCTGATAGTGGTTGTCCCACTGTGCATTTAATGGCTATGGGGCTTGTATTCATCCGCTTGACAGTAAATTCGGCTGCCGCCACGCGAGCGTTTCCACAGCTCAATGTGCATGCACCAGATGGGCTGTTTTCGGGCTTCGCGGAACAACTGCTGAGTTGCATTAATCCGAATATGAGGATTCCCAAACGCAAATTGCCTTCATTTATCGCCTGCAGATAAAGTTTAGTTGCCATTTAGCCCTCCAGCAAAGTTGCCTCCACCGTTATTAGCAGCGTTAGCTTGCTGATTTACATTACCACCGGCATTGTTGCCTCCCGCATTGGCAGGGGCATTCTGACCGCCACCTGCATTTGCTGGAGTATTATTGGCCGGAACATTATTTGCGGGTGCTGGAGCAGTGAACTCTTGAGAGGCTGGAACAGGAGACGCCGCATCTGCCGATGGTGCTGTCTCAAAAGTCTTGGCGGTAGTGATCACCGTCGGTGTCACCATCACCATGAGTTCTCTCTTCTCGTCAGTTGATTCTGAATTTCTGAAGAGTGCACCAATGATTGGAATACTAGAAAGGATTGGGACACCCTTGTGTGATTTACTTCGTTCATTATTAAAAATACCGCCAATCACTGCAGTCTCGCCGCTGCGACGGATCATCTTAGTCGTGACCTGACGGTTTACCCTGGCTGCTCTGGCCTGTGCGCTTTTGGCAGGTCCGGGAGTATCAGATCTAACATCCAGATCCATCTGCACTGCACCATCAGCGGTGATATGAGGTGTCACCTTGACCGTTAAATTGTATTCAACCGTGTTATCGGCCTGCAAACCTGGACCAGGTGCTCCACCACCACCTAACACTGGTGGCGGCGCAAAAAAATCGGTAGATCCTGCGATAATGGTCGCCTTTTCGTTGTCACCGACAATGAGACTACTTGACTGCAGGACTTCAGCGGTGTTTTTGACTTCCTCTGCACTTAGAGCTAAGTCCAGAGCCATCGAATTGTTGGCGCTGCCAAAAAATATGTTGGAAGTACCAATTTTTTTATTTGCCCCGCCAGCGTCGATAGTGAATTTGGAGAGCATTGAATTCGGAAATACTAGATTTCCAAATCCAAGTCCACGCCCTTGATCAAAATTAAGTGGCACGCCCCAGCTAATGCCTAAGTTCTTTTGATTGTCTTTCTTAAGTTCTACGATCCGCGTGGCAATGCGCACCTGAGGAGTCTCCAGATCGAGGCGTTCAAGAAGAGCCTTTACCGTCGACAAATCTCCAGCAGGTGCATTGACAATGACAGAGTTAGTTCTTTTGTCACTTTGAACGACAATTGGAGCTTGGTTATTGCCATTTCGCTTTAACATTTCATCGAGCAGTTTCTTAACATCATCTGCCAAAGCGAAAGACAGCCGATGAACTAAGATCTTAGTCGGCGTCATTTTGAGTTCCGCGACACGTCGAATTTGTTCGGCATCCCGCTCGTCGGAAATAATTTTAGCTTTTTCGATGCGATAAAGATTTGGCCCAAGTTGCACCACGGTCAACTGATTAGTCGCCAAGACCGCATTCAAGGCATCATTAAAAGGAACATTTTGCATATGGATGTCGATGTTCGTCTTAGGGACATTGGGTCCTATGACGAAGTTGATATTGCTCATTTTGCCGAGTTCAAGAATGACCGAGGTCAGCGAAGCATCCTCAAGTTTCAACTCCTTGAGAGTGATGGGACGACCACCTAAGCTGGGGACTTCCGACGTTGCTTGCGCACTGAGTCCCTCTGTCTCTTCGCCAGCCAAATCAGGCGTGCCCTCCACTGCCGGCTCAACTGTCATGGGAGCCTGAACTACAGGGGCTGCTGGGGCTGCTGGGGCTGCTGGAGCTGCTGCCGCTGGAG
>OMIY01000241.1 GCA_900299215.1 bacterium | reverse complement strand
CCAGATCGAAGCCGTGTCAGTTCTTTCAGTAGTACCGTGTGAGCAGCTGCATCGAGCAAAAATCGACGCGAAATAAGGATAGCGACGCCTAGTAAGCTAATTGGCGTCACAATCATAAAAACCCGTAAATATTGGCCAAATGTGACTGATTGGACTTCGCTCCCCTTACTAAATCCGAATAGTTCAAGCATAACGTTAGTTGCGAAGAGTCCAAGACCTATGGCTATTTGCCGGACAAACTGCATCACACCTGCATACAGTCCATCCCGGCGTTCACCAGTAATTAATTCGTCTACATCAGCGACAAAGGACTGAATGTTCCATGGAATCATCATAGCCCCAGAAAGGCCCAGGCCGGTAAGCACGGCGCAGACACCAAGGCGACCTAAACTGGCGCCGCATGGAGTCACAGCTAGACTTAAAATGCCCGCTCCCCAAATTATTAGACTACCGCGAAAGGTCCTAGCGTTGCCAAAGCGACAGACCGCCCAGGTTACAACCGGAATGGCCAACAGCTGGCTACCTTGAACGATTGTGATCAAGTCTCGTGAGTGCTCCATATTGAGACCTAAACCACTAGTCGCAAAGAAAAGCACCACGCTGTTAAATATGTCCATGTTTAGGAATGTCATAAGGTACATTCCCATGTGAAGCACAAAAGTGCGATTGCGGGCAGTTGAGCAAAAATCGCGTACTAATTTTCTCATCTCTACGCCAAGAGTGCTGGCTCTGTAGACGTTTGTCCCATGATCCCAGGTACCGAGAAAAGCTATGAGCCATGGTACAGAAAACAAAAGACCGAATACACAGCCAATCACCGCATATCCCATCTTGATCGTAGCTGTGCGATTGATGATAGTGAGCGGGACGAATGCTGCGGCGAGCATTCCAGCCTGGGAAAACATCATTCGCACCCCCATGGCTTTTGAGCGTACTCGATAATCATCAGTCATTTCAGCTAGGATACTGTTGTAGGGAACCTTAGTGAGGGCAAAGAGAGAATTGTAAACTAGATATACGAAAAGATGGTAAAAAAAGGTCCAACGTGCGGTACTCAAAGTAACCGGCATCCATAAAATCCCAAAAATCGGAACCATACCAAACAAGAAGAAGACTCGCCTTCGTCCATAGCGGCTTCGCGTATGATCCGAAACATAACCTGCTGCGGCATTCGCAAATGCTGCCCAAACTTTGCCGCATAGGATAATAGTCCCTGCATAAATTGGCGACAGTCCGATGACAACCGTCAAAAATACCAGGTAGAGCGATCCGATTAGAAAAAATGCGCCACCGCCATAGATGTCGACACATCCATAGGCGACCATGTTCCACAGCTTCATTTTCCGAGGGGGAGAGGCCACCGGCATCGGTTACGGTACCTCGTGACCCATACCAGCAGACCACACCTCATGCCATTGCTCTCGGCTAAGTTTGATATCTGTGGCGCTGAATGCTGCAGCTGACAGTCTCTCAGCTACCGTTGTTCCGGTAACGATAATAGGTCGGCTTGGATGCTGCAGAGCCCAGGCTATGGCCACCTGATCAACGCTCGCACCACCTAGCTCATGACCTATCCGGGTTAAAACTTCGCGTACTCGGATGTCTATCGCTGCTTTGCCAGTGACGAGGCGACCGCCCGCCAAAGGGGACCAGATCATGGGCGTCATACGCATCTTCAAGCAATGGTCCAAAGTACCGTCTGTAAGCACCTGGTGCGCTAGGGGACTTAGCTCGACCTGATTGCTTACAATAGGCATCGGCAGATAAGACTGGAGAGCTTCTACCTGCATCGGCGAAAAGTTCGAGACCCCGAAAAACCTAACCTTGCCAGCAGTTTTCAGAGATTCAAAGGCGGAGGCAACTTCGCTAGGATCCAGCAGCGGGTCGGGCCGATGAATTAACAGCAGATCCAAGTAATCAGTACGCAGATTGCGCAATGAACGCTCAACTGAGGTTAAGATGTGCTCACGACTCGTGTCGTAAGATTTGTTCCGATGATGGGGACGTCGAGCGCTAACCAACTTGATCCCACACTTGCTGACAAGTTGTAGGCGACTTCGGTTGATGCCTAGCTCAGCGACTGCGGCTCCGAATATCTCTTCACAGCTATAATCACCGTATATATCGGCATGGTCAAACGTAGTGATTCCAAGTCCTAAACTGTGACTGATTAGGTCTGCGACGTTTCCAGTGGTTAAACGTTTTCCTTCTGGACCGCGGGTATCGCTTAGCCTCCAAGCACCGAAGGCCAGTCGCGTTAGATTTAGCTCAGAACCCCCTACAGAGATAGCTGGCACCTTATGTTTCTGTGTATCAGTTGCGATCATCGGCGTTTTCCTCGACCTAGTGGTGTGAACGGTGTTTCTTTAGGAATGCGACCTTGAATTTCCGCTAGTTTTGCCGTCTTTAAATGGGGCAATACTAATTTGGCAAAATAATCGCACTCCTGCAGATGGGGGTAGCCTGACAGAATGAAGGCGCGAATACCCATTTGCTGATACCGTCGAAGTTTTTCCAGCACTTGCTCTGCACTGCCAACCAAAGCCGCTCCGCAACCGGAACGGGCACGGCCGATTCCGGTCCAAAGGTGTGGCTCAACGTAGCCCTCATGATCTGCTGCAGCGCGCATTTCGGTTTGGCGCGCCACGCCCAATGATTTTGCGTCAAGTGCCCGAGCGCGGATGGCGTCACCGGTTTCACGATCAAGCTTAGAAACAAGTTTTTGTGCATAGGCTCTAGCTTCGGCCTCAGTCTCGCGCACGATCACGTGCACTCTCAAACCAAAGTCAAGCTTTCGGTCAAAACTTAAAGCTCTGTGGCTGAGGTCAGCCATGACGTCCCGGAGGCGGTCTTCCGTCTCAGGCCACATAAGGAACACGTCACAATGCTCCGCAGCTAACTGGCGTGCGTCATCCGACATACCACCGAAATACAAGAGTGGTCCGCCACCCACTTGATAGGGTTGCACCGGCTCAGTGCTTAGGTCATGGAATTGATAGAAATCACCATCGAAATTGAGTCGCTCGCGAGTCCAGCATTGCTTGAGAATCTGAATCACCTCACGGCTCTTTTGGTAACGCTCCGCTGACGCCTGGTTTTGGCCTGGTAAGTCTGACGAGATGATGTTTACCGTAAGTCGGCCCTTTAATATGTGATCAAGAGTTGCTAGGGTGCGAGCCAACATTGGCGGATGCAGCTCGCCGCAGCGAACTGCGACTAGCAGGCTTAACTTGCTTATCTGTGGAGCCATCGCCGCTGCAAATGTCAGAGTATCTTGGCCAACTTGGTAGGATGATGGACATAAAATATTGTTGAATCCGAGTCGCTCAGCATTCAGCAAAACTTCCCGAGTATGTTCGTAACTGCTTTTAAGATGATCGTCTGGCACACCCAGGTATTCAAAATCATCGCTACAAATTGGTGCAAACCAAGAGATTTCCAAACCATCCACGTCAGCGCTTCGAATCACTAGATTTTGCGACATCTGCACCTGTAGTCCCCCCCCCCGACCTCAAATAAGTACGCGGATGACATAAAGTATGTAT
>OMIY01000240.1 GCA_900299215.1 bacterium | reverse complement strand
TAGGCCACCAGCATGGTCAAAATGCAAGTGCGACAAAATGACGGCGTCAATGTCGCCTTCGTCGATTCCTAGCGCAGCTAGGCTGGCGAGCAATTTGTGTTCGCGTTCAGCAACACCGTAGCGCTCAGCCAATTTGGGCTCAAAAAAGACGCCAATGCCAGTTTCGCAAAGAATCTTTTTACCGTCATGCTCGATCAGGAGAGCCCGACAGGCCAAATGGATACGCCCACGGCTATCGACTTCCGTCCAGTTCTCCCAAAGCGGTCGCGGCACGTTGCCGAACATAGCTCCGCCATCCAGCCACTGACTGTTGCCTTCGATGGCACTTATTAGCGTTGCCTGACTAGTCATACAACCTTCATTGCTCCCTTAGCGAAAGCGGTTTTCGACTTTCGCAGATTAGCCAATTTCGCACAAGTGCTTATTCTTTAGGCGATCCGGCTAAACCTCTTTAATGCGAGGGACTTCCGGGCGTCGAAACGGCACTTATCAACAACAACTGTGGATAAGTTTGGGACCATTACCAAGCCGTGAGGTCGGATATTTTTCTCACTTGCTGCAAAAAATGTTGGCAGCAATCAACTTCAGGCTTAAAAAGGGTAGCCATTTAGGCCTCAGTTCATTAGGGTAGTGCCTACTCTTCCGGCCGCCGAATTTTTAGGACTTCGATTCATGGTACGTAGGCTCGCGCTTGCTTGTATTTCCCTAGTCATAACGATCTTTTCAAGTCAGCCTCTGTTGGCCTGGGGAGAGCGTGGACATGATCACGTTGCAATCGTAGCAGCGCGTTTGGCCGAAGACGAACTTGGACCCAAATCCTCTTTGACGCGGATTCTGCGGGAAAAAGAGGCCATGTTGGCGCATTTGGCTAACGTTCCTGACATCGTATGGAAGCAACTTGATCAAGTCACTTTTGAGAGTAATTCCAATACGCACTTCATTGATATGGAGTACCTGAGCAGCAAGCCGTCTTTTGCGACGTTACCTCGGAGTTTTCCTGGTATGGTCGCTGCTGTGCAAAACTTTTGTAAAAGTCATGAGCAAGAAAAAATTTGTACAGAACTTCCAACGCGCCGGCACGACGCGGTAGCTACAGCAGGTTCTGCACATCTGCGCATGAAGCAGCTGCAAATGATGATGCTTTCAGCATTGCAGCAAGCGGCCCAGGCTAAAGACAAGACGACAAAAATCGATGCGGTCAACGAAGCCCTTATGGTTGGTGGAATTATGGGGCACTTTGCCGGTGATTTGGCTCAACCCATGCATACGTCTAGTGACTATGACGGGTACGAGCGAGGGCACGGTGGTTTGCACGGTTATTTCGAGAGCAACATCGTCGATGCGCTAGACTTGCAACTGGTCTCGCAGGTGTACAAGGCGGCTTTGCCGAGACGTGAGTTGCAAAAAATCAAAGCTTCGATTCCGCAAGAGCTGCGCGGAGACAACGATGACTTTGCCATGATATTGGCTGAAGCTGAGGGCTTGGACAGTCATCAACAACTCGAGCGCCTTCGGATGATCGATAAGAAATTTGCGATCCTTAAGCCCAGTAGTAATGAACGTGGCATGCGCATACCTGCCGAACGTAAAGATGCAGCCTCGGTTGCTGTTAACTTTCGTCCACTAATAACCGAACGCCTGGGAGTTGGAGCGCAGGTGTTAGCCGATATTTGGGTAAGAACTTACCGCTTGGCGGGAAGCCCCGATTTGAGTGATTTCAAGAGCTATTTTTATCCGGTTGCTCCGAAATTCATTCCTCCAGTTTACGTTACAGATTTAAACATTCAGTAAACTCTAATGCGGGTTGTCTTCCCTCAGGTCTACAAGCTGTTCTTGCTGCTCGCGCTAATCCCGAGTGCGAGTCAGGCCTTGGCTGGAGGCCTCCTTGTTGGCGTTCCTGTTAGCATGACCGAAGTCATTCAGGCTGCGGCAGACAAGTTTAGTGAGGAAAACTCGTCGAGTGTTCGTCTGAGTGCGGCAGCTTCTTCGACTTTGGCCCAGCAGGCTTTGGCTGGCGCACCGTTCGACGTAGTCATCACTGCTGACGATTTAACCATGGATAAAATCGCGGCTGCAGGATTGATCGCCGCCGGTTCCCGTCGTCGGATCATCGGTAATCGCCTTGCGCTCATTGTGCCGCGTGCTGTTGTTAATAATCATGCTGCAACGATCACTAGTCTTCGAGACTTATTAAGTCCACGCATAAGACGGATCGCGATCGCTGAAAAAACAGTGCCAGCGGGACATTACGGCCGCGCTCTACTCGCTAAACACGAGATATTAGAGCCTTTACGGACAAAGTTGGTTAGTGCCACTCATGTTCGAGCCGTTCTAGCTTTAGTGTCGAGTGGTGCGGTTGATGCAGGCTTTGTCTATGTCACCGATGTTCCAATTGCTCGGAGCAAGGTGGCAATTGCATATACCTCTGATGACTCTGATTCGGAGCCCATTCACTATGAAGCGGCAGCATTAAGTCGGAGTCCTAACCTCAGTACGGCTTCGGCCTTTATCAACCATCTAACTTCACCATCGAATCTCAAATTGTTTGAGCTCAGGGGATTTAGGCGGCTTTGATGTCGGTTGTGATGCTCAGTGTCATCGTGAGTTTAAAAGTGGCGCTCCTTGCTACCTTGGTCGTCGTCATCCTTGCCACGCCACTTGCTTGGTATCTAACCCGTCGCAACTTTACTGGCAAATTCTTGGTCGAAGGTATTTTGCTTTTGCCGCTGACATTGCCACCAGTAGCAATAGGTCTGATGCTTCTAATGCTGATGTCTCCCCGCGGGATCTTAGGCAGATTCTGGCTTGCTGTCTCCGACAAGCCACTACTTCTAAGTTGGCAAGCTGCAGCGGTCGCAGCCATGGTGATCTCGTTTCCTCTATACCTAAAGGCAGCCATGGAATCCTTCGCGTCGGTGCCGCAACGCTTGGAATCGATGGCAGAGACCATGGGCCTTTCGCCGTGGCGATGTTGGTGGAAGGTAACGCTTCCTCTGGCTGCGCGCGGTCTCGGAGCTGGAGCGCTTTTAGCTGCGGCACGGGCATTGGGGGAATTTGGTGCAACCACCATGGTTGCTGGTTCTATTCCAGGTGAAACGGAAACTTTAGCTGTGGGTATCTATAACAGTGTGATGAATGGCGATGAGTATACGGCATGGTCTTTGGCAACAGTCTCGCTCATACTTGCAATCATAGCGACCATAGCTAGTCGCTCCCTAAGTCACTACAGTGCGATACGGGCAGTGTAAGCATGATTTGTTTTGACATGTATTTTGATTATCAAACCTCTGATAAACAAAAATCATTTTCATTGAGCATGAATCTGTCTTGGCAAGGACACATCACCGGAATTTACGGCCCATCAGGGAGTGGCAAGAGCACGGTCACCGAGATCTTGCTAGGGCTAAAAGATAAATTATTAGTTTGCGGACGATTTAATCTTGGTGACAGGGTTATCTTTGATACCGAGAGAAGTACCTGGCTGCCGAGATCAAGGCGCGAAATTGCTTGGGTCCCTCAAGACAGTTTGCTTCTACCGCATTTGACGGTGGCAGCAAATTTAGCAGTCAACGCTTTTAGTACTAGCAACGTTGCTTCAATTGCCTCAGAGTTCGGCCTGACAGCACTTATGAGTAAAAAGCCCAGTCAGCTGTCCGGTGGCGAGAAGCAACTAGTCGCTTTAGCCAGAGCTTTGCTGGTGCCCAGCCAATTGATCATTCTCGATGAGCCATTTTCAGCTCTCGATACGAGGCGTCGCGACCAATACTTAGGCCTGCTCAAAACCACTCTGCAAAGTCGAGGGACACCGGCGCTTTACGTTAGTCATCGAGCTGACGAAATTAAGGGGCTTTGCGACCACTTGTTGGTCATGGGGGAAGGCAAAGTCCAGTGGCATGGCCCTACGACGGCTTGGTCGACTTTGACTGATCTCTAGAACTTCCTAGAATTTGTCCAATAATTCGGCGTGTTGCTGACCCTTGTACAAGGCAGTTTTTGCCTACACCTTAAGGTTGCAACCGCCATCTGCCGATGGCTACCATATGGTTGCATTTGCAACTCGGGAACCAGAAATGAAGCACGCAAAAACTGCATCACGTCGAAACTCCCTATGGTGGCGAAGCCTGGGCTCAGTACTACTTGTAGCACTTTGCCTACTTGGTGGTGCCATGAGTAGCGAGCGGCCGACCTATCCAACGGATGGGAGCGGGGACGGGGACACAGGTAAGCTCCGTTTACTTCTAGCAATTGTGTGGGAGGGGCGTGAGATTGCCCCCCATAATTTGACAGCTCTTGAAGAATTTCGTCGCGAGTATCCTGACTTATCAGTGGTGCATCTGATAAGTCCCGCATATTTTACGAAGCCTAAGGCAAATGCTGCGCAGATTGTCGCGGCCATCCGTACACAGATGCAGCCCCAAGACCAGGCGGCGCTGTTGATTGGACCGTGGAAGTCTCTCGCTCACGCAGCTGGCGTTATCTACCGACCTGCACCAACTTTTTGGAGCCCCAATGCTGCTCCGGGTGACTGTCAGGTGGACTGCGGCGGTGACGTTCCTCTCAATATTTATCCAGACGTTGATGTCGACAAGTTACTTACAAAGTCACTCAAACTCTTTGAATCCAATGGTTTGGGTCGTCCTCGCGGCATTGCCGTACAGGGTTGGATGGCTTCGCAAGCGATTCATGAAGCTGCAACCAAAGCGGGAATCCGCTACGATCTTTCGGCAGTAGCACCAGATTTGTTGGTACGGCGTTTACGGCATTTCCCAATTTATGCTTGGGCTAAGTCGCTTTGGTCTGAGGTTACACCCCACAGCCAGCCTTACGTGATCTCAACCGGAGCTGGGCCATTGGTCGAGATTCCCCTCAGTTTGGCCAGTGTCGATTATTTGACCCGCAAGGAAATCGATACGCTTTTCAAGGAATTCGTTGGAATCTGGCGCGAAAATCCAACACGCGATCTGATCTTTCCATTGGTTTTGACTCAGGAAACTGCGATGACCACAGCGCCACTACTGAAGGCCTCGCTGGCTGGAATTTTTGCCAGTGCTGCAGTCAGTCACGTGCCGCTGGCTGCCATGCGTCTGCCGGACGATGACTCTGTGATCTGGGATGAGAAGCTGAACCGTCCTGTCGACAAGCCCTTGCCGTCCCCGGCAACCACGCCGCTAGAACCAGCAACGACCACACCGGTAGCCCATTAGGTCAATATCGGTCTACTTGTGGATCGCTGCTGGATCGGTTAGACACTTAGAAAGTCAACCTGACGGAGCAGCGATGATGGTCGGTAGCAAGCGATGGGTTATTCTTTTTTCAATCGTTCTCTTCATGGGGGCTTGTCGCCACAGTGAGACCGGCAGCGAATCTCGCAGTCAGGATGGCGCTTCTACGGCGGACGATCCCAGTTTGACTTCCGGAAAATCGGTGATCTATATGGGCGAGCCGATCGACGTTGTTGATCTCCATATGCATCCTGGCCGTTACGAAGATCTTGGGCCCATAGGACGGGACTTTCTGCGCAAGACCCTGCCGAATTTTTTGCCGCTGAAATTAAAAGATTTCTCGCTGACCGTGGCGGCAAATTTTCTATTAAATCCTTACGGTAAGTTTATTGGGATCAAAACGGAAGCGGAGCAAGCCGGCATTAATCGTGTTGGTCTTTTTGCCGTGTATGCTCCGATGACCTGGGGCGTCACCAGTAATGAGTCGGTAATTCAGTACCTTGATGACGAGCGCAACTGGAACCACCGCGGCAAGCCCTACTTTTTCGGTCTAGCCAGTATCAAAATGCAGGAATGGGATAAAAATGAAGGGCAGCAGCTCGATCAATTGCGTAAAGCTCTGAGTCATCCGCAGATGAAGGGCATCAAGTTAGCATTTATTCACAATTCGATACCACTCAGTGATGAACGATATGACAGCGTCTATGAGGTGGCAAGGGATCGTCATGTTCCGGTTTATCACCACATAGGTTCGTCACCGCTGCGAAAGCTCACTGATTTTAAAGATGGCTCTGAGCAGGAAAACTACATTAAAAGTTACGACCCGGCAGGCCTTGAGCGAGCCATCGCCAAGTATCCAGAGGTCCCCTTTATCATGGGGCACTTAGGTTATGACTTTAATCACGAGGGTTATAGCTTTAGCGAGAAAGTGTTCGAGTTAGCTTCGCGCTACCCAAATGTCTATCTTGAAATCTCGGCATTTGGTGACAGTATCCATGATCCTGAAGGAGCAGAAATGCGCTCGATGCTGGAGATCATCAAGGCGCGAAGGCTTGT
>OMIY01000239.1 GCA_900299215.1 bacterium | reverse complement strand
TGATTAGACTGCATGCTTGATGACTTTTCGCGTAGACGATAGTAAGCGCGCGGTGCTGCGATCACGCCGTTGTCTGCTGGTAGCAGTAACATCTTTATAGGTGATTCAGTCCATTCACCAGGTTCGTATTCGTAGGCATTATCGATCGCTGTGATGCGATAACCATAGCCTTTCAAGACTCCCTTTTTGTGGAAAATCAAATTCTGCCCTAAATAGACGGCTACGTGCTCTCGTGAACCTCTTGCATCGTAAACGAGAACATCGCCAAACTTTGCTTGATCCGGTGTAATTTCCTCATACTGCTGGCTGAGGATGAGATCGAACTCCTCTTGGCTAACGTAGCGTCGATCTTCCTGGGGTAATCCACCAGTTGCGAGTAGTGCCGTATTGTAGCAGTTTGGACCGCTGAAGTTTGCAAGGGTGTTAAAATGAGTCGCGATGAATGATGGAAAAAGAGATGTAACATCGTAAGTGTCCGGGCCCAGCGCGTTGGGTAGCGTGTTGCTCTCAGTTACGCCTGAGAACTTCGTCACAGCTACTTTAATTTCTTCCGCCGACATATGCGATCTTGCGACGATCGCGCGGTCCCGACCTGGATGAGGTACGCAAAGTTCAAAGTTAGCGAGTTGGTAGCAAGCGTGTGTGGCATTGCTGAGCTCGACGGTAGCAGTAGCGTTCGATCCCCTACTGTGACCGCAAGCAGGTGTTAAAGTGATCGATGAAAGCACCAAGGAAAACACGATGACTACACGTAGCATAGCAACTCCTCCGAGAGACCGCGTCTGCAAGTTTTGAACCCGCTTAAGCATTTGAAAGTATTGAGAGTATTTTTGACCAGGTTGTATGGATTCGATCGTGCTGACGAAAGAACTTACAGTATTTTTGCGTCGATCTAAAAATGAGGAGCAGATCTTGCAACACCCGACGTGTGCGCCATTAGGCGCGATATTGTGGTGCAATATCTTCGGAGGATTTCATGTTTAAAGGATTTCGTTGGGAATTTTGGCTCAGTGCTTTGTGTTCATTTGTAGCGACGATTGCTTTGGCTGCGACCGATACCAGGGCTTTACTCGATGAAGCCTATCAAGACGAACTCAAGGCTTATATTCGTTATGAGGGCATCATCGAACAGTTTGGAGAAGTTGGACCGTTTGGCAACTTACTCGATTCCGAGAGGCGGCATCTGGACCATCTTGCAGATCTTTATATTGCCCGCGGCATGACGCCTGCCGCGGTGTACGAGCCAGCGGCGGTCATGTACCTAAGTGTACTGTCTGCGTGCCAGGTCAGTTTGGAAGCCGAAAAAGACAACGTTGTCTTGCTTGACAAATTGATCCATGAAACCACAGAGCCAGATATAATTGACACTTTGCAGTGGATCAAAAGGGCTTCAGCCGAGCGGCATATTCCAGCTTTAGAGCGCTGTAGTTCTGGTCCGGCGACTTGATGGAGCGACAGTAAGTTCATCGGTTCAAGTTAGTGTAGGGCCGATGAGCTTTTGACCTTTGAGCGAAGTCTAAAATTCAGGACTTCGACCAGGATCGAGAACCCCATGGCAAAGTATATGTATCCCTTCTCAACATGATGTCCAGTACCGTCTGCCGTTAGAACCACACCGATCAGTAGCAGAAATGATAAGGCTAGCATCTTGATAGTGGGGTGCCGCACTATGAATTCGCTGACTGGGTTTGCAAAAAGTACCATCACGGCGACAGAAGCAATAACCGCTGCCACCATGATGGTCAAGTTATTCACCATGCCGACGGCTGTGATTACCGAGTCTAAAGAGAAGACAACGTCTAGAAGAGTAATTTGAACCAAAACGGCAGCCGCGCTTATTTGTTTAGTCTTGGCGGAATCATGGTCTTGTCCATGCTCTCCTTCAATAGTGCCATGAATTTCGAATGTGGCCTTGGCAATAAGGAACATACCTCCGCCAATCAGAATGAGGTCACGACCGGAAACCCCGTGGCCCAGGACGCTAAATAGAGGTTCCGTGAGTCTGACGACCCAACCAATAGCGAATAATAGCAGTATGCGCTGCAGCATGGCCAACACGAGACCAACGCGACGCATGCGTCCTTGCTGGGATCTATGAAGCCTACTGGTAATGATTGCAATAAAAACGATATTGTCAATTCCTAGCACAATCTCCAGCGCTGCCAGGGAAATCAAAGCGATCAGATTTTGTACTGTGAACAGATCAGCAGCTAAAGTGTCCAACAACAACTCTCCACGATATTATATCTTTTGACACGATGGTTGAGACGGTTTTGACTCAATGCCATCGACCACAGCCGTGACGGTGAAGCAAAAATTCTTCCCGACATATGGCATCAGGACACTGTTAGTCGTATCTAGTATATAGCGAGGATTTTTTGGGTCAAATCCCTTGAGATCAGTCTTGAATGAAACCACTGGGATTTCTGCCGCCTCCGGTGTGGGCATGCCATAGACATTGAACGACTGTGCCGCTTTGCCAGTGCGGGCGTCCCAAGTCAAGGTGATGGTTGAATTCTTGCCACTTGCCGGAGCCCGCGCATTGCCGCCAGCAGTCTCTGTGGTTTTGCCGCAGGCCGAGAGTGACAGTGTGCTTATCAGGATCATGCGAGTCATGGCTGATGATTTCAATTTAAGGTTCATGGGGTTCGGTTCTTTCTAGGTCTTTGGAGTGATCTTGACCTTTAAATTAGTTGGGGCATCAGGCGTGGTCGTGGGCGCTGGCGCCGGCCCTGGGGTAGGAGTAGGGGGCGGGGAGACTGGCTTAGGTGCGGTCGTACTAATGCGTATATCTGCACACGAGAAATAGGGTTTACCACCTTGATCGGTCATTACTTGGATCAATTGTATCGAGCAGTTTTCGCACTGTTCCTGTGGCAAGGTCACAGTAGCGGAAAACTGGTGATAAGTCGTCGGATCGCTATAGTTGACCGGCGTATCGTTATTGTCAGGAATATTGTTAAGCAAAATGTTGTTATCAAACCCAGTTAAGCCGTCTTTTGAGAACGCGATGCGGAAACTTCCTGGGTGATTGATTGTTTCCTCCCAACTCACGACCAGTTTCTGACCTGGTGCTAGAGTGGTGCGTTTAGTCGGGTCTGTAGTTGGAGTCGTAGCACCACACGGTCCGACTTTTTCGCCAGAACTTGTGGTCCGTGGATTAAGCGTCGAATTGGGTTTGAGACGAGCATGAGCCCAAGTCGTATGGGACCATGCAAAAGTTGCAAGAGTTGCGAGTATCGTTTTTAACCACATATCATGCTCTCCAAAACCAAAATTGGGCGTCTTAGCCCATTATGGGCGTATCGGTAATCAGCTGAGGTTACTTGAGGGAAATTAAGGGGTTGGTATTGTTACGGTGAAATTCCAAGTTAAGTTGCTTGGTTAGAGGAGGTGCCGGCAACCAAATCTGGGAATACTTTGCCAACTTTCCCTAATATGTAGTCGCCGTAAGTTCCAGTGAATTCGTGGACTGAACGCTGGTCCCAGCGATCTTTAAGAGGATCACCCTTGATGGAGCATCCTGGCAGTAACCCGACCTTTACATCAAATCCTGGGTCAAAGAATAACGGGTACGAATAGCGGTCTTTACCGGATACATTCCGAACCCGATGTAAGGTTGATTTGTAAAGTCCACCCGTCATGCGCTCTAACATGTCGCCTATGTTACATACGAAGGTATTGGCGATGTAAGGTGCCTCGATCCATAGGCCATCGCGCTTGATTTCGAGGCCGCCACAGTTGTCCTGCTTCAGTATAGTTAGAAGTCCGTAGTCGGTATGTTCCCCGACTCCCCACGATCGAACCTCATCCGGCTTTTTTGGCGGTGGGTAATGGAAGATGCGAAACAGTAAAAGCGGGTCATTGGTAAAATGATGGTTGAAGTAGTTCTCATCAAGATTAAGACTCAAACTAAGCAGGCGCATAAGTCGGTGACCTAATTCAGTCACGCTATTCATATAACTTAGTACGGTTTCTTTAAACCCTTCGAGTTGGGGGAAAAGATTGGCGCCATGCATGGGCACCCCAGCAATAACTTTGGGATGGCTAGCAGGTAGCTCCTGGCCTAAATATAGACCTTCCTTGAGGTCAGGTAGGCCTGAAGTGAGCTCTCCTCCAACTGGAAAATATCCTCGCCATGCGCGTCCGGCAAGGGCCATTCGTAATTGCATCTTATCGGCTAAGGGTAGAGCAAAAAATTGCTGAGTCAGCTGTTCTAATTGAATTTGTAACTGTGGGTCTACATCGTGCCCCGAAACATAAAAGAATCCTGTATTGATGGCAGCACGATTAAGCTCGATGGCAAGTTCGCGACGCCGCTTTTCGCTCGCATCAAATTTAGCCAAATTAATGACAGGGATGGCATTGGCTGTCCCAAGCGCCATGGCGCGCTCCGTGATCTAGTTCAGTTTAGTTAATAAAATACTGACTCAAATCAATCGTATCATCTTTTGTGGGAGCAGCGGCCGCAGGTAATGAAATTGTAGCCACAGCCCCCTTGCCAACTCCGTTAGACTTAAGGCTTAGCTGACCGCCCATACCCTCTAGAAGGCGTGCACAAAGCCAAAGTCCTAGGCCCTGCCCACCTCGCAACTTTTTGGTGGTTGTAAAGGGTTGAAAATCGGTCCGAACGCCAGGAGTCGTTAATCCGATGCCGTTGTCATGGACCTCAATCGCAACCTTATGGTCAGTGGATTTAATGTTGATATCTATGTGGCCACCTTCAGGGGGGGTGAGCTCGTTGATGGCTTCGGAAGCATTCAATATTAAGTTAATCAAAACCTGTTTAACCCGATTAGCGTGGCCCAATGCCCACAATGGAGCCATCTTCGTCGTTATTAGGTTGGGTTGAACCCGTGATTGCATTAATTCAGCAATACTTTGCACTAGAACAGGGGTATCTATAGGACGCACGTTGGTACCGGGTGGATCCAAAAGGGAAGCTGTGTTGCGTGCTACATCCGTCAGTAGCGAGGACGACTCTGTTAGTGTTTTGAGCAAGTGCCTAGCTTGTGGATCAATGTCTGCGCCGGCTAGTAAGCGGGTTAAACGGTCAGATGCTAGATTAACGAGCGCGGCAAGGTTCTTAATCTCATGGCTCGATGCCGCAAGCAAACGTCCAACAGTAGCTAAATTGCCTGCGTCTTGGAGCATATGTTCGAGATGTTTGATTCTTTGGAAATGGCTAATGGCATTGATTGAGCGTAGAACTAGTTCGCGTAGTTCGAGGGGACGCACAACGTAATCCACAGCACCCAGTGCTAAGCCTTTCAGACGATATTCCGCCTCAGGAAGCTGTGCTGTCATTAGAAGGACGGGTAACTCTCGAAATGGCGATTCGGAGCGTTTCATCCAAGTTAAAAGATCAAAACCGCTCTCACCAGGCATAGCAATATCGGTGAGAACTAAGTCAAAGCACCCCTGCGCATCACTAAGTAGTTGCTTGGCCTCTACTGCACTGCCAGCAAGCCGAACGTCAATGCCTTCCTCAGTAAACAGTGTGCCAAGTAGCTTTAAAATCGCGGCGTTGTCATCAACAATCAGTATCCGTCGATCGCGCGTTACTGGCTGAGTTTGGATGCAGTCTGTTTGCAACGTTTTAAAGCCTCAATCAGATATAGCCAAATTTTATTGCCTGATGCATGAGTAGCTCGCGATCTTCTGGATGGGCAAGAGAAATCAGCGCTTTGACGCGGCGGCTGACCGAAAGTCCAGCCAGACGTGCGACGCCAAATTCGGTGACGATGGTGT